>DYQK01000031.1:0-26460 GCA_020719385.1 Rikenella microfusus | reverse complement strand
GTTATTGTCATCGCACTTCCAATATTTGAAGACAAAATTTCTGCCATTAAATATGGAACAGGATTCAGATTCGAAGATTGACAAATCATAATTATCACAGGCGTAAAAAGCAAAACTACCGCATCATTGACCAAAAACGCACTCGCAATTCCTGTAACAAAAACAATAATTATCAAAAGTTTCGTTTCACTTTTTGCGAAAGAAATTGTTTTACGGGCAATAAACGAGAAAAAACCGTCAAGTTGCAGCGTGGCGATAATAATCATCATTCCTAAAAGCAACGCAATAGTGTTAAAATCGATAGCCGCAATAGCTTCGTTGAACGAAATAATCCCCGCAACCATCATCGCAACGGCACCGAAAAACGCAGCCGAAGGACGGTCAATATTGATTTTGGGCAGTCGAGTAAAAATTATTCCGATATAAGTGATAACAAAAATTATCAACGCAAACGTTTCCATCAGAAACTAAATTTTTTGATTTTCTTGAGAAAGAATTTCTTTTTCTCTTTCATAAGCATCAACAATATGAGTCACCAAACGATGACGCACAATATCTTGCTTGTCAAAATAAATAAACTCAATTCCTTCGATATTTCGCAAAATTTTTGTCGATAAAATTAAACCTGACTCGCTTTTATTGGGCAAATCAATTTGAGTGATGTCTCCCGTAACGATGAATTTCGAATTTTCACCCATTCTTGTGAGAAACATTTTCAACTGACTTGCCGAAGCATTTTGTGCTTCGTCCAAAATTACAACGCAATTGCTCAAAGTTCTGCCTCGCATAAACGCCAGCGGTGCAATTTGAATAACTTTGTCTTCTATCATATCCTCAAGTTTTCGCGGCGGAATCATTTCGTTGAGTGCATCGTAAAGTGCTTGCAAATATGGGTCTAACTTTTCCTTGACGTCTCCTGGGAGAAAACCAAGTCTCTCACCTGCTTCCACTGCGGGACGACTCAATATGATTCTGCGTATCTCTTTGTTTTTCAACGCTCTAACGGCAAGAGCAATGGCGAGATAAGTTTTTCCTGTTCCCGCGGGACCAATAGCAAAAATTAAATCATTTTTTTGATACGACTCAACCATCGCTTTTTGATGCACCGTGCGCGGGCGAATGGGTTTTCCATTGAGATTGTAAACTAAAAAATTCTCACCTTTCTCATTTTCTGCAGAAATTTTGTTCACATCCTCCGAGACAATTCGTTCAATATCTTTGTCCGAAAGTTGATTATATTTTGTGAAATGTTTAACCAACAAATCGATTCGTTCTTCGAAATTGATAATTTCCAAAGGGTCGCCGATGACTTTTATTTCGTTGCCGCGAACAATTACTCTTACTTTGGGAAAAAATGATTTTATTTTTTCGATTTTGAGATTATTCGCACCGTAAAACGAAATCGCATCAACTTCGTCGAGAAAAATTATTTTTTCTATCATTTTTTTATTCGTTTTTTGTGAAATTTAACAATTCTTCGTACAAACGTTGCACAGGAAGCCCCATTACATTGAAATATGAACCTTCGATTCGTGTTATCGCAACGTAACCGAGCCATTCTTGCACTCCATAAGCACCTGCCTTGTCGTAGGGTTGAAAATTTTCGAGGTAATATTGAATTTCCTCGTCTGAGAGATTTTTGAAAAAAACATTACTGTCAACAATAAAAGTATGTTGTTTTCGCAACGTTTTCAAGCAAACTCCCGTGTAAACAATATGTTTTTTGCCCGAAAGTTTTTTCAACATTTCGAAAGCATTTTGAAAATTCTTAGGTTTTTCTAAAACTTCACCTTCGAGCCACACAATTGTGTCGGCAGTGATAAGTAATGTATTATCAAGCATTTCTGACTCAAAAGCAGCGGCTTTTAACTCGGCTAAATATTTCACAATTTCACCTTCTCGCAACGAATCAGGATAAATCTCAGAAATATTTTTCGTTTTTATCTCGAAATTTAAACCCAATTCTTGAAGTAAAAATTGTCTTCGCGGAGACTGAGATGCCAAAATTATTGAAAACTTTTTTAATTTTTCGTGAAGCATTTTGAGAAATTATTTGTAAAAATTTTTGCGAAAAGCGTGAAATTCATCCTGACGCAAAATGATTCGTCTCCAAAAAGAGAGTAAAAAACCCGTTCCGTAAGCGAATAATTGCGTAAAACTTGCGATAATTGACAAAAAAGCAACTTTGAGATTTTTATTTTTGCGAAGCGAATCGAAAAATATCAACAAACAATAAATTGCCAAAAACAAAATAAAATACCAGCAGAAAATACTCAAAACGCATAAAAATATTGTTCCTAAAACGAAAGCCGCAGGGAGAAAATGTACGATTTTCAACGACTTAGGGTGACGTTTATACAAATTTATTCGTGCAATTCCTGAATTAAAAATTTGTTTAAAAAATTTTTTAAAATCGGTGCGGCGTTTGTGAAAAACGAAAGCCTCTTTGAAAAGTTGCGTTTTGAAACCATTTTCCAAGATTCGCAAACTCATATCAACGTCTTCGCCGAAACGCATTTGCGAAAATCCGCCTGTTTTTTCAAAAACTTCTTTCGAAAAACCCATATTAAAACTTCGCGGATGAAATTTATCCATCGTTTCTTTGCCGCCGCGAATTCCTCCTGTGGTAAAAAACGAAGTCATCGAGTAACTAATTGCTTTTTGAATATCGGTAAACGAAGGATGTGCCGCATCGGGACCGCCGTAAGCATCAACATAATTCGTTGATAATTCATTATTTACAATTTCGAAATATTTTTCAGGAATCAAACAATCGGAATCGAAAAAAATAAAATAATTTCCAAAAGCCTTTGTTGCTCCAAAATTTCGCGTTTGTCCAGGTCCCGAATTTTGTTTAAAATGATAAAAAATATTTAATTTGTCAACATATTTTTTTATCACCTCTCGACAATCTATCGCCGAGCCATCTTCCACAATAATTATCTCAAAATCCTTAAACGTCTGTTTTGTTAAACTTTCTAACAATTCATTTACCTCGTCAGGACGATTATAAACAGGAATTATCGCACTAAATTTTAAATTTTGCATAAAAAAATAATTTTGGGCAAAATTATAAAAAATTATCGAAAAATTTTGTATTTTTGTGAAAATTTTAAACGAAAAATTATGGAAAAACCTGAAAAATAATTTTTTTTTCGTCTGTAAAGTACAAAGATTTAAAGTCTTTGGTGAATATTAACCCCAAAACTGCGGGCAATGTTTTTGCAGAATGGTTTAATTTTGAGTATTTTTTTCTGATGACGAAATGGACTTTCTCAAGGAATTGATTTTGGAAAATGAATTTTTTCTGTCAAATTATACAGAATACGAGTTAAAAATAGAGTTCATCCATTTGTATTGCAAAGATTAATTTTTTCAACATTTCATTTTTTGTTTAATTAGAAATTTTTGAGAAAAAAATATCCTTATTTCTAAGGACATTTTTCCAAAACTAAAAACCTAAACTTTGTGGGCAATATCGGATTCGAACCAATGACTTCCACCCTGTCAAGGTGACACTCTAAACCAACTGAGTTAATTGCCCATCAATACTTTTGAAAATCGGTGCAAAGATAAACATTATTTTTGAGACCACCAAATTTTTTCGCAAAAATTTTCAAAAAAAATTAAATTTTTTTCGAATGTGTTGAAATATGACGGTATTTTTTCGAATCGTGAATATCGGCAATAGTAACTAAAATACCTGTTTCCTCGACATCTCCGAAGTGATGATTTTGCGAGGTACCAAAACTTTTCATTGTTTTCGACAAACTCATATAAGAATTTATCAGCGGTGGAATCATTTCGCCCAATTCTCGCACTTTTTTTGACAGAATTTTATGATTTTTTTCATACTCCGAATGCGGAAAAATTTCATTTAAAATTTCTTCAGAAGTTTGAATCGGCAACGGAAACAACGGTTTCATTAAATTTTCGGTGTCAGGAAAATGTTTTTTCATAAAAAATAACACCAAATCTCTCGCAAAAGCGTTGTAATGGCGATACATCGTTACTTTCCCAAAAAAATGTCGAATATGCGAATGAAGTATTGACAACGCACTTATTCCATCCCAAAGATTGTCGAGAGCGTACAAACTTTTGCGATTATTTTGACTTGCTTGATATTTTGTCTGCACAAAAGAACGACCTAACTCGATGGTACAGGGCAAATATTCCTTGATAAATCGTTCCGAAAACTCAAATAATTCACTTGTTGCAAGTTTAATGTTACCTGTCTCATCAAGCGGCAAAATTTGACAATCAAAAAATCGGTAACCTCCGACAATTTCCATATTTTGTTCGTCCCAAACAATTAATTGTTTGTACGGAATTTCTGCGGTATCGTATTCATCAATATCGGTTTCCTTGCCCGTTCCTCCGCCTGCGTCTCGAAAAGTGTGTTCGCGAAGACGACCAACTTCCAACATCAAATTGGGAGAATCGAGATGAGTAAAAACATAAATTTTATTATCACCGAAATTTGTATAACGAACAAACTTTTCAGGAGTAAGTTCGGCAAGTAATTTTTCTTTGGGAATAGGAGAAATTATCGATTTCATAGACTCGGATTATTTATTTTTCAAAGTGCAAAGTTAAATATTTATTTGATATTTTTAAAATTTTTTTCATTTTTATCTCAAAAAATCGAAATTGTTAAAAAATTTTTGCAAAAAAACAAATTTTTACGAAAAAAAAACTTTACCAAAATAATAAAATCTTGGCAAAGTTTAAAAAACGAAAAATTATTTTCCATTTTTTACTTTTTATTTAACAAATTTTCAATTTCCATTTTCAAATTTGGTAAATGCTTGGAAATTATTCCCCACAAAGTATTATAATCAACCGAATCGTATGCGTGAGCAAGATAATTTCGCAAATCAACAATTTTCCTTGCCGAAGTAATCGCAATTTGATTATCGATTTTCAAAATTCGATTTGTTGCTTCACCAATTATCTCAAATTCTCGTTCAATGGCTTTTTTGAGCATTCGATTTCCTTGAAAATTAAAAAAATTTCTCTCCTCGCCCAAATATTCGTTAATTGCGTCAATTGACATTTTAATGTCATGCAGATATTTCACTATTTCGACAGTCATAAATTAATTGTTTATTCCGATTAATTGATTCTATCAAATATGGATTTGTCAAAGAGTTCTCCGTCAACAAGTCTATTTTGCGAGAATACAAATGTTCTAAATCGTGCATAAAATCGAAAAAATAATCGGCATAATCTATCAAAGGAATATCGCCGAAGGTAACCAAAAAATCCATATCGCTGTGTTCATTAAACTTTTGACTTGTTATTGAACCAAAAACAAACAACGTTAAAACCTCGTATTTGCGACACAACGCAAATAATTGAGGTTTTGTAGACAACAAAATCGGATGAAACGAAAAATTATTTTCCATTTTTTATGAAAAAATTTACACCTTATTAACTAAATCGAGAGTGTCTTTAACAAAATCTTTTAATTCTTGTCCGTTAATTGGTTCATTGTTGAAATTTGGATTTGAATGATGATATGGTTTACTAAAATCGTTTATATTATTTAACAATTCTTCATCTGATTTTAAAGAATACAAAGGTCCGCCTGCATTACTACTTCTAATTTTTTCCAAAAAATCACCTAACCACTCTTTGTTTTTAAAATATTTGTAAAATCTAAAACGAAAATATTCCTCCAATGTAGGACGAATTAAAGTTGCAATATTTCGTTTTTCATCATCATCACTTGCTCCATTCCTCAAAAAATCTTCCAATTTATCAATATTTTTAAAATATTGACTTTTAAATTCAGAATCAACATTAAGTTCGACAATTTGTGTGGAATTTTTAAAATTCAATTTTAAAATCTTATATTCGATATTTTTATTGTTTACTCCTTCATACAATTCTCTTACAAAGTTAAAATTATGAGACAAAATTATTATTTGTTTAACGTTTTCAGAAAAATTAATAAGTTTAGAAATTGTTTTTGTTTTTCGAGACATATCAAAACTCGAAATTGGGTCATCAAAAACGATAATTGATTGGGCTAATTTCTCACTTAATTCAAGTTTCGCAAAAAAGAAAGACAACGCCAAAGCACTTTTATCTCCTTCGCTTAAACAATTTTTGAACGAAGGTTTATCTGAATTTTCGTTTCGAGAAATTTCATTATCAGAAACGAATAACGAATATTTAAAAGAAGCAGTTTTGCTTTTTCCAATATAACCAATTGATTCTTTCTTAATTTTTATATAACTTGCAAAATAATTGAGATATTCATTTATTTTTTTTGTGTATGTTTCGAAAAAAGTTTCTGTATCCTTTTTCAATTTGTCAACTTTTTCGTCTTTTTGAGTTTCTAAACTTTTTAATTCATTTTTCAAATTATTATGGTTATTACAAAGTTCAGAAATTTCGTTAGAATATCGCTTTTTTACCGTTTCAAGACGATTTAATTCTTGATTTAGATTCGCAACATCTAAAATTTCTCTTTTTAACAAGGAAATTTTTTCATTAAACGATTTTACTTGTAAATTATAATTCGAAATTTTTTCATTTGCAATGTTTATATTTTGTTCTAATCCCGAAACTTTTTCAATATCAACAGATTGCAACAAATTATTTTTTTTATTTTCTACAATTTTGCGAAATTCTTTTTCTAATTCGATTAAAAAATCTCGCGAAAAATCAAGATACTCTAATTTTTGAGTTTTTATATAAGTTTCCCAAAAATTAACATTACCCGAATTAAGAGAAATAGATTTCTCTATTTCTAAAATTTTTTTTTCTAAACTCAAACTGTTTATTTTTTCAATTAATTCTGATGCTTCTCCCTGCATTTTCAAATATTCTTTGTTAAAATATTGATTATAAGCAATGATAATTTTTTGCGTTGAATCAATTTCTCTCAAACAAAAAGGACAAACATTTTGCGAATACAAATTACTTTCGTATCCGTTTTTTAACCAATGCTCAGGATTTTCTTTTAATCCAAGTTTCGCTTTATGATTTTCAACTTCTTTTAAATATTCTTGAGAAATTGAATTAATAGTTTCTTGTAAGAAAGATTTAGTGTTCTCAAATTGAATATTTCCAAATTCTAATTTTTTTATCTCTTTTAAAGGTTCTGTATTTTTAATTTTTTGAAAATCTTTATATTTTTCAATTTTTTCTTTCAGAGAATTAATTTTTTCATCAACATTCTCTTCATTTGAAATATTTTTTATTTCGTCAACAGGTTTATTTTTGAAATGCGACAATATAATTTTTTCTAAATCTGATATTTCTTTGTTTTTACCTGATATTTCAGATTTAATATTTTCTATTTCTTCATTAAGTTCAACACCTTCATTTCCAATTACAAAATTAAACACATTTTTTTGATGTTCATTATCAATTTTTGCACCTGTAAAAATATTCTCATTTATAAAATGAATATCGAAAATTTCAATGTCAGAAACATTGTTTGTCCATTTTCCCGTTTCGGAGTAAGTAATGGTATTCCCATTATTTAGTATTTTAACAGATTGATTTTGTGCAAAACCAAAACTTTTTTGTTGAATTAAGGAATCATTGGTTTTCAATGATTTCAAAATAGACGCAAGAGTTGTTTTTCCTATTCCATTTTCTCCGTAAATAATGGTAACTTTTTTAAAAGCAATATTTCCCTTGGCATTAAAATTATTAAATTTGCCAATTCCTTCTATTTTTACAAATTTTTCTATCATTTTAGTTTTGAAAAAAAAGTTTAACAAAGTTTTTTTTGTGCGGCAAAGGTAAGAAATTTTTTTTCATTTTTATCTCAAAAAATCGAAATTATTGATTTTTTTTTTTATTTTTGCAAAAAAATTTTTCAACAATATTTTATGGAATTTGAATGGGATGAAAATAAAAATAAACTAAACATCGAAAAACATTCTATAGATTTTAACGATGCAAAGGAAGTTTTTTATGACGTCAAACGAAAAACCTCTATTGATTTACGTAAGGATTACGGAGAAGAACGTTGGATAACAATTGGCAGTATATTAAAAATTGTTATTACGGTTGTTTTTACTTTTCGAGGTAAAATAATTCGTATTATTTCTACCCGAATTGCAAGTCATAAGGAACGAGAAATGTATTTTAATAATTAACTTATGAAAACAAAAATTTCACAAAAACAAGCAATAGAATTGATAAATAAAAATTTATTCAATTCAGAATGTTGTGTTGTTGAATTTAATAACGAATTATTAAGTCCTTCAGAAGTTATTTTGTTGGGGAAAAACGGTATAGAAGTTCCTGAAAATTTAATTTTTTACAATGACAACAACATTGACTTTTGCGATATTCCTGAAATTTCAGAAGAAGACATTGAAACAGGCAAAATTCAGTGGGTTATAAATGCAGAATTTCCTGTTGATTATGAAACACAGAAATGGATTAAGCAGCAAAATATTGATATAAACAAATTGCTTCCTGAATTATTGCGAAACTTTTATCACACAATGAAAATTTTGCAAAAAAATGCTGCGTTTTTGTAAAATGAAAAAAAATTTCTGACAGAAATTTTAAAGTTTCTGACAGAATCTGAAAAATTATATATTTTTTCACCTCAATAATGTTACGTCACCGAAGAAGGAAAATTCTTTTCCGTTTTGAAATTCGCCTGTTACCCGCCAAACATAAACATCTTGCGGACATTTTTCCCCATTTGCAGAGAAACCATTCCACCCAACTTCAGCATTTATCGATTCGAAAATCAAAATTCCCCAACGATTAAAAATTTGCAGTTTATATTTCGCAACCGTTTGAGCGAAAGGTAGAAAAACATCGTTTAAACCGTCGTCATTAGGTGTGAACGCACTCGGAAATTTCATCATTACAGGCGGCAAAATAGTTATTCCGCGGTCTGCGGTAACAGAATCTGTGCAGCCATCGGAAGTTTTTACCCATAATTGAACGCTATAAACTCCTTGTTTTCGGTAGAAAAATAACGGATTTTGCTCTGTTGAAGTGCTGTCGTTGCCGAAATTCCAACGCAATTCAGAAATTGTGTCAAGAGTGTTGTTGTAAAAATGAATTCCTTGCTCGCCGACAATGGCGGTGTCGATGTTCATCTCAAACATCGCTTTCGGCGTTTTGTATACGAAAATTGAGTCAATTTTTGTAGATTCGCTGTTGCAATCGCCTGTAACTCGCAATTTCACCGCATATTTTCCTGTTTCTGTGTAAATATTTATCGGACTTCTCTCTGACGAAAAATTGCCGTCACCGAAATCCCAAAAATATGACTGTGCATTTTGCGAAACATTTTCAAATTGAACAGAATACGGCAAACAGCCTTTTTTATCGCAAGAAAAATCAGGAATCAACGGTTTATTAAAAATGTACGCATTTTTCTTCATATGAAAAGTACAATATTGGTTACTCGCTTGAAAATCAACGAGATAAGTGCCGCAAGTTGCGTAAATGTGCGAAGCAACATTTTCTGCATCAATAGAATCGCCGTCTCCAAATTTCCAACGATAATTTGAGTAACCCGACTGACTTTGATTAATTATCTCAATAGTTGTCTGCGGAAAATAAATTGTATCTCGCAGAAACGAAAAATTTATTTTAGGCAATGGAAATATTTTTATATATTTCTCTATTCTATCGCGACAATTTTTATTCGAAGTTGCCTCTGCGACCACTTTTATTGAAATTATAGAATCCGTTTTATTTTGAAAAACGTAAGTTGGGCTAAATTTTCTCACCGTAGAATCAGAAATCCTCCATTTTTCGAAATTCTCCGAAAAAGTTGGCAGAAATTTCACTTCCAGCGGCGAACAGCCTTCGCTTTGCGAAAGTTCAAACAACGCACTCGAAACAGGATTAAAAATTCCTTCGCTTCGCATCGTATCGGTGCAAAAATTTGCATCTCGAATAGTGATGAAATAACCACTCGAATCGACAGGTAAATTTTGAAATAAATTATTGCTTTGAAAATTTTGCCCGTCCAACGAATATTGAACAGGAGACGAACCACCTTTTGTCCGAACCTCAAGTTGACCGTCAGTCCAGTCAATGCAAGTTGCGTTAGTTTTTATTAAGTGCGTGATTTTCAACGAATCAGGCTCAAACAAAATTAACGTACTATAAATTTCCTGACAATTATGCGAATCTTTCACCCGAATCGGATAGGGTTTTTGCGGCAAAAGATTTGTGAACTTCGGAGTAACAAAAAAAGTATCGCCATCGTTGATAGAGTAAAAATACGGGGCAATTCCACCTTCGGCAAAAATTTCAATAACACCGTCACTTCGGTCTTTACAGGAAATATTTTTATAATTGACATTTTTTATGTGAAAAAGCGAAGGCTCTTGAATCTCAATAATATCCCCCAATTTTTGACAATTTCGAGAATCTTTGACAATAACGGGATATTTCTGTGCGGCAAGATTGAGAAATATTCCCGAATCTTTTTGAAAATTCATTCCGCCATTTATTGAAAACCAATATTCTCCCGAACCGCCTGTTGCTTCCAACGTTATTGAACCGTTTTTATCGCCGTAACAAGTCTCGACATTCTGAAAATTTTGTCTCGTAATTATCAATTCCAAAGGATTCGTTAAAATAACGGTATCGGTTTTTGCAGCGAAACATTCGTTATAATCTTTGATTTTCACTATATAAGTACCTGAATGCAGATTTGCAAATTGCGAAAAAGGTTTAAAAACCTGTCCGTTGTCGATGGAATAAAAAAATGGCGGCGTTCCACCTTGTGCGGTAACATTGACAATTCCGTTAGAATCGTTAAAACATTCAATTTGTTTACCAAAAACAGACGCAATTTTTAACTCTTGCGGCTGCGAAATAATCGTAGGAAGCGAAAATATTTTTGTGCAAAAATTTCTATCGCGAACCACAATTTGATACGTATCTGCATATAAAAAATTGTAAACTCCGCCATTTTTGAGAAACGAATTTCCATTATCGATGGAATAAAATAACTTTTCCCCTGTCGTATCGATTCCGCCTGTTGCGTTAATAGTGATTCCTCCGTCATCTGCTCCAAAACAAGAACCAACATTTCGATGTTCAACGCTGCTAATTCGCACTTCGAGAGGCTGCGAAATATTAATCGAACTTCCTACTTGAACGCAATTCTTGCTGTCAATAATTTGCGGCGTATAATTTCCACTTTTTAAATTTGAGAAAACACTATCATTTTGCAAAAATGAACCGTTTAAAATCGAATATTGATATGGTTTTGTTCCACCAGAAACTTTCAAAGTAATGTTTCCTGTACTATCACCGAAGCAAGTTTGCACATTATTTTTTTCAACAGCAACAAAAATTTGTGAAGGTTGAGAAATCGTTACTATTGTGTCGAAGTACAAATAACAATGATTTATATCTTTAACGACCAAAGAATAATTTCCCGCAATTAAATTAGGAATAGAATCAACGAGAGAAAATGATATTCCGCCATCAGTGGAGTAATAATAAGGAGATGTTCCTCCTGAAACGAAAAATTTAACACTTCCATTGTTGTCGCCATAACAAGTAGAGACATTTTCTATGCGAAAAGAATCAATTTGTAAAGGTTCGGGCTGCGAGAGAGTAACAGTGTCAATGAGAAAAGTACAATTTACAAAATCTTTCACAACAACTATATAATTTTCTGACGGTAAATTTCGAAATTCATTGCTATTTTGAAAATGTTGACCGTTATCTATGGAGTAACGATACGGCGGAGTGCCTCCCCAAGCATTGATAAAAATACTTCCATCGCTATTTCCGTTGCACGAAACTACATTATTGACCGTCATTGCTGCTTCGATTTGTGTTGGTTGCGTTAAATAAATATTGTCATCGCTCACCTCGCAATTAAAAAAATCTCGAATAACGGCGAAATACATTCCTGTTGTTAAGGAATCAAACTCATTTTCTGTTGAAAAATTTGTTCCGTCAACAGAAAATTGATATGGCGGCGAACCACCTGCCGCAGAAAGTGTTATTGAACCGTTATTTTCACCGAAACAAAGAATATTTGAGTGCGTTTCAGAAATTAAAAGACGCGAAGGCTGTTGAATAGTTACTGAATTTCCTGTTCTCTGACAATTATGTTCATCTTTTACTGCAATTTGATAAAAATTTCCTGCTGTTAAACCTGTTAAAATGTTTTCTGAACTCCAAGAAATTCCTGCGTTAGAGGAATAATAATATGGCGGCGTCCCGCCGTAGGCAGAAATCGTTATTGTTCCATTATTTCCACCGAAGCAAGTAACGTTAGTATGTGAATAATGACTAATCATTACTTCTGAAGGCTCGGTGAGATAAATCACTTCCCCAAAAACTTCGCAAAAATTTACATCTCGCACTTTAATTTGATACGGATTATTCGCAATTAGTCCTGTAAAAAGTTGTGAACTTTGATAAGAATTTCCATTATTGACCGAAAATTGATATGGAGGTGTTCCTCCTGACGCAAGAATCGTGATTCTGCCATCATTTCCTCCCGTGCAAGAGTTAACATTTTCAACAATTAACGAGTCAATAGCAACAGCAAGGGGTTGAAAAATATGAATCGTATCGCTTCGTTGCAGACAATTGTTATAATCTCTGACAACAACTCTATAATTTCCTGCGAATAAATTATCAAAAACATTGCTTGACTGAAAAGTTTGACCGTTATTGATGGAATAATCGTAAGGCGAGGTGCCTCCTGCGGCAAAAATCGATATTAGTCCGTTTGCTGCACCGTTGCAACTGCTAATATTTTGAAACGAAGGCACAACCGTTATGGGCATTGGCTGTTCGAGTCGAATGCTGTCGTTGAGAAATGTTGAGCAACCGTGGGAATCTTTCACTTTAATTCTATAAAAAATATTTGCGTCTAAGGTGTCAAAGATATTTGCGTATTGAAATGTTAGTCCGTTATCTTTTGAATATTCCAGAGGTGCAGTTCCGCCTGATGCGTTGACGATGATTTGTCCGTCGTGTCCTTCGAAACAGTTTAGGTCGCTGAAGGAGAAATTGGCGATTTCGAGTTCTGCGGGCTGGTCAATATAGATTAAATCACCGAATACCCAAGTTTCTGATGAATCTTTCACTACGGTTTGATAATATCCTGCGGTTAATCCCAAAAAAGAATTATTATTTTGAAACGAATTTCCTCCGTTGACGGAATATTGAAATGGCGGATTATTTCCTGATGCCGAGATAATTATCGAGCCGTTATTTCCACCGAAGCAACTTGTAACATTGGTAAAATTGACTGAAACGGTAATATTTCCTGCTTTCAAATTAAGAGAAAGTAGAAAAAAAATTATATAAAAAAAATTTTTTTTCGAAAAAAATAATTTTTCTAAGAGAAAATCTTTATTTTTGCCCCGCAAATTCATAGAAGTAAGTTTTATAATTATATAACGCATCTTGTCGCAAAAAAGTTGCATTCAAAGAGTTACAAAATTACAATAATTTTGTGAAATAATTTACAAAAATAATGATTTTTTTTTGTAAATTAAATAAGATTTTATATTTTTGTGAGATATTTTTTCAATGTGTTTTTTTGAGAAATATTAGGTTTTTATTAAAAATTAAACATCAATTTAGATAATTATGTCCGAGAGAATCAATAATTCTACTCGCTTAATGATAGAAGGTCGAGAAGATACTCCGCATATTTTGTTAGATATGACTGACTCAATATTTCGAATTGTGGGTGCGTC
This sequence comes from Rikenella microfusus, assembly GCA_020719385.1. Classification (GTDB taxonomy): domain Bacteria; phylum Bacteroidota; class Bacteroidia; order Bacteroidales; family DYQK01; genus DYQK01. The sequence goes on along the minus strand of DYQK01000031.1, from coordinate 12,772 downwards.
ATATCCAGAGGATGCGTTTGCGGTCTATTCGCCTGTTATTGAATGGATAGAAAAAAATCGCGAAAATATCACTGTTACTTGGACTTGCGAGTTTGAGTTTACTTATCTCAGTTCTGCGTCAAATAAAATGATTTATGAGATTCTCTTAAAATTTGAGGAATTGAGTCAGTCAGGAAAAGATATTCGCGTAAAATGGCTTTACAAAGATTTCGATGAGGATATGCTCGAGGTAGGGGAAACTTATGCCGAAACCTTTTCGCTGCCGTTTCAATTTATCGTCAATTAATTTGTTTTTTTCTAAGAAGAAAAAACATTCGACTTTCCTTTCAAAAAGTCGAGTGTGCTTTTTTTGTTTTTTCAAAAAACAGATAATTTTTATTTTTAATGATAAAAATTTGTTAATTTTTTGAAAATTTGACAAATTTTGAAAAAGTTTATTTATGAGTTTTCTTTTTCGCAAAAAAACTATCGAGCAAATTTTGCAAAACGCTTCTGAAAATCAAAATTCAGAAGTGCAGTTGGAAAAAAATCTTTCTGTTCGCGATCTAACAGGACTCGGCGTGGCGGCAGTTATCGGTGCAGGGATTTTTAGCACTATTGGCACAGCAGCGGCGAGCGGTGGTCCTGCGGTTTCGTTGTTGTTTATCTTTACTGCTTTAGGTTGCGGACTTTCTGCACTTTGTTATGCTCGTTTTGCTTCGTTGATTCCCATCAGCGGAAGTGCGTATACTTACTCCTATGCAACTTTCGGTGAACTTTTTGCGTGGATTATCGGTTGGGATTTAATTATGGAATATGCAGTCGGCAATATTGCGGTGGCAATTTCTTGGTCGGATTATTTTACCTCATTTCTGCAAAATGTCGGGGTACATTTTCCCTCATTTCTGAGTATTGATTATCTTACTGCCTCGCGTGGTTTTGCCGAGTGTCAACAATTATTTTCGCAAGGACAAGTACTTTCTCAACTTTCTGCCACTTTACAGGAAGCATATCTCGCTTGGACTTCTGCCCCAACAATTTTTAATTTGCGAATTATCGCAGATATTCCTGCTTTTTCCATCGTTGCGTTGATAACAATTTTAGTTTACATCGGAATTTATGAGACAAAATTGGCAAGCAATTTAATGGTTTTGCTGAAAATAGTCATTTTGTTAGTCGTGATAGGTGTCGGTGCGTTTTTTGTTGATGTTGAAAATTGGAAGCCTTTTGCACCGAATGGTTTGTCGGGAGTTTTGAAGGGAATTTCGGGCGTTTTTTTTGCGTACATTGGTTTCGATGCTATTTCAACAACATCGGAGGAATGCAAAAATCCACAAAGAGATTTGCCTCGCGGAATGATTTATTCGTTGATAATTACAACAATTCTTTACGTTTTGATAAGTATTATTTTAACGGGAATGGTTAAATATAGCGAGTTAAACGTTGGTGACCCTCTTTCGTATGTTTTCGCAAAGGTTGGTTTCTCAAAATTGTCGGGGATAATTGCGGTGAGTGCGATAATAGCGATGGCAAGCGTGTTGTTGGTTTTTCAAGTGGGACAGCCTCGAATTTGGATGAGTATGAGTCGCGATGGTTTGTTACCGCCGATTTTTTCGAAACTACATAAACGTTTTAAAACGCCGTGGTTTTCAACGGTTTTGACAGGAATCATTGTTGCTATTCCTTCGTTATTTCTGAATCTTACCGAGGTAACCGACCTGACGAGCATTGGCACATTATTTGCGTTTGTGTTGGTTTCGGGAGGTGCGTTAATCTTGGATACACAAAAACTTCCTGTTTTTGAGAAAGAAATAAAAATTTTTAAGATTCCCTATCTCAATAGTCGATATTTTTTGCCTTTTCTCTCGTCAATAGTTTTGTTTTTGATTTTTTACCTGAATTTTGATGGGATAAAAAGTTTTTTTGTGTGCGAAGATTTTTGGAATGAGAGATTTTTACCGAATATTACATTTGTTATCTATATTTTTGTTGCGATAATTTTGTCGTTTTTTGCCATTAAACGTCAATGGTCGTTTATTCCGCTTGCGAGTTTGTTGATAAATTTTTATTTAATGACCGAATTACATCTTTCGAATTGGTTGCGTTTTTTTATTTGGCTTGCGGCAGGTTTACTTTTATACTTTCTCTATGGGATGAGACATAGTAAGTTAAATTTTAAACGTTAATTTTATGATTACTCGTATAAAAATCAATGGTTTTAAGTCATTTCATAATTTTGAAATGCAATTTACTCCGTTTACGGTTATTGCAGGCACAAATGCTTCTGGGAAAAGTAATTTATTCGATGCTTTGCGATTATTATCTCGTTTGACGAAACCTGAAAAATTAAAAGTTATTTTTAATGAAAAAGAACGTAGAGGCGATTTAATTGAACAATTTACACAATATGAAGATGGAAGTTTTGCTTCTGAAATGGAATTTGAAGTTGAGATGCTTGTCAACAAAACTGTTCGAGACGAATGGGGCAATGAAGAAACGTTAAAATATACTCGTTTACGATACGGTCTCACAATTAGAAGAATTACAAATTCTACAGATTTAGAAGAATTAATTGTTGTGAACGAATCTCTTGTAAATTTAAAGCATGGTGAGGATATATGGATTAAACTTATTTCTGAGGATGTGCGGGAAAATTATCGTCCAAAGATTATGAAAGGGAAAAGAGGCGTTCCATATATAAAAACAGATACAAATGGAAATGGAGATTCTGTCGTTATTGTTTCACAAGATGGAGTTTCAGGAAGAGTTAGACGTTATCCCTTGAAAAATGCGACAAGAACTGTATTAAGCAGCATTGATTCTGTTGATTTTAAACATTGTCTTGCAGTTAAAGAAGAAATGAAAAATTGGATTTTTTTACAGTTAAACCCTGAAGATTTACGACAACCAACAAATAAAAATAGCGGCGAAGACACAATTACGTCTAGCGGCAAATATTTGGCAGCGGCTTTGCATCGCATTAAATTAAATGATTCAAGTAATTTAAAAGAGATTTCTCGAAAATTAAATGAATTTTTACCCAATTATACAGAAGTAGATGTTGTTGATGATGTCGAAAATAAACAATATTTAATAAAACTCAGAGATATTGATAAAAAACCTTTTTCTTCGAGAGTGTTATCTGAGGGTACTTTGCGAATCTTAGCGTTATGTATTTTGGAATACGATAATAAACATACAGGAACTCTTTGTTTTGAGGAACCCGAAAATGGCATACATTCTTTTCGAGTAAAAATGATGGTAGAATTACTCAAAGAATTAAGTACTGATTTTTCAAATACAGAGATTCCTTTGCGGCAGGTAATTATCAATACTCACTCAATAGTTTTTATTGCCGAATTGGCAAAATTTTTGAATGAAAATATAACTATTTTCTTTTCAGAAATGCACACATTCACAGATAACATCAATGATAAACGAATGAAAATGAAAATTACAAAAGTTTTTCGCGTTCATAATGAAAATCAACTTGAATTTTTGGATAAAATTTCAGAACAAGATAAAAAAATTTCAATTACAAAAATAAAAGAACTTTTGGATACTTCTGATTTCGAACAAGTTAAAAAAAATTTAACTTTATTAGCAACCGAACAATTTATGCAGGATTATTTACAGAAGGAACAACAGATATTCGTTTTCTCGAAAGTGTTGTGAAACGTACTCTTGACGATATTGCTTTTGAGTGTAAAGGAGAGATAGGAACCGAATTAAAAGTGTTGAAAATTGAGAAAAAAGAATTAGATTTTGTGGAACAAGTCTTAGAAGCTTCAGAAAAAGGTGTCAAAGATTATGGAATAACGATTTTATGTGTTCATGCTGATGCTGATGACAAAAAATATGAAAGTACAAGAAATAATAAAATTATTCCTGCACAAAAAGAGCTTGACGCACAAAGAGAAAATGATTTTTGCAAAATATTAGTCGCTGTTATTCCAATTCAAGAGACAGAATCGTGGATGTTGGCTGACTGTGAATTGTTAAAAGAAGAAATCGGTACAAGAAAAACGGATAATGAATTAAAAATAAACCGTTTTCCTGAAGATGTTGCAAATCCCAAAGAAGTTATTGAAGATGCGATTCGTATTGCACGACAAGATTGTAGCAAAAGAAACCGCAAAAATTTAGTGATTTCAGATTTGTATCAAATTGTTGGTTGTAAAATTGAGTTAAAAAAATTAGAAAATTTACCTTCTTATCAAAAGTTTAAGGAATCTTTAAGAGAAGGATTGAAAAAATTAAACTTTTTATAGAAAATTATCGAAAAAATTTTATAAATTTACAAAAAATTTTTATTCTCGAATTGCGAAAATATTATGAGTGAACGAATATTAAAAGCCCTAATGCAACTTTTTGCCATCGTGGCGCGCCCTGACAGCGACCCACAAGAACGAAGACAAGTTGTTGAATCTTTTCTCAAAGAACAATTAACCAAATTGCTTGTTAACTCGTATCTCAAATTTTATGACGATTATTATGACGATTATCGCAGTAAAATTCGCACTCCTAAAGACTTAGCAAAAAGGTCGGTGCGAGTCTTAATTATTTGTGCCGCCATCAACGAGGAACTTACGCAACGACAAAAAATGGTTGTTGTCATCAGACTTTTGGAATTTATCAAAGCAGAAGGCATTATCTCGGATTTGGAACTCGAATTTGTCTCTACCGTTGCAGATTCCTTCCATATTCCGATGGACGAATATCGAAATCTTGAGACTTTTGTGCTAACAGCAAAACAAACTATTCCGCAAAACGAGAAGATTCTCATCATCGATGCGAACAAAGAATTTTATCACTCGCAAGTTAAACATTTGCAGGTTGATGGGCTAAGAGGACAAATTTTTGTGCTTTTTATCTCGTCAGCGAATATGTATATTTTTTTGATAAACAAAGAGAATGAACTTTATCTCAACGGGCAGCTTTTAAATCCTGCGAAAATACATTTTCTCAATACGGGTTCTTCCATACGCAATTCGAAAATTAAACCAATTTATTACGGCGACATCGTCAGCACTTATAATATCGACAAGCAAAAAGTTAAAACCGTTTTCGAGGTCAGTAATTTGGAATATTTTTTCAAAAATGGGAAAAATGGACTTCACAAAATGAGTTTTATTGAAAGAGCAGGAAAATTAGTCGGAATAATGGGCGCAAGCGGAGCAGGAAAAACTACGCTTCTCAACGTATTAAACGGAAGCACTGTTCCAACATTCGGCGAGGTTTTGATTAACGGAATAAATATTCACATAGAAAAAGAAAAAATTAAAGGCGTTATCGGTTATGTTTCTCAAGACGACCTATTAATGGAAGACTTAACCGTATTCGAGAATTTGTATTTCAACGCAAAATTATGTTTTGATAATTATAACGAGTTTAGAATCAACCGAATAGTGTTGAAATTGTTGAAGAGTCTCGGACTTTACGAAATCAAAGATATGAAAGTTGGCAGTGCGTTGAACAAAAACATCAGCGGCGGACAACGAAAACGACTCAATATCGCATTAGAATTGATTCGAGAACCCGCAGTTTTATTCCTTGACGAACCAACATCGGGACTTTCCTCAAGAGATTCCGAACACATTATGGATTTGTTGAAAGAACTTGCGTTAAAAGGGAAATTAATTTTCGTAGTTATTCATCAACCTTCGTCAAATATTTTTAAAATGTTTGACCGACTAATTGTTCTCGACCAAGGCGGCTATTTAATTTATAACGGCGACCCTGTTGACTCAATAATGTATTTTAAATCGCGCGTGCAGCAAGCCGACTGGAGCGAGAGTGAATGTTCGTTGTGCGGAAATGTGAATCCTGAACAAATTTTTAACATTGTTGAGTCACGCGTTCACGATGAATACGGCAATTTAACCCAAACCCGCAAAATTTCGCCGCAAGAATGGAATGAAATGTACATTGAATATTCCTCTCAAATTGATAATAAAAAGTCAATGTTGGTGAAAAAAATTCCTGAAATTACATTTCGAATTCCTCACAAACTTCGACAATTTTCGATTTTTGTCAAAAGAGATATTCTTTCGAAACTTGCGAACACTCAATATATATTAATCAATCTTCTCGAAGCACCGATTCTTGCGTTTTTATTGAGTTTTATCATCAAATTTTTCAATGTTGATGCGAATTCTGAAACGGGTTATACGTTTTTTGAAAACAGCAATTTGCCTGTTTATATTTTTATGTCTGTAATTGTTTCGTTGTTTGTTGGTTTAACCGTCAGTGCGGAGGAAATTATCAAAGATAGAAAAATTTTAAAACGCGAGAAATTTCTAAATTTGAGTAAAGGGAGTTATTTGATGTCAAAAGTTGCGATTTTGTTCAGTCTTTCAGCGTTTCAAGCGATAAGTTTTGTATTAGTCGGTAACTTTGTGATGGAAATTCAAGGAATGTATTGGCAATATTGGTTGGTTTTGTTTTCTACGTGGTGCTGTGCAAATATGATGGGACTCAATATCTCGGATGGTTTTAAAACTTCGGTAACAATTTACATTTTGATTCCGTTTTTAATCATTCCGCAAATCATTCTGAGCGGCGTTTTGGTGTCGTATGACAAACTGAATCCGCGAATTTCTTCTCCAAGTTCAATTCCTTTTTACGGAGAAATCATTACTGCGAGATGGAGTTACGAGGCATTGGCAGTTTACACTTTCAAAGACAACGCTTACGAGAAATTATTTTACGAGTTAGACAAAGAAATGAGTATCGCAAATTTCAAAAAAGACTTTTGGATTCCAAAATTAGATGAAAAATTAACTTCAGTCGAGAGAAATTTGCATTTACCTGAAAAAAAATCTCAAGTTCTTGCCGATTTGCTGTTGCTTCGCAACGAGTTGAAAAAAGAAATGTCTACCAAAACGAGTCAACGTTTCAAAGCCATCGACAGTTTGTACATCGACAAGATAAACGAAAACACTTTTGCCGCCACGCGATATTATCTCGAAGCGTTAAAATTGTTTTATCGCAAACATTATAACATTGCGAATCGCAAAAAAGATTTATATGTTTCGAAACGCGAGGAGACAAAAGACGGAAAAGAAACTTTTAAACGTTTGCGTTTAGATAATCACAATAAAAAATTAGAGGATTTTGTGTTAAATTCGGCAGAAGCGAATAAAATTGTTGAGTATAAAAGTCATTTGTATCAAAAAGTTGACCCAATTTTTAACGACCCTGAATCAAATTTTTTAAAAGCACATTTTTATGCTCCGCAGAAATTAATTGCAGGAAAATCTTTCGACACTTTTTGGGTGAATATTTTTGTGCTTTGGACTCAAACCTTGACTTTGTATATTTCTTTGTATTTTGGTTGGTTGCAAAAGTTGTTGAACTTTTTTGAAGAGTTTAATTTTAATCGCAAACAAAAGAAACAAATTTCTCAACGCAAAAAGAATCGCAAACGCACTCTTGCGGCATTGTTCAAAACGCGAAAGAAAAAATAAATTTTTCGAAAAAAAGAAGCGTTGCTATGTTTTCTCAAAAACTTGGCAGCGTTTTTTTTTGAAAATTATAAATTTTCGAAGACGAGAAATAATTTTTTGAGAAAAATATTTGTTTTTTCAAAAAAGTTTTTTTATTTTTGCAAAAAATTTAGTTTATGAAAAGATTAAAATATTTTGAAGATTTAGAAAAAGTTAAAAATTGTCCTCCTTGCGATTATAAAGAGTCAAAGATAATAGTATTTCGGTGGGTTCATTGCGAATTTAACGAAAATGATTTTGTCCCTTTAAATAAAATCAAAAATCCACCTCCTCGAATGTTAGACGATTCGGAATTGATGTGCAAAGGATTTGGTTTATCTGTTTTCAATAGTCTCGAAAATGCATTTGAAAGATACAAAAAACTTTATAAAACAAAACGAAATGTAACGGATTCAGACTTTATTTCCGAAAAAGGAGATTCGGTTGCGGAATTAAATATTTCCATAGCAGACGGAATAATCGGAGACTTAAATGAAAAAGGACATTTAACTTTCCACATATATGAAAATGTTAATTTATCCGAAAAAGTGTTAAATATTGTAAATATTTTTAAAAATGGAAACTTTACAAGGTAAAAAAATAGAGAATTTTCAGTTAAAGAATTCTCTTTCTCGAATTGTTGATTTGATAAACATTGATGGACCGATTTTATCTTTATTTAAAGGTAAAAATTTTAATGAATTGTATTTATTTGATTGGGTAGATAGAAATAATCTGTTCAATCGTTGGTTAATTTATCGTTGTAATGCAGAAATTCTGAACAAATTTGTTGATGGTCAAATATCGCATTACGATTTGTTTGTCAATAGCGAAAATATCTCGTATGTTGTTGATATTGATTATAATATTACTTGGAATAATATTATAGAAATTTCGAAAAAAGATTTATCAAAAAATTATTTTCCTTCTCAAGAAATATTTTTTGATAAATTAGACTGTTCAAATTATCCTAAATTGTTAGAATTTTTAACAAAATTTCAACAATTAAAACAAAAAAATTCTGATGTCAAATTTTTAACATCTTATTTATGTTTTGGTAATTTATTGAGTGATTCTTTTTCCTCACACACAAAGATTGCTAAAAAATTGCCTGTAAAATCAAATGAAGTTCCAACAAATTTATTCTATTCTTTTTCTTTATGATTACAACTTTTTATTCTTACAAAGGCGGCACGGGCAGAAGTCAAATGTTGGTTAATATTGCTGCGTGTTTATGTTACAGAAAACAAAAAAAAGTCCTTGTCATCGACTGGGATTTAGAGGCACCCGGCGTGGATTTTTATTTTCATTTCGACAGAAATAAAATTCAGCACGGTTTAATTGACTTTTTACATCAATACTCAAGAGTAATGCGAGAAAATAATGACGTAACAGAAGAAATTTTGCCCAATTACAAAGATTTTGTTACAGAAAATATTATTTCGCACAACGAAGGAAAAGTTGATTTACTTGCCGCAGGAAATTATAATGAAGATTATGCGAGAAAAATTGCAGAATTTGACTGGTTAGAATTTTACGATTCCCTTGACGGAAAAACTTTTGTCGAAGATTATTGGAAACCACAATTAAAAAACGATTACGATTTTGTTCTCATCGACAGCCGAACAGGTTTAAACGATTATTCAGGAATTTGTAATGTGCAAATGCCCGATGTCAACTTGATTTTAATTGCCCCAAACGAGCAAAATATGTGGGGTGCAGAAAGAGTTATTGCAAGTTTGCAAAAATCAGATTATATAAAAAAACGCAGAGGTGAAAATGCTGTGATAATTCCTATTTTATCAAGAGTTGACGATTCTATTGAAAGCGATAGAATTTGGGAATTTAAAGAAAAATTTTTAGATTTGGCGATAAATTGTTTACATCCATCACTCAACAATGAATTGAAAAAATATGCAAAAGATATATTAAACAAAGAAAAAACTTTGATAATTGAGTATAAACGAGATATTTCTTGGGGAGAAAATTTGCTTTTTTCTGCAGAAGAAAAAAGAGGTGGAGAATTAAAAGAAAAATATGAATGGTGGACAGAATGTCTTATGCAAGATATTTCTGAAATAAAAAATAAAACATTTTCTGAACGTTTTTATTCACAATATATTACAGAACTTTATAAAAACGAAAAAGAAACAATTATTTTTTATTGTCTTAAATATGTGGAAAACAAAGAGACCGCAGAAGATATTTGTAACGATGTGTTTATTAATGTTTTCAGATTTGAAAAGATTCAAGACATAGATAACATAAGATATTATATGTATGTATGTGCTCGTCAACAATGTGAAGTTTACTTAAAAAAACAAAAAAACGTTAAACTAATTGAACAAATAGAAGATGAATCACTCTCTGATGAAGAAAATTTTCTTGAAAAAATTAAAATAGAGCAGCTTTATGCAGAAATGAAAAAATTACCTGAAGAACAAAAGTACTGCATTGAACTTTTCTTTTTCGAGAGAAAATCGTACAAAGAAATTGCTGAAATAACGGGTTATTCTGAGAAAAATATAAAATCGTTTTTGCAAAACGGAAAACATAATTTGGGAAATTTGTTAAAACTTTTTTTAGAAGAAGAATAACTTGCTTTCACAAAATTTCGATTTTGCCATCTTTCTCAAAAACTTGGCAACGTTTAATTAATATTTTTTCGATGAAAAATAAAAAATTCTCGTTTCTTGCCCGAATAAAAAGTATTCGTTTTGCATTAAATGGTTTTAACACCGCAATGGGATAATTATTTTTCTCCCCCAATTTTTTCACTAAAAAGTTTAATTTTTTTTGTTAAATTAATAAATTTTTGTTACTTTTGAAAAAAATTTTATGAAAAACAAAGGTTTACAGGAATTTATTGAAGTTTTGGAAAGAGAAAACGAATTAATTCGTATCAAAGAATTTGTTTCGCCTCTTTTAGAAATTCCCGAAGTTGTTGACAGAATGTCGAAAACAAAAAACGGCGGAAAAGCACTTTTATTCGAAAACAACGGTACATCTTTTCCGTTGCTAATCAATGCTTTTGGGTCAGAAAAAAGAATTTCTTTGTCTCTCAAAACGCAAAATTTAGATTTCATCGGGCAAGAAATTTTCGATTTATTCAAAAAATTCTCAAGCACAGAAAAAACTTTTTTCGAAAAGTTAAAATTATTGCCGCTGTTCAAAAAACTTTCGTCATATTTTCCAAAAACAATTACAGAAAAAGGAAGTTGTCAAGAAATTATCTCGCAAAATATTGATATTCAACAATTTCCGATTCTAAAATGTTGGACTTTCGACAGCGGAAAATTTATTACTTTGCCGATTGTTATCACAAAAGACGCAGAAACAGGAATTCGAAACGCAGGAATGTACAGAATGCAGATTTTTGAAAAAAATTTAACTGCCCTTCACTGGCACAAACACAAAACTGCCGCTCGGCATTTTGAACAATACAAAAAATTGCAAAAACCGATGCCTGTGGCGGTAATCTTGGGCGGCGACTCGGTTTACTCGTATTGTGCGACTGCTCCGTTGCCCGACAACTTTGATGAATTTATTTTTGCGGGTTTTTTGCGAAAGAAAAGAGTTAAAATGGTGCGTTGTCTCACGCAACCGCTTGAAATACCCGAAGATGCAGATATTGTCATTGAAGGTTTTGTTAACACAAAGGAGAATTTTATTCTTGAAGGTCCCTTCGGCGACCACACGGGTTTTTATTCTTTGCCCGATTTTTATCCGCAATTTCACATAACTTGCATTTCTCATCGAAAAAACGCAATTTATCCTGCGACAATTGTTGGAATTCCGCCTCAAGAAGACAAATATTTCGCTCTCGCTACGGAAAAAATTTTTCTTACTCCTATCAAAATGACGCTTTTGCCCGAAGTTGTTGATTTGCACATTCCAGACGAAGGCGTTGCACATAATTTAACTTTTGTTAAGATAAATTCACAATTCGATTTTCACGCAGTAAAAATTTTTCACTCGCTTTGGGGTGCAGGACAAATGATTTTTAACAAAATTATGGTAATTTTCGACTCAAACATCAACATTCGAAATTATTTTGAAGTGTTAAAAGAAGTTTCGCAAAATGTTGATATTCAAGAAGATATTTACATTTCGCAAGGAATAACTGATGTTTTGGAACATTCCTCGCAAAAATTTACTTTCGGAGGAAAACTTGGAATCGATGCAACGAGGAAACAAAATTTTCACTCTCAAAAAATTGAAAACATTGAAATTATTGAGAAAAATTTAAAACTTTTTAACGAAATTTTTGAAATAAACACAGAATTTTTGAAAAAAAATATTTCTGTTTTAATTTTTTCGATTAAAAAAACTTTTCCCGTGAAAGAATTGATTCAAAATTTAACATTTCTCAAAAATATTAAATTTGTCATTATTGTTGATAATTGCGTAGATATTTTTGATTTTTCAACAATTACTTGGTGGACTTGCAGCAACACCGACCCAAAAAGAGATTGTTATATCATTGAAAATCAATTGTTTATCGATGGAACAATTAAAAACAAAAAATTTGATAATTTTCAAAGAGATTTTCCAAATCCTGTTCTTAGCAGTGACGAGACAATTTCTTCTGTTGATGAAAAATGGAATCGGTTAAATTTGGGAGAATTTATTCCGTCTCCTTCGTTAAAATATCGAAAATTGGTGCAAAACGAAGGGGCAATTGTGAAAATTTAAGAAAATTTTTATAAAAAATTTGTTTTTTCGAAAAGTTTTCGTATTTTTGTAAAAAAATTTAATTTTTATGCGAATTGTTAATCCGCTTTATGATACGGCTTTCAAATACTTGATGGACAACGAGAAATTGGCGAAAAAATTAATCTCAGCGATTATTGACAAAGAAATTCTTTCTCTCGAAGTTTTTCCGCAAGAAACAGCAATAGAGTTGAAACGGACAAAACCGAGAAAAGAATCGAAACGAAAACGCAAAACTGAAACAACAATTTCGGAATATTTGTCGATTTATCGGCTTGATTTTAAGGCAGTTGTGAAAACAGAAGACGGAAAGGAACAGAAAATTTTAATTGAAGTGCAGAAATCTCGTTATCCCGACCCAATCGAGCGTTTTCGACAATATCTCGGAGCAAATTATTTGCGAGGCGAAAAATATGTTGACGAGAAAGGTGTTGAGAAATTCCGTTCTTTGCCGATAATTTCGATTTATTTTCTTGGTTACTTGATGTCAGAATATCAAGAGCCTGCGATTTTTGTTGATAATCAAGTGTTTAACGCTGTTTCGAAAAAGAAAATTGACGTTAAAAACGAATTTGTGAAACTTTTAACTCATC
>DYQK01000030.1:5549-30399 GCA_020719385.1 Rikenella microfusus | reverse complement strand
ATTTCTGCCACATCTTCGGGCATTAAATAAAAATTAATTTGACTGCTGTTCATAAATTTTCAGTTTGATTATATGCGTGAAATTCAACCGTTATTCCTGCTGCCTCTTCGATGTCTTTTATTGCGTCTGAACGCCAACTTGATGCAATTCTACCAAATTTTCGTCTAAAGTTCCTGCCACATCAACGTAACGGCTGTTGCCATTATTCAATTTTATTCGATGTTCTCTACTTGGACGAAATCCTTTTTTTGTAAGATAATCAACAATTTTTTCGATAAGATTTCTGTGTGCCTCGCAACCTTTTCGACCATCAGGATTTGGTATTTTTTTCTGTTCACTCATTGAAAATGATTAAAAATTTCTCACAAAAATACAAAATTGTTTTTTAACAAAAAAATTTTTTCGCAAAAAAATTTAAAATATTTTCTATCTCGTTAATAATCAAAGAGATAAAATAATAAATTCGTTTTTATTAATTGACTACAAAAAAATATTAATTTTCTAAAAATCAAAATGTTGATTTTTTTTATTTCTGAAAAATAAAAAAGTTGAGAAAATATTTTTTACTTTGAAATTTTTTTTGTAATTTTGCAAAGAAAAAAATTAAGTACTTTTTTACTTTTTTATCAAAATGATTTATCATCCTGAAAAATATCGCATTCCCGACGAGGCAATGAAACCTTTTATCGACATCTCTGAAATTGAAACAATTTTGCGAGAAACGGTTTCTACTCCTGAGGGTGTACGCAAAGTTATTGAGAAATCTTTGCAAAAAAACCGACTTTCGTTGCAGGAAACAGCGATACTCATCAACACAACTTCTCCCGATTTAATTGAGGAAATCAAGCAGGGAGCAAGAAAATTAAAAGAAATGGTCTACGGCGAGCGAATTGTGTTGTTTGCCCCGCTTTACATAGGAAATTTTTGCAGTAATAATTGTCAATATTGTGGTTTTCGCACCGAAAATAAAAATCAGAAACGAATCACTTTGAGTAAAAATGAAATTATTCAAGAAGTCACGCGACTCGAGGATTCGGGACACAAACGTTTGATTCTTGTCTTCGGCGAACATTCGCTTTATTCACCTGAATTTATTGCCGATTCGGTGAAAACGGTTTATTCTGTGAAAAGCAAAAACGGTGAAATTCGGAGAGTAAATATCAATGCTGCACCCTTTTCTGTTGAAGGTTTTAAAACCGTTAAAGAATCAAAAATCGGCACTTATCAAGTTTTTCAAGAAACTTATCATTCAGAAATGTACGCAAAATTGCATCTTTCGGGCAAAAAATCTGATTATAATTACCGTTTAACGTCACTTGACCGAGCGCAGGAAGCAGGAATTGACGATGTTGGAATCGGTGCATTATTTGGTTTGTACGACTGGAAATTTGAGGTTTTGGGTTTAATTCGTCATGTAAATCACTTTGAAGCGGTTTATAATGTTGGTCCGCACACAATTTCTTTTCCGCGAGTTCAAAATGCGTCAGCGTTAAATATTGACAAAAATTATTTAGTCAGTGATGCAGATTTCACAAAGTTAGTCGCCATTTTGCGTCTTGCAGTGCCTTATACGGGAATGATTCTGACGGCGCGCGAGCCGATTCATATTCGGCAGGAAGTGATGAAATTCGGTGTTTCGCAAATTGACGGCGGGACCAACATTCAACTCGGCGGTTATTCGAAAAATAATGCGAAGGAGCAAGATTTAAACGTTGAACAATTTGAGATAAATGACACTCGAAGCATCGGCGAAATTATTGCGGAATTGGTTGAAAATCAATATATTCCGTCTTTTTGTACGGCTTGTTACCGTCTTGGTCGAACAGGCGAGCATTTTATGGAGTTTTCAGTTCCGGGGTTTATTAAACGTTATTGCAGTCCGAATGCGATTTTAACATTAGCCGAGTATCTCGAAGATTATGCGACTAACGAATTGAAAATCAAGGGATATGAACTTATTGAGAGGAAAATTTTAGAACTCGAAGAAACGCAAAATGTTGAGATTTTGCGTGAGCGTTTAATCGAACTAAAAGACGGAAAACGCGATTTATATTTTTAAAAAAAAAATTAAAATTCCAAAAAATTTTTAATCATTTTTGAGAAAAAATGGTTAAAAGTTTTTTTTGTGAGAAATTTTTATTTTTTTGTGAAATTTAAAAAAAATTGAGTCTTATAAGTATAAAATTCTAAATTTATGAAGAAAAAGGTAGAATTTCCTTTCGTTGAAAATCAAAATGAGTATAAAGTTGTTTTGAAAAGGCGGCGTTATTGGTGGTTGCTGTGGTTTTTACTGCTTTTGCTGCCCCTGTTTTTGTTGCTTCATTGCGAGAAAGAAGTGCATTTCAAAGTTATAAACGCTGACGACAATAAACCGATTCAGTCTGCGTTGGTAACGTTTTCGTATCCTTCGTATGAACTTTTGGGTTCAGTTCAGGAGATTAAACGAAAAGATACGACCAATGTAGATGGAAAAGCAATTTTCACAAAGATTTGGTATAGTTTATTTGCGAGAATCTTTCATAGCGATGCGATTTCTGTTGCGTTAGCGGAGTCTCATTGTTTTTTGAGCGATTCTTTGAAACTTCGCTTCTTCGAAATCAAAGACAAAGAAGAAATTCCGATAAAATTAATTGTGCGAAGAGTGCCCTTAGACTTTTTGGTTGTCGATAAATCGGATAATCAACCGATTCCTGAGGCAAAAGTTGTGTTGAAAATTTTTTCGTATGAGCGAAGAGATACTTTAACCGTAGATTCTACTGACGCCGCGGGAATGTTCGCAAAAAAATTAGTGCCTTATTGTGGCAGATTCTCAATTGTTGCCAGTCGATATGGTTATGAAAATGACACAATTACGGCAAATGTTTGCGATGTTTTAGATGATTTGAAAAAGCGAACTTTGCGTTTGAAACCAATTAAGAAAATGGTTGTCGTTTTTGTGAAGCATCTCAATACAAAAGCACCTTTGCCCGATGCAACGGTAACGATGACTATTGCAGGTAAGTCGCAAATATTTAGAGTAAACACAAACGGCGTTGGAAAAGGCGTTTACGATGATGTTTTTATTCTTTCCGAGATGAATTTGTTGGCTCAAAAAACGTTTTTTAATGATACTTCGAAGAGTTCTCGTGTTGATAAATTTGTTGCTTTGTCCGAGGAGGAACGAACTTTGTATTTGCGTCCCAAAAATGTCGAGATTGCGTTTCGCGATATAGAATTAGGTTCGGGAACTCCAATTGCGGGTGCGAGAAATGTTATTTTTGTGAATGGTGTGAAACGCGATATTCCAGAGATTAGCAACGCAGATGGAATATTTACTCTCACCGAACTCAAAGAGAACGATGTTATCTCGATTGTTGCGTCAAAATTTAATTATGAAGACAACGATTTTACCATCAAAGATAAAAAAGTTTCGGATTTGTTGTCTGCACCTCCTTCTGACCGCGATATTCCGTTAAAACGTTTTCCGCCTCCGCCACCTCCGCCGCCGCCTGCTCCTGTTCCTAAGGATGTAGAAATTATTTTGGACAAATGTTGGAATGCAGGACGGGATCATTATAAATTTTATATTGATGGCAAATTAATTGCAAATTATAAGTCTTCTGCGGGAGATAATGAAGTTGGCGGAAGTGATGGTCCGCATAATCAGCGGGATGTCTATGTTCGCAAACTAAAACCTGGCAAACACATTATTGAACTTCGAGTGGTTCGCGAGCCGGGTGCGGGAACTTGTAGTTGTTCGAAAGTACGAATTCCTTCGATAAGTTTTTTGGGTTCTTTGTCGAGAAGTCATAACAATGAGCCGCGAGTTCATCGTTTTGAAATTATTATTCCGTAATTTTGTTTATTCTGTCAGAAGTTTTTCGAGTTCTGACAGAATTTTTGTTTAAAAAACTTTAACGAATATTAAATTTTGTTAAAAATTCTTTTTTCAAAATTGGTTTAATTTCAGAAAAAGGAATGTAAATAAGAAAAGCACCCACAACATAAGGTGCAATTTCGTATGCGTTGAAACAAAACCCAATTCCTGCTTTATCGAGATAAAAATTATTTATCGGTTTAATATTTTCTGTGAAAAAACCTTGTTCCGTCAATTCTTCGTTGGTTTTTGCCTCGGAGCGTTGTCTGAGTTTTTCGAAAATTTTTTCTGTTAATTTTTCTTCAAAATTGGGGGAAAAAATGTCTGAAAGTTGGAAGATGTCTCCTGTTTCGAGATTAAAAGTGCGATAAGAAAGGGAAGAATTTGGATGTGCGCCGCCGGAATATTCATAAAAATCGGCGGCGACAGACAAAATTTTATCATCGTTATACAAAATCGAGGATGTTACTTCTCTTGTCCAAATGTAGACAAAGTTTTCCATTCCTGGGTCAAATTCTTTGCCCCAAACTTTGTATTCTGCACAATATTTCTCAATAAATTTGTTGATGTTTTCGTTGGGTTTTTCAGGAATAACAACAATGTCTGTGAAAAAATTTGTTGCAATTTGTTTCTGAATTTTTGTTAAAACGTCTTTTTTCGCAAAATTGCTTGGATGCAAATAAAAAAGATTAATATTTGCGTAAGGCGTTGTGTCGGGTTCGTTCAAAAGTTGTCGTTTATTTTGCTTAAAACATTGAAATTCAACGCTTTGCGAATAATCTTCATTGAGTTCAAAATTAAAAGTTTTAGTTCGCTTCGGATTCGTCCATTTTCCGATAAGTTTATTATTGGTGAGAAATTGTCCTGAAAAAATGCCTGTTGTGTCATTTTTTGAGTTAAATTCTATCAATTTAACCTTATTTTCGGGCAAAAGTTCACCAGAAATAAAAATAATTGCTCCGACAGATTCATAAAAATAATAACCCTGTAAAAATTTGCCGTTTGCCTGCAAATTCATCCGAATCTTAATTTTTTCGTTTAAATTTCCTGCAAAATGTTTATAAAACATTTCAGGTAACAATACTTTTTCTGTTCTCTCGTTTTGCGAAGTGCTTGATTGACAAGAGTTTAGAATAGTAAAAAGGGAAAATATTAAACAAAAAATTCCCAAGAAGTTTTTTTGTAACATTTTTCTAAAATATTTTTTAAAATTTGAGACAAAAATAAAAATTTTTTGTGTTAAAAAGAAAATTTTATTAATTTTGTAAAAAATTTTTTATGGGCAAAAAAGTCATTTTAATGATTCTTGACGGTTGGGGAATTGGCGATGGCACACAATCTGATGTTATCGCTTGCGGCGAAACCCCCAATTTAGACAAGTTTTTCGCAGAATTTCCACATTCGCAACTTCTTTGTTGCGGCGAGGATGTTGGTCTACCCGAAGGACAAATGGGCAATTCCGAGGTCGGACATTTAAACATCGGAGCAGGAAGAGTTGTTTATCAAGATTTGGTTCGCATCAACAAAGAAATTCGCGAGGACAAAATCGAAAAAAATCCTGTTTTAGAAAACGCACTTCTCTACGCAAAAGACAACAACAAAGCCGTACATTTTCTCGGTTTAGTTTCCGATGGCGGCGTTCACTCAATGGACTTTCATTTGTACAAACTTTGCGATATCACGAAAAATTTGGGAATCAAAAAAGTTTACATTCACGCATTAACTGACGGAAGAGATACTGACCCCAAAAGCGGACTTGGTTTTGTTAAAAATCTTGAAAATCATTTAAAAACTTCTAACGGAATTATCGCCACTTTGTCGGGAAGATATTACACTATGGACCGCGACAAACGTTGGGAGAGAGTGAAGGAAGGTTATGACGCAATGGTTTTGGGAAAAGGGAAACGTACGAAAAATATTGTTCAGTCAATAGAAGAGTCGTATTATGAAGGAGTTACAGATGAATTTATCAAGCCGCTGGTAAAAGTTGATGAGTATGGAAATCCTGTTGGGTTAATTAAACACGATGACGTAGTAATTTGTTTTAACTTTCGCACCGACAGACTTCGTCAAATAACTACTGCACTTACGCAGCAAGATTTTCCCGAATACGAGATGAAACCTATCGATTTGTATTATTTAACGATGACTCGTTATGACGAGAAATTTAAAAATGTTTTTGTGATTTACGACAAGGAATACGTAAATAATACTCTCGGCGAGATAGTTTCTCAAGCAGGGAAAAATCAGATTCGTATTGCTGAAACGGAGAAATATGCTCACGTAACATTTTTCTTTTCAGGAGGAAGAGAGAAGGAATTTGAAAATGAAAAACGAATTTTAATTCCTTCGCCGAAGGTTGCGACTTATGATTTAAAACCTGAAATGAGTGCTTACGAAGTTAAAGATGCAATTATCAATGAGTTAGAAAAGCAAGAAGTTGATTTTGTGTGTTTAAATTTTGCAAATGGCGATATGGTTGGACATACAGGAATTTACGAATCAATTTTGAAAGCGGTAAAAACCGTTGACGAGTGTGTGGGTGAGGTTGTTGCTGCGGGCAGAAAAAACGGTTATGACGTAATAATTATTGCCGACCACGGAAATGCAGATTTTGCGGTAAATGCTGATGGTTCGCCGAATACGGCTCATTCGTTGAATCCTGTGCCTTGTCTTTTGATTTCTGACCAAAAATATCATCTCAAAAACGGCATTCTTGCCGATATTGCTCCGACAATTTTATCATTAATGGACATTCCAATTCCAAAAGAAATGACAGGAAACATTTTGATTTCTGAATAATTTTTTTCGAAAAAAATTTAAACTTTACGCAAAAATCTCAAAATTTTTTGTGTAAAGTTTATTATTTTTGTGTAAAATTTTTGTGTGAAAATGATTTTTCCTAAAACATTGAAAATCAAAGATATAAGTTTTTAAAAATTTATTTTTTCACAATAAAATAAACGTTTTTTTCGTTTAACAAATAAACTGTTTTTTATTTATCTCTTTTTTGACTTATTAAAAATATGAAAAAAATAATTCCCGGCATAATTTTTTTGTTTATTTATGCCTTTTCGTTTAGTCAGACCGTTGTCGATACAACTATCTGCCAGGGTGATTCCGTTTGTATCGGTGAAGTTTGTTACAAGGAAACAGGAAATTTTAACATCACGCTAACTTCCTCGACAGGAACTGACAGCCTTGTTAATCTTATTCTCAATGTTGCCCCGCTTCCTGTTTTCAATTTGGGACAAGATACGAGTTTTTGTGCAGGAAATTCGATGCTGCTGAACATTTTTCAACCTCATTCGACTTATTTGTGGAAAAAAAATCTCGACACGCTCACAACAACAGACACAACAGGAACACTTTCTGTCTCGCAAACAGGAAATTATCTCGTTCAAATGACAGATTCTAATTTTTGCAAAAATAAAGACTCAATTTTTGTGAATATTTTGCCGCTGCCCGTCGTTCATCTCGGAAATGATACGAGTTTTTGTGCAGGTGATACCGTTTTTCTGAACGCAACATTGTTAAATGCGACTTATATTTGGCGAAAAACCAACGACTCAACAATTCTTTCCGATACTTCAGGAATTTTTCCTGTCACTTTGGCAGGAAATTATTTTGTTCAAGTAACCGATTCTAATTTTTGTCAAAATCGAGATACAATTTCTGTCAACATTCGTCCTTTGCCGATGTTTAATCTCGGAAATGATACCGCCGTTTGTGAGGGAAATTCGATATTTCTCGAAACTCATATCGAAGATGCAATATTTCTGTGGCAAGATTCGTCTGCGGCAAACTCTCTTTCGGTGAATCAAACAGGAACATATTGGGTGCGAGTAACGAATTTCGATAATTGTACCGCAACTGATACGTTTCATTTAGTTGTAAACTCGCTTCCTGTCGTCAATTTGAGAAATGATACGGCAATTTGTCAAGGAGATTCGTTGCTTTTAGATGCACAAAATCCTGAAGCAACATATTTTTGGAATACTTATCAAACTTCGCAGCAAATTTATGCAGTTATTTCGGGAAAATATATAGTTACGGTCACAAATTCGTTTCAATGTCAAAGTTCAGATTCGGTTTTTGTAACGGTCAACGAATTGCCTTCGATAAATTTGGGTAGAGATTCTTTGTATATTTGTCGCGGCGATTCGATTTTGTTAGATGCACAAAATGTTGGCTCGTCATATTTTTGGTCAACGCAGCAAACTTCGCAGCAAATTTACGTTTTTGATTCGGGAAAATATATAGTTACGGTTACAAATTCGTTTAATTGTCAAAATTCGGACTCGTCAGAAATTTTTGTCAACGAATTGCCTGCGGTAAATCTTGGAAATGATACTTCGATTTGTGAAGGAGATACGATATTTCTCGATGCAAAAAATGAAAAAGCAACAATTTTGTGGTCAACGAATGAGATTTCTCAAAAAATTTCTGTCTCAGCGGCAGGAATTTATGCAGTTTCTGTTACCGATTCTAATCTTTGCGTAAATCGGGACACAATAAATGTTGTTGTAAATCCGATTCCCGTTTTTTCTTTGGGTGAAGATATTTCTTTGTGTCAAAATGATTCTGCAATTTTACATTCCCCCGATTCTTGCGATTCTTATTTGTGGCAAAATGGTTCAACAGATACATTTTTTATCGCAAAAACTCCGACAACTTATATTTTAGAAATAACGAAAAAAGGCTGTAAATATTCGGATTCTCTCGTTGCGAGAGCAATCTCTTTGCCCAATGTTACCGCAATGAGCGAGGGACGAAGTGTTTGTAAAAACTCGTCAACAATGCTTTTTGTCAATTCTGAAAATGCAACAAATTTTCAATGGTTTCACGAGGGACAACCAATTTTCACAGATGATACTTTGCGACTAACTTCCGTTACAGAGTCAGATTCGGGGTTTTATTATTGTGTTGTCTCCAATTCTTGTGGTTCGGGTTACACAGATTCGATAAAAATTTCGATGAAAAAGCCGCCTATTGTTACTCCGTTAGATTTTTCGTTGGTAAATCTTTGCGAATTGAGTGATACGACCATTCTCGCAACCGTCAACGGCGAGGCAACAACGCAACGTTGGTTTTTTGGTGACTCAACTTTTTCTACCTCAAATTCTCTTGTTTTAACAAATATTTCGATAAAAAACGGAGGAAAATACTCTTTCGCCGCACAAAACGACTGCGGAAGCGACTCAACATCTTTTTTATTAACGATACATTCTAATCCCAAAATAAATTTGGGCAAAGATTTCTCTTTCTGCGAAGGAATGGATACTTCTTTGAATGTTACCTCAAATTTTTCGTCTTATTCTTGGTCAACAGGCGAGACTACACAAAAAATTTCGATTTCTGAATCAGGAATTTATAGCGTTTTGGTGACAAATTCTAACGGCTGCAAAGGCGGCGACACTATTTCTGTCAACACAAATTCTGCTCCGCAAATTGTTTCCATTGACACAACTGTAAGATTCGAGATAACAATTCAAGCTGCAGGCACAGAGCCGTTAAAATATTCTCTCAACGATGGGAAATTTGGTTCTCAAACAACTTTTTCGAAATTAAATCCTGGAATTTATATTATCACGGTGAAAGATTCTATTGGTTGCAAAGTTAAAACCGATGAAATTAAAATTCAAGATATTTTTATTCCTTCTGCTTTCACGCCAAACGGCGATGGAGTGAACGAGAATTTTTATATCGAAGCAATTGATGATTATCCCGAAGCCGAAATTTCTATTTTTGACAGACATAACAAGTTGATAATCAAGTACAAAGGCAACGAAACGCCTTGGAACGGAACTTTTGGAGGCAAAGAATTAGAATCAAACACTTATTGGTATTTTATTGATTTAAAAGACGGTTCAAAACCTCGAGTCGGACACATAACTTTAAAACGTTAAACATTTTCTCTAATTTGTCAGATTTTCTCAAAGTCTGACAAATTAGAGAAATAGACTTTATACAAAATAAACAATTTTGCCATAATATAAATTTTTATATGGTTGATTATCAAGTATATAAAAAGTCATAATAAATTATTTTGTATAAAGTCTATTTTAATTAATTTTTTTTTGAGAAAAAATATTAACTTTGTCAAAACTTTTTTTCAATTTTGATTCTATGAAAAATGTTTCTCCTCACGACAAATATTTCAAGGAATTATTCTCGAAACGCGAGATAATGCTTGATTTTCTCAACGGTGCTTTGCCGCACATCGCTCAACATCTTGAGTTAAACACTCTCGAAATTGACAAAACTGATTACATTGACGAAGAATTGCAAAACATTTTCTCGGATTTGGTTTATAATTGCCAATATAAAACTTATTTTTCCGTGAAAATTGCGTTGCTTTTCGAGCATAAAAGTTACACTCCCGAACAACCGTATTTGCAACTTCTCGGTTATATGTTGAAAATTTGGGAAACGAATGTTAAACAGGGCAAAAAACTTATTCCTGTGATTCCAATTCTGTTTTATCACGGAAAAAAAGAGTTCGAAAAGAAACCTTTCGATTCTTATTTCGAAAAAATGGACGATTTTTTGCGAAAATATTTGCCGAAATTTGATTTTGAAGTTGTGAATATTGCGTCACTTTCGGATTCGCAAATCAAAGAATTTTCTGACCAATTATGTCTGCGTGCAGGTTTGTTGATGCTGAAGCACATTTTCGATTCGCCGATGACTCTTTTAGATAAATTAATTGAAATTTTCGCTGATTTGCAGAAAATTTTAGAGACAGAAAGGGGGAAAAAGTTTTTTAAAACGACTGTTATTTATCTTTTTCACACTTCGAAATTGGATTTTGAGATAATGCAGGAGAAAATGTACGATATTTCTCTCGAAGTTGGCGAAGAATTTGGAACAATGGCGTATCAATTAAGTCAAAGAGGCAAAAAAGAAGGGCAAAAAGAAGGCGAAATGAAAGGAAAAATGGAAGGGAAAATGGAACGAAACATCGAAGTTGCTCGAAATATGAAAAAGTTAAAAATTTCTTTCGATATTATTTCTCAAGCAACAGGTTTAACAATTCAGGAAATCGAAAATTTATCAAATTAAATTGAACAATGAAAAAAATTATTTTTCTGTTTTTCTTTTTGGGAATAAAAACTTTGTTTTCGCAAAGTACCTATCAATCAAGCAATTACGCAAACGCAGGCGATTCGATTTTGATAAGTATTGTTCCGATTCCGCAACTTTCAACTTTCGATTTCGCTGCAACGGGGCAAAATTATTTTTGGAATTTCGATTCTTTGTCAATTCAGAGACAAACGCAGCAAAAATTTCAAACTCCCGCAAGCACAAACTATCAGCAAATATTTCTGATGGCTTGCGTGGCTGGCGGGCAAAGTTTAATTAATTGTTATTCCGAATGGAATTCACTCAATATCGCCGCAACAATTGCAGGGCAAGACAGCACAACAATTGCAGGTATTAAACTTTTGGGAATAAGAGAATTGCAAACAAAATCGACTAACTCGTTGAAAACTAAGGGTTTTGCAGGCAAATTTCAGAATCAAAGCGGCGAATTACAAAGTGCCGCCGTGGTTTACAATTCGCCCGATATTGTTTATAATTTTCCAATTTCTTACGGAAATCAAGATTCTTGCGTTTCAAGTTTTATTATTGACCTAAATCCTATCGGAACAAATTTGATTTATAAACGAAAACAAAAAAGAGTCAATATTGTCGAGGGTTATGGAAACATAAAAACTCCGTACAAAACTTTCTCTAACGTGTTGAAAATGAAAACGTTATTGAAAAGTACGGACACACTTTTTTACAACGATTCGGTGATTCCTGTTCAAAATTTTGAAATTTTTTATCGTTGGTTCTCGCCGACAGAAAAAATTCCTGTTTTAGAAGTTATTGCCTCAAAAACTGATTCGTTCACTTTTTATCGAACTGCGGCTTTTATTGATACGGTGCGAGAACTTGCTCCCGTTGCGAACTTTGATTTTTCACAAAATCCTGCCTGCAAAAACGACACAATTTTGTTTAACAATTTGACTATCAACGGTTTAATTTATTTTTGGGACTTCGGCGATTCGACAACTTCGATGCAACAACATCCGAAACATTCGTTTCAACGTTCGGGAAAATATTCGGTGAAATTGCTTACGATAAATCAAAATCAGCAGCGAGATTCGGTTACGAAAATGATTGAAATTTTGCAGTCTCCTTTTGTTGCGTTAAATTCTGAAATTTCGAAACTCCGAAAAGATACTATTGCGTTGAAAATCAATGATTTAGATTCAAGTTTTCAATATTTTTGGTTTCCCAATGTTGACTTAAGTTGTAACAATTGTTTCGAGCCGAAATGTTTTGCCGATTCGGGCAGATTTTATACGGTTAATGTTGAAAATCAATGTGGTACAGCGAAAGATTCGATTTTTGTGAACGTCATTTCTGCAAATTTTAGAGCGTCAGAAACTACGTGCAAAAGTGATACGGTTTATTTTCAAAATCTCTCGCAGGGCAACAATATTCATTTTCTTTGGAAATTCGAAAATGAAAAAACGGATACCGCAAAAAATACGTATTACGTTTATAATCAACGAGATACGGTTTTTGTGAAATTAATTGTTTACAACGAAGAAATTCGAGATTCGGTGGGAAAAATGATTTTTGCAAAGTCCGAACCAACAATCAATTTTTCGACCAACGAGTCAACAATTCGAAAAAACGATACGCTGCAAATTTCGATTTCTACCAACGACCAAGAGGCAACAATGTTTTGGAATGATACAACAGAAGTCATTGATTTTCACACATTTACACCAAGATTTTTCCCTTCGCAAAGTAAAAATTTCGTTTTATCTCTGAGAAATGTTTGCGGCACGACAAAAGATTCGATTTTTATCAACGTTATTGAGGCAAATTTTTCCTTCACAGATTCGATTTTTTGCGTTAATGATACAATTTTTTTGAAAAATACTTCTCAAGAAGGTGAAAATTTTATTTGGAAACTCAATAACAAACTAATTTCGACAGAAAAAGATGCGAAAATTATTCATCATCAACGAGATACGCTTTTTGTAACTTTACAAATTTCGAAAAATAATGTTCAAGATTCGATTTCGAAAACTTTTCTTGTTGATATTGCCCCAAAAGCCGAGATAGATTCGCAACTTATTTCGCAATTTCCTGCTCCGTTGCACTGCACTTCGCACTCAATTTTTGCGGAATATTTGTGGAAATTTCAAAATTTTACGCAAGATTCTTTGTCTTGTCTCTCGTGTGCGAATCCTGTGGTTTACAAAAAAGATTGGACACACAATTTTTTGTTTGTAACGGTTTCTAATCAATGTGGAAAATCGACAGATTCGGTGATAGTTGTTGGAGAGGTTGGAGTAATAAAAAATTCGCAAAACTTTGATTTTCAAGCAATTAGAGAGAATGAAAATTTAATTCTTCATTTTTCAGAAATAAAAAATCAAGAGTTAAATATTGAAATTTTTGATATGCAGGGCAAAAAAATTCTGTTTGAGAATGTTAAAACTTCGTCTGAAAATAAACAGTTTTTTAATTTATCTCATTGTAAATCAGGAATTTACATTCTAAAAATTTCAGGAAAAGATTTTTCTGCAACGAAAAAATTTGTTTGGTAAAAATTTTTCACAAAATAAAACTTGTCATCGTTCAAAATGGTGACAAGTTTTTTAATTTTAACAAAATTTTAACAAAAAATTAATATTTTTTCAAAAAAAATTTATACATTTGTCTTATTGTTTAACATAAAACTTACTCATTATGTTTTCTCAAATGACAATTCGAAAAAAATTATTTATTTTCGTTTTGATTCTAAATATTTTTGGAATAGGGACAATTTTAATGTTTCTCAATTTCAAAATCAAAGATATGCAATTAGAAAATTCTCACGAAAATGCTCGGAATGTTGCGTATCGCTACGGAAATCAAATTGACAAAGATTTGGAATCAGCAATGGATGCGGCAAAAATGATGTCGCACATTTTTAGCGGCTACGAAAAATTCCCTGTTGCGGAAAGACGAAGTCGATTTATTTTAATCATTCGTCAAATTGCTGAACACAACAAAAAATTTATGGGTGCTTGGACCATTTTTGAGCCAAATGTTTTGGACGGTCTCGACAAACAATACGCAAACAAAGAAGGACACGATGCTTCGGGACGTTTTATTCCGTATTGGAATCGTTTCGGCGGTTTTCATCTCGAATATTGCGTAGATTTTGACAAAGAAGGCACAAACGGCGAATATTATCAAGTTTCTAAGAAAACTTTGAAAGAATTTATCACAAATCCTGTAACGTACAAAGTGAACGGGCAAGATGTTACGATGGTTAGTTGTAGTGTGCCGATAATTGTTGATGGAAAATTTGTCGGAGTGGCAGGACTTGATATTTCTATGGACGACTTAAGAGCGTTAACTGACAGCATAAAACCTTTTGAGACAGGTTTTGCGTTTATAATTTCAGGAAACGGCGTAATAACAGCACATCCTCGCAAGGAATTTGTCAATAAACCGTTTTCAGAGGTTCAGTTTAATGAAAATCGAGAACATAAAGTTGAGGAAAATGTGAAAAATGCAAAAGAGATTTCGTATCTCGAAACACAAAATGGTAAGCAAGTTCAGACCGTTTTAGTGCCGTTTCAAGTTGGTCAATCAACAAATTATTGGTCTCTCGGCGTTTCGTTTCCTATTGATAAAATTATGGAAAGTGCCGACAAATTGCAGTGGTTTTTGATTATTGCAACGATAATTTCGCTTTTATTTGTTGCTTTGTCGATATTTTTGATAACTGAAAATATCTCAAAAATTATTAAAAAAGTTTTATTCGAGACTAAACATTTAATTGATGCGGCAATAAATGAGAAATTTGATGTTCGCACCGATATTTCTCAAATAAATCCCGAATTTCGCCCTATTGTGCAGGGTTTTAATCAGACTCTTGATGTTTTTGTGAAAAAAATTTATTGGTACGAGGCAATGTTAGATTCTATTCCTTTTCCGATTTCGGTCACCGATAAAGAGTTAAATTGGACATTTTTTAACAAAGCAGCTTCCGATTTGATGGGAAAAGAAAAAAAAGAATATCTCGGTAAACCTTGTCATTATTGGGGAAATTCGATTTGTAAAACAGAAAATTGCGGAATTGCGGGTTTGCAACGCGGAATTCCTGTTTCGTATTTTTCGTCTTTGCAAAAAGACAAAGATTTTCAAATAGATTCAGCGTTTTTGTTAAATCAAAAAGGCGAAAGAATCGGGCATATCGAAATTGTGCAAGATATTTCAAAATCGAAGCGAAGTGCGGAATATTATCGCATAGAAGTTGAACGTTTGTCGAAAAATTTGCAAAATATTGCTCAAGGAAGTTTAAATATTGACTCAAATTTGACTGCGGCAAGCATTTATACGAAGCAGGAATCTGAAAATTTTGCGGCAATTTATCAAAATCTCAAGACCGTTACAGAAACTTTACATCATTTAACTTCCGATATTAACTCTTTGAGTAACGCTGCGGAGAAGGGAAACTTAAGTTTTAAGGTTGATATTTCGAATCACAAAGGCGAATTTAAAAATGTTATTGAGGGAATTCACAAAATCATTGATATTTTGGCAGGACATTTGAATTTGCAGGCAAAAATTGTCGAAAAAATTAGTCAAGGAATAATTCCTTCCTTATTAACTCATCAAACTGACGGCGAATATTCCAAACACAAAGAAAATTTAAACATTTTAATCGAAACGAATCGGCAAATTGTTGAGAAAGCAAAATTGCTTGCATCAGGAAACTTAAATATTGAGTTTAAAAAACGTTCCGATAACGATGAAATGTTAATTTCTATTGACTCGATGGTAAAATCGTTGCAAAATATCATTACGCAAGTGGTTTTAACTATTGAGAATGTGAATTTGGGAAGTCAACAAATCAGTTCTGTCTCGCAAAATATCTCTCAAGGAGCGAATGAGCAAGCCTCGGCGGCAGAGGAAATCTCGTCTGCGATGGAAGAAATGGTTACGGGTATTCAACAAAATTCAGAAAATGCACAGCAAACAGAAAAAATTGCTCAAAAATCTGCGAACGAAATTTTGGAAAGCAATAAAGCGATGAAAAAAACGGTTGAGTCAATGAAAATTATTGCGGAAAAAATTTCTATCATAACGGAAATTGCCCACAAAACCGATTTACTTGCCATCAACGCTGCTATTGAGGCGGCTCGTGCGGGTGAATATGGAAAAGGTTTTGCCGTTGTTGCGTCTGAGGTGCGAAAATTGGCAGAAAAAACTCAAGCCGCCGCAGAGGAAATCAATGATTTGTCCAAAAATACCGTGATAATTGCTGAAAATTCAGGCAATTTACTCGATATTGTTGTGCCGAGTATTCAAAATACGGCAAGATTGGTTCAGGAAATTGCCGCCTCAAGTGTTGAACAAAATGCAGGTGCAACGCAAATTAACAACGCAATTCAGCAGTTGAACAAAGTGATTCAGCAAAATGCTGCTTCGTCAGAGGAAATGGCAACGTCTTCGGAGGAATTGACGGGGCAATCTGAACAATTATTTGAAACGGTTTCGTTTTTTAAACTTGATTCGCTGAACGCAAAACGCGATAAAACGAAAAAACGAAAATTTCATTCCTCAACATCTTATTCCGACCAAGTTTCGAGGAGTGAGAAAAAACAAAAAGGAATTTATTTAGACCTAAACTCTCATGACGAATTTGATTCGGAATACGAAAAAATGTAATTTTTCGATTATTTACTACACAATTTTTTGCGGAAAAACAAAAATTTAATTTTATGCTTGGACATTTGTATTTGCAACGCGGTTTTTTGCACAAAAATTTTTGCGAAGACAATTTTTTTCATCACAGTTCAGAAACTTTTTTTGCAGCGGCAGTCTTTGACGGCTGTTCAGGAGGAAAAGAATCGCATTTTGCTTCGACTTTGTTTGCAAAAATTTTCAGAAATACTTGTAAAAATTTGCCGCAAATAATGAACGAAAAAACTTTGAAAGAAATTCTCAATGAAATTCTTTGTAAAAGTATTGAAAAAATTGTTGAAACAAAAGAAATTCTCAATTTATCCGAATATGAATTGCTTTCGACAATTATTTTTCTGGTGGGAAATAACGAAAATTTCGAGTTAATTGCCATCGGAGACGGTTTTGTTTCTGTCAACGGCAAAGATTTTGTCATCGACCAAGAGAATGTTCCTGATTATTTGTCTTATCACTTGAAAAATTTCGAAGTTGACAATTTTAAAAATTGGTTAAATTTCGCTTCTTTGCGAATATCAGATGTGATAAATGACGTAACAATTGCCACTGACGGCATTCTGTCGTTTCAAAAAGAGAGAAATATCGAGACACAACCCTTCGATTTCGTTCATTATCTCGCAAAAGATGAATTTTTGATTCAAAATCCTGCGATGTTGTCGCGAAAATGTAACATTTTAAAAAATCAACACAATTTAATTCCTGCCGATGATTTAACGGTCATTCGTTTTAAAAAATCTTGATTTCGAAAAGTTTTTTCCATCTTTTTCCTGTAACAAAGATTCGTTTTGTGGCGGAATCATAAGCGATTCCGTTCAAAACGTCTGTCTTCTCGGTTCTGTCGGATTCGGGCAAAATGCCTTTTAAATCAATATATGCGATAACTTTTCCTGTTTTCACATCGATACGGGCAATCTTTTCTGTTTGCCAAATATTTGCAAATATTTCTCCCTCAATAAATTCCAATTCGTTTAATTTTTGCACCGCTTCTCGATGGTCAAAAACCTCAATTATTCCGACCTCGCTAAATGTTTGCGGCTCAAGAACGTGAATTTTGTGCGTTCCATCGCTAACAAACAAATTTTTCCCGTCAGTCGTAATTCCCCAACCTTCGTGGTTGTAAGTAAATTTTTGAAGTTGTTTGAAATTTTCCTTCTCATAAACATAACCAACATTTGACTGCCAAGTAATTTGTATGATTTTATTTTCGAAAAGTGCGATTCCTTCGCCGAATTCGTTGCCGTGAACGGTAAAACTTTGCAAAATTTCACCTGTTTCAAATTTCACTTTTCGCAACGTAGATTCGCCTTCCATTCCTGTTGCCTCGTAGAGAAAACCTTTGTCGTAAAAAAGTCCTTGCGTGAAAGCCGCCTCGTCATGAGGAAAAGTTTTAACGATTTTATACTTCTGAATCAGCGGCAAAACATCGGAAAACAAAGAAATTTCGGTATCTTGTTCCGATTTTTTACCTTGCGAAAACAAAATTAACGAGATTTTTTTCTTGCCGACAGAAGATTTTCTCGTATCCCAAAAAAAGTTAAAAGGTAACTTTTTCGTTGAGGTAACTCTTTGATTATCAACGCAAAACTGCAAAGAATCGAAAGAATATTCTTTTTTCTCTAATTTCACCGAAATTTTAATTTTCTCTGACGAGATATAATTTTTTTTGGCAGGTTTTGCAATTTCGAAACTCAAAAAATTCTCTTTTTTCGCAGTTGAAGAATCAAGTTTTTTCTCAACTTCAGTTTTTTGTTGAGAATCGTCATTTTTTTGCAAATTTTCTGTGCAAGAAAACCACAAAAACGCAAACAAAATAGGGAAAAACAATTTTTTCATAAAATTTTAATCAATTTGTAAACCAAGAATTTCTGCGAACTCTTTTGCTGTTTGTGCTTTTTTCAATTTCTCGTTAATATCAGGATTCTCTTTGCCGTGAAAAGACAAAAGTTTGTCCAACAATTCGATAGTTTTTGTGCCAGCGGCGAGACGCGTGTTGGTCGTTGCCCGTTTATTGCGTGCCTCGTTGTACATCTCGAAAAGTGTGACGCCTCTTTTGTAAATAAATTTATTTTTCTTGTCGGGTTTCAACTTTTGCACAAATTCCTGATATTTCTCGTTGATAGTTTTGTCTTGCGATTCGAGTTTTGCATAATCGTCTTCATATTTTTTCAAAAAAGTTCCCAACGATTTTACCACCGACAATTTTTCCTCAACCGTGTTTATCTCGCTATACTTCGCAAATGCTTGGTCGATAAGCGGCTTGATATTGTCGTAAATGGCGGGATAATTTTTTTTATAAATTTGAATCGCACTTCTGCGGCTTTTCATCTCTTTGTCAATTTTCGAAATTTCCTCTTTGCTTTGCGAAAGAAAATTTATTTTGTCAGAAATTTCTTTTCCTTCTCGCAATTTTTCCTGTAAAGTGTTGCTAATCTTATATTTATCAATTCTTTGTTTGAAAACAACAATTTCATTTTGATAAATTGAAGGAAAACTATCTTGATAATATTTCTCGATAGACGGAAAAGTTTGTGAAATATTTTTAGAAAACTCCTGCAATTCTGAAAAACTTTTACTCAAAAAATTAAATTTTTCGAGAATATTTTTTCCTTTTTCGAGTCTCTGTGAAATATTTCCTGTTTTTTGAAAATTTTTAAATTCCTCGTTCACGGGAAAAATATCGTTTTGCTGCAATTCTGAATAGTTTTTCGCAAAACTCTCGTTTACAATTTTTTGCAACGAATCAATTGTAAAGTGTTGATTTTTAACAGGTTGAAAATTTTGATAAATGGTTTTCAAATGTTCAATAATTTGATTTCCCTTTTTAAAACGTTCAGAATCTTTTTTTGCAAGTTCGTAAGCGGCAATCTCTTCGCGAACATCGTTGATTTCTCCTTCGCAAACGGCAGAAAAATGCGTTTTATATTCGTCAGATTTTGCAAGAATAGAATCGATTTCTCTTTTTTGAAAAGTAAATTTGTCCTCGGTCTTCTCAAGATTGCCGTTGTTGTAAAATTCGCGTTTTTCGAGTTCGCCGTTTCGCGAAAAATAAGGTTTAATTCCGTGCAATTTGCCCGCAGAATTGTAAATTTCTGACGATGAAGGTTTTCCATTTTCGTACCAATATTTCCATTCGCCTGTTTTTACACTTTTCGAAATCCCGTCAAAAACAAAATTTCCTTCCGACATTTTTTGCCCGTTTGAGTGCAGAAATGTCCAACTTCCGACTTCACAAAAAGTCCCTTTTTTGTTCTCTGCATTTCCTTTTGCCTCGATATTTCCCGCATTTCCGTAGCGTTCAACATAAGCACTTGCCTCATTGTTCGAGTAAACATAAGTTTCCTTGATTCGATTTCCAGCAACATTATGATAAAAAATCCATTTTCCTGTTTTCATATCATTTTGAAAATCGCCTTCTTTTCGCCAAGCAAACGGTGCGGTGGAATAACGATATTTCCAACGCCCATTTTTTTTACCTTTTTGATAATTTCCGACAATAAAAAGTGTATCTTTGATAGTGTAAGCCCGATAAATGCCGTGTTTTGTAACTTTGTCGCTGCTCAGAACGTAAAATAATTCTTTAATTGGGGCATTGGTCTCAGCATCAAAACCAACACCTGCTTTTCCTTCGGTGGCAGGCTCTTTTTGTGCGAAAGAATTTGTAATAACTGCCAAAAATATTGAGATAACAATAACATTTTTCATAATTCAAGGAATTTAGATAAACACAAAGATATAAAAATTTTCTCAAAAAAGAGAATTTTTTTTCAAAAATTTTTCTAAATTTTTATTCCGACAATTAAAACATCATCGACTTGCAAATTTTTACCTTTCCACTGACAGAAAATGTTTTCTAAACTATTTTTTTGCTCATCAAAATCTTGATTACTAATATTTTGCAACATTTCTGTTAAACGTTTTGAACCAAATTTTTCATCTTTTTCGCCTCCAAATTGTGTGAAAAATCCGTCTGTGCAGAGATAAAAAACGTCATTTTTTTGCAACGCAATTTTATGATTTGTGAAAAATTTGTCAGAAACATACGCCGCAACAGGCATTCTGTCAGGTTTCATTACCGAAATTTCTTGATTTCTCACAAAATAAAACGGCAAATATGAACCTGCAAATTGCAATTCTTTTGTTTTCAAATTTATTGAACAAAACGCAATTTCCACATATTCCTTCGATTCAGTGTCAGTTTTGGCAAGTGCCTCTCGCAAAAGTTTTCGCAATTCGTTCAAAACTTGTCCCGATTCAGTAATCTCGCGTTTTGCGACAATCTCGTGCAAAAGTGCAGTCGTTAAAATACTCATAAATGCTCCAGGAATTCCGTGACCTGTACAATCTGCAACCGCAACGAGAAAGTAATCGCTAATTTGTTTAAAATAATAAAAATCTCCGCTAACTGCTTCTTTGGGTTTGAAAAAAATAAAATTTTCGGGAAAAATCGAAGTTAAAAACTTCGGATTTGGAAAAACTGCATTCTGAATTCGAAAAGCATATTGAATACTTTGCGAAATTTTTGTATTTTTTGACAAAATTTCTTTGTTAACCGCATTTAATTGTTCGTTAATAGCCGAAATCTCCTCGTTAGTTGATTGCAAACTCTCTGCAATTGTCTGAATTTCTTCTTTTTGTTGATTTATTTCCTCATTTTTTTCGATTAACTCATAAGACATTCGTTGCAATTCTGTTTTTTGAGCAAAAAATTTCTCTATCAAAAGAGATAACAACTTAAATTCTCTTGTTTTCGATTTTAAATTCTCAATGAATTTTAAATTTCTCGTATCAAGAGTACGCAATAAATTACTCAAGGGCAAAGAAATTTCTTTGTGAATGAAAAAAATAGATATAAAAATGATTAATAAAATCAAAAAAATGAAAATAATTGTCGAAATGAAGTTTAATTCCTTCTCTTTTTCATCGAAATTGTTGTTTGTTGTGAATTTTAAATACGCAATATTCCTTCCTGCAAAGTCTTTTAACGCTTCATAAATGATTAATTGCTCCGATTCTTGAGATAAAGTATCAAAAACTTGCTCGACAGAGATGTCAGAGATGGTTTTTATCTTTGCGAAATACGTAGAATCGAGAACATTTGTGTTGATAAAAAAACCATCAGGCTTTCTTTTTCGCTTCGAATCGTCAGAACGATGAACGGTGATACAAAAAAATTGAATAATTTTATCTTGATAACGTGTAAAAAATTCCAAATATCGCTTCGAAGAGTTTTCTGTTGAGTCAATAAAAGTAAAAATTTGATTTTTCGAGATGGGCAAAGGCATATCAAACCTCGTTGAGTCGAAGCAATGATACGTAATATTGAAATTCTGGTCGGCAGTCCAAATATGGTCAGAACCCTGCAACGAGATTATCGGTAACAAATTTGCGTCATTCCATTCTTTGTTTTTTTTCTGAATGCCCAAAAACACAAACTCATCCCAAAAAGTGTAGGTTTCTGCGGTATTTTTAAACACTTCTCCCGAAATTTTAACTGCGACTTTTGCGGAATATTTTTTTTGTTCCAACAAATTTTTTCGATATGCATTTTTTCGTTGCAAAAAAATTTGATTACTCAAAATCAAAGCCGCAACAGGAAAAATCATTAGAAAAGTGAGAAATAAAATTAATTTGGTTTTAATTTTCATAAAATTTCGAAAATTTTAACGTTGCTAATATACAAATTTTTTTCGAAAAATAAAAATTCCTCAATTTTTTTCGAAAATATTGAGGAATAAAAATAAAATAATATGAAATCATTTTAACAAATTTTAACGTTTAAAAAATTTTCGTAAATGTTCAATAGCACTTTTTCCCATTGACAAAACTGCTTCTACCGAATTTCCTCCGATGTGCGGCGTGTTTATCAAATTTGAAAAACTTAAAAATTCTTGGTCTGCGAGAGTTGTTGGTTCTGTTTCGTATGCGTCAAGAGCGGCACCTGCGATGATTTTATTTCGCAAAGCAAAATGTAAGTCCTTAGTTTTCATAACTTTACCTCTTGCTGTGTTGATGAAAAATGCTGTTGATTTCATTTTTTCGAAAACCGTTTTGTCAAACATTCCTTCAGTTAACGAGGTTAAAGGTACGTGAGCGGTGAGAATATCGGAATTAACATAAATTTCACTTTTTTCACAAAATTTAACATTATTTTCGTCACAGAAAACACTTTTATCAACAATATCATTTCCTAAAATATTGCAGTGAAATGGTTTTAACAATCTCACAACTTCGCACCCAACATTTCCCAAACCGATGATTCCGATGGTTTTTTGCGACAAATCTCGTCCACCGTTTTTTTCCCAAACCCCATTTTTCAAGAGATTCGAGGTAAAATAAATATTTCGTTGCAACATTAGCATAAAAGCGAGCGTCATCTCAGCGACAGAAGTTTTGTTAACTCCAGCCGTCCAACCGACAGAAATATTATTTTTCTCGCAAAAATCAAGGTCTAAATTGTCAAGACCGACACCGTGTTTTGAGATAATTTTTAATTTTTTACAATTTTTTAACACCTCTGCATTTATCTCTTCGCGACCAACAATTAACGCATCAGCATCTTTTGCAATTTCAATAAGTGTATCTCCTTTATAATCAATAAGTTGCGAGTTTATTTGTGCTTCGGGAAAATATTGCAAAAGTTCGTTGCAAAGTTGTTTATTTTTCGAAAACGAAGTTGCAAGCACTTTCAGAATCATATTTTATTCGGTTTTTCGATTCAAAACATTCGCAATAATGATGGCTTGAGCCAAGGCAAGATTATGGTTTTCTGCATTGGAATTTTCTTTCTTCTCTTCGAGATGTTTCTCTTCATTCTCTTTTTTCGCTTGATTTTCGGTGCTTTCTTGCGAAGTGTTTGTCGGTTCTGCTTTTTTCTCAACTTTTTTCTCCGAATAATTTTGCAGTAATTTCTCAAAATCATTCAACGAATAAACGGTTTGAGGTTTGTCTTCTTTTTTCGTAGTTTCAGGTTTTTTCAGAAACGAAGCTCGAATGGCAAAGAAAATTATCGACAAAAACGAAACTAAAACAATGATTAACAGATAATTCATAAGATTTAATTTTTGTGAAAAAATGTTAAAAAACCTTTCTGAAAATTTTTAACAGAAAGGTTTTTAAAAAAGAAAATTATTTGTTCACTTGAAAAGTTTTGTCGCCTTTTTCAAAGAAATTGACAATTTGCGTTGCTGCGGCGAGTCCTGCGTTGATGTTTGCCTCTTCGGTTTCTGCACCCATTTTTTTCGGTGTTGCGAAATATCGGGCAGCAAATTTTTCTTTTAAAACGTCTTTGCAAACAGGTTCAATGTCGGAAACGTATTTAAAATCTTTGCGTTCTTCGAACATTTTGACTAAACCCTCTTCGTCAATAACTTCGGCTCTTGCTGTGTTTACTAAAACGGCACCGCTTGGCATTTTTGAAAGTAACTCGAAATTGATAGATTTTTTCGTCTTCTCGTTTGCAGGAATGTGCAAAGAAACGTATTGACAAGTTTTATACAATTCCTCGACAGACTCAAGTTGCTTGATTCCTGCTTTTTCGAATGCTTCTTTTGGTAAAAATGGGTCGAAAGCAAAGATTTCCATCCCGAAACCTTTTGCGATTTCTGCAACATAACGACCAACATTGCCGAATGCGTGGAGTCCGATTTTTTTACCTCGAAGTTCGCCGCCTGTGCCTGCTTGAAATTGATTTCTCGCAATATAAGTCATCATTCCGAAAGCCAATTCTGCGACAGCATTTGAGTTTTGTCCGGGCGTGTTCATTGCGACAATGCCTTTTTGAGTTGCGGCAACCAAGTCAATGTTGTCATAACCTGCTCCTGCACGCACAATGATTTTCAAATTTTTACCTGCTTCAATAACATCGCTTGAAGCCTTGTCGCTGCGAATAATGAGTGCATCAACATCAGCAACGGCCTTCAATAAATCGGCTTTATCGGTATATTTCTCTAACAAAACAAGTTGATAACCTGCGTTTTCAACAATTTTACGAATTCCATCAACAGCCACTTTGGCAAATGGTTTTTCTGTTGCGACTAAAATTTTCTTCATAACAAAATTTATTGTTAAAAAATGAAATTTATTTTTGCACAAAAATAATGTAAACTTTTATATAAACAAACATTTTCTCTGTTTTTTTGAAAAAAATATTTTTATCTTTGCAGTGCAAAATTTTTTTTTATGAATGAAATTATATTAGGTGATAACTTGTTGATAATGAAACAGATG
>DYQK01000030.1:0-5449 GCA_020719385.1 Rikenella microfusus | reverse complement strand
CAAAGTTTATATTCTTGACAAAATTTTCGGCGAAAATAATTTCAAAAATGAAATTACTTGGCAGCGAACAAGTGCGAAAAGCAACGCAACAAGCAAATTTCCTGTGTTAAAAGATTCTATTTTTTACTACACGAAATCTGAAAATTATACTTATTTCCCTGTTTTTACAGAGTTAAACAGCAGATACAAAACATTTGTTTATTCTCATCAAAACGGAGCAGGAAATTATCGTTTAGACAACATCACAGCACCTGCCAATAAATCCAAAAACGAAGAATGGCGAGGGTATAATCCTGCAACAAGAGGCAGAAGTTGGGGAATTTCAAAAGAAGCAGTTATAAATCTTGTCGGTGAGGAGAAAGCAAAAAAAATGTCGAATATCGAAAAATTGGAACTTTTGTACGAAAACGGTTTAATTATTTTCAGCAAAAATGGAGTACCCAGTTTTAAACGATATTTGCACACAAGTAAAGGAACAATGCTCGGAGATGTTTGGACAGACATAACCAATGTTTCGAGTCATTCTAATGAAAAAATTGGTTATCCGACACAAAAACCTGAAAGTTTGCTTGAACGCATTATTTTGTGTGCCTCAAACGAAGGAGATGTGATTCTTGACCCGTTTGTCGGCGGCGGAACAACGGTTTGCGTGGCAGATAAATTAAAACGAAATTGGATAGGAATCGATGAATCAGAAATGGCAATAAAAATTACAAAACAAAGATTAAACAAAATGAATTCTATTTTCGAAATTGTCGAATAAATTTATTATTTTTGTAAAAAATTTTTTTATGAATGAAATTATATTAGGTGATAACTTGTTGATAATGAAACAGATGCCGAATGAATCTGTTGATTTAATTTATTTAGATCCACCTTTTTTCTCGAATCGTACTTACGAGATAATTTGGGGCGACAAAGGTGAGGTTCGCAGTTTTCAAGACCGCTGGAGCGGCGGAATAATGAAATATATCGACTGGTTGCAGGAACGAGTTTTTGAAATGCACCGAATTCTGAAACCAACAGGGTCAATATTTCTGCATTGCGACCATCACGCAAGTCATTATATCAAAGTTTATATTCTTGACAAAATTTTCGGCGAAAATAATTTCAAAAATGAAATTGTTTGGTGGTATCCTGGCGGCTTAAAAAATACTTTTAAAATTTTCCCAAGAAAACACGATGTTATATTTTTTTATCAAAAAAGTGAACATTCCTGTTTTCATTTGCAAAGAAAAGAGACAACAACCGAAGTTTCTCTTTGGAAAAGATGGGGAAAATATAGCAGTGATGGGAGAACAATTAAATTGGGTGAAATTCCAATAACTGACACAATTAATAGACAACGACAAATTAATAAATTTAGAAATAAAAATGGACGAGAACCACAGGAAAATGATGTTTTATATGAATTAGAAGGTGCAATTGTTGAAGATGTATGGAATGATTGTGCTGCTGTTTATCGAAAAAATGAAAAAATTGGTTATCCGACACAAAAACCTGAAAGTTTGCTTGAACGCATTATTTTGTGTGCCTCAAACGAAGGAGATGTGATTCTTGACCCGTTTGTCGGCGGCGGAACAACGGTTTGCGTGGCAGATAAATTAAAACGAAATTGGATAGGAATCGACCAAAGTGTGCAGGCTGTGAAGGTTACAGAAATGCGTTTGCAAAAACAACAGGGTTTATTCTCTGAACCTTTTGTGTTAAAATTGCACAAATACGATTACGATTCGTTGCGAAACAAAGATGCTTTTGCTTTCGAAACTTGGATTATTGAACAATTCGGCGGAATCCCAAATATAAAACAACGAAACGATTTAGGCGTTGACGGCAAAACAAGAGAAAATAGTCCGATTCAGGTGAAACGAAAAGATGACGTGAACAGAAATACGGTCGACAATTTTAAATCGGCGTGCGAGCGATTCGACAAAACT
The DNA here is from genome assembly GCA_020719385.1 of Rikenella microfusus. Taxonomy (GTDB): domain Bacteria; phylum Bacteroidota; class Bacteroidia; order Bacteroidales; family DYQK01; genus DYQK01. The sequence goes on along the minus strand of DYQK01000030.1, from coordinate 3,512 downwards.
TTGTTTTTGAAAAATATTGAACAACAGAAACCTGTTGGTTATATTATTGCGTTTAGCTTCGGCAGCGGTGCGATTCAGGAAATTTCGCGTTTAAAAGTAGAGGAAAATGTTCGCATCGAGTTGGTGCCGGTCGAAAATATTGTTCCGATAGCGAAGAAACCAAGAGTTACCATTTCTGTGAACGATTTAGGTGTTGATTCGAAAAATTTACGCAAAATAGAATTTATTGCTGATGGTTATTCCGAGTCAGGAATAGAATTTTATGCTTGGGATTTCAATTACCGAGACAAAAAATTTACGCCTTCGGTGTTAATTGACCGCGAGGGCGAACAAATTCAGTTTTTCAAAGCAGGAAAATATAAAATTGCTTGCAAAGTTGTTGATAACGAAGGTCTCGAAGGCTTCGAAGAATTCGACTTAACGGTCAACGGCGAGGTAAAAAAAGATTAAAATTATGAAAACGGTAACTTTAAACGTAACTATTCCCACAGATTTATTTGTTGCAGTCAATGAATCTGAACAAGTTTGGGAGGATTGGTTAAAAATTGCAACAGCAATACATTTTTATCAGTTGCAAAAATTAACCATCGGCAAAGCAGCACAATTAGCAAATTTGCCACGTTTAGAATTTGAGAATGTTTTAGCAACATATCAAATTCCAATTTCTAATTTAACTTATTTCGATATCGAAAATGATATTGCAAAATTGAGAAATTTATGAAAAATAAAATAGTTATTGCTGATACAGGACCAATTATGTCGTTATCTGTGATAAACCGTCTTTCATTATTAATTTCTTTATTTGGAGAATTTTATATTGCTACTTCAGTTTGGAAAGAATTATTGAAATATAAATTTATTCTCAAGCAAGAAGTTTTTGAATTATTGGAAGACAGAGTTGTTGGTATAAAAACAGCAAATTATCTTTCATCAATGATGGATGAAGGTGAATCAGAATCTGTCATTTTATAGAATGAAATTAATGCTGATTTTTTTATTGTTGATGACAAAAAAGCACGGAATATTGCAGAATGTTTAGGCATTAATTGTATTGGAACGTTAGGAATTTTAGCATTAGCAAAAGAGAAAGGAATTATTGCAGAATTAAGACCGTTATTTTTAGAACTTTTGAAACAAAAACGTTACTATGGAATCGAAATTTTAAACAAAATTTTGATTTCTTATAGTGAAAAGCAAATTTCAAAGGAATTTTTCTTATAATTTGCCTGTTTTATCAAAAAAAATTTATGTCTTTGATTTTGAAAAAAACTTTTTCGCAAGATATTCTCATCGCTCTGTGGGAAATTTCGGAAAAAGAAAATTTTTTGTACTCGTTAATTGAGAAAAATTTATCAAATATTGAGAAAAAAACATTTTTCGAAATAAAAAATCCTTCGCGTAAATGCGAATGGCTGGCTGTGAGATGTTTGTTGCAAGAAATTTTACTCAATTATTCACCAATTTTTTATTCTGAAACAGGAAAACCAAATTTAAACGATTATTTTATCTCCATTTCGCACTCAAAAAATATTGTCGGAGTAATTTTGCACAAAAAAAATATTGTCGGAATCGATATTCAAGTCGAAACGGAACGCATTTTGAATGTTGCCCCCAAATTTTTATCGCAAAAAGAAATTTCCTTCGCTACTGAAAATCAAAAAATCTCAATTTTCACAATTTTTTGGTGTGCAAAAGAGACAATTTTTAAAATTTTCGAAAAAGGAAACGTCAATTTTATCAATGATATTGAAATTTTGCCCTTCGAAATGGCAGAAGAAGGAACATTGAACGTAATATTTCACAAAACAAATCAAATTTTTGAGTTACAATATTTTTCTTTCAAAAATTTTAAAATAGTTTTTGGTATTTTGTGAGAAATATTTATTTGAATGACATTTTTTCGAAAAAATTTCTATCAGATTCGAAAAAATCTGACAGAAATTCTGTTCATCTTAGTTTTTATGCTTTCGGAAAAACTTTTGGAAAATCAAAAGAATGAAACGCACCTTGCGGTTTTTGAGTGAAATGACCCAAAAAGTGCGTATATTTCTCACTGAAATTAAAATTTGCAGCGTCATAATATTCGATAGGAAGCGGTTTATTTTCCACTTGCCCCATATCCATTGCGAAGGTGTGAAATTCCTCAAGTTCAATTAACGAAGTTAAATGTTTTAAAACAGGCATTTTCCCGAAGTCTTCACGCAATAATAAGTCTAACGCCTTGTCTGCCAAGATGTTAACGTAACGTTTGTCGTACTCCGAACACTGCCCCGAACGGGCATAATAACCAATGACTTGACTTCTCGTCTCAATTTTTAAACGTTTCTCGATGTCGCTTGCGATAATCCCGCTAATTCCACCCAAACGAGGATGCCCAAATTCATCTACTTCGGTGCTTGCACAGACAATTTCTGCTTTTCCTGTGTTTTTATTGAACCAACGCGTCCCTTCAGCAACAGCCAAAATCAAATATTTGTCCTTCGAGTTTTTGTACATTTCGTCAACTTTTGCATAAAATTGCTCGATTTTGTCGGGAGTCATTTCGTATTCGGGAATCAAAGCCATTGCTGCTCCGCCGAATGTTGCGGCACCTGTGAGCCAACCTGCGTCGCGACCCATTACTTCGAGAACCATAATTCGAGAATGAGAACGAGCCGTTGTGCAAATTTTCGAGGTAAAATAGGCAACATTCTGAGCCGCTGACGGAAACCCTGGACAGAGACAAGTTTCAATCTCGCTGCCTTGATAATTGTGAATTGTGTGTGTTCTCACATCATTATCAATAGTTTTTGGAAAACCAATGACAGGAATTCCTTCTTTTTCGTAAAGTTTTCTCGCAGCACCGTTTGTGTCGTCGCCGCCGATAGTAACTAAAACATCGATTCCGTAACGTTTGAGATTTTGAAGTACTTGCGGACTTCTGTCAACAGGATTTTTTTTCGTGGGCATCGGATTTGTGCGGCTTGAACGCAATGCCGTGCCACCGTACCAACCATCGTAAGGAATGTGCGTCAGGTCAACAATGTCGCCTTCCTCTAAGAGTCCTTTCCAGCCGCGACCAATACCGTAAACATTAAACCCTAAGATTTCTGCTCTTGCCTTTAACGCTTCAATACTTGCGTTTAACGCAGGTGTGTCGCCTCCACCTGTGAGAATGCCGAGAGTTTTTCCCGCAAAAAAACGGTTTACTTTTGCCATAACAAAATTTTTTTATAAAAATTCTTTTGTGCAAAAATAATTAATTTCTTATTTTTTTCAAAGAAAAATGAAAAAAAAATTAAGAATTTTCATTTAAAATAAAGTTTTCTATTTTAAAAATGAAAATTTTCATATCTTCAAACATTTCTGTCGCTTGTTCTTTTGAAAAATTTACAATAGTTTCATAATCGCTTTTTTGTCTATCTCGAAAAGCATCTCGAATCATTTGCCCATATTTAAGTTCAATTATTCCTGTATGTGTGAATTACCCCTTTGCTAAAGACAAAGGGGCTTCTATTGAATGCGTTGCATTC
>DYQK01000126.1 GCA_020719385.1 Rikenella microfusus | reverse complement strand
TCTTTTCGCAAGATGAAAACATTTTTTTTTATAAATATTATCTCAAAAAATTATTAGACTTTATACAAGTTGAAAATCAAGTACATAAAAGTCGTAATAAATTATTTTGTGTAAATTCTATTTTACAAAAATCAAAAAAAACCTGCCGTTTTTGAGGCGGCAGGTAAATCAAAATGCGAATGAAAAACTATTTTACAATAATTCTGTGAGTAACCACTTCGTTTCCGTTTCGTAATTGTACAAAATAAATTCCTTTTGTAAATTCAGAAACGTTGATTTGGTTAGTTTCAGTGTTTAATTTTTGTGTGTAAACAATTTTTCCATTTACATCAGAGATAATCAACGTAGTATTTTTCATTGCGTTGATAGTCAAGATGTTAGAAACAGGGTTTGGATAAATCGAGATGTTTGCAGCGATGTTGTTGATTCCTGCTGGAGCAACTCTGTTGAGAACGTATTGTTTTGTCGTTTTCCCGTCTTCTGCGGTAACCGTGATGGTAACTTTTGCGTCAGCGGTTCTGAGTTTGCTGGTGTCCACTTTTACGGTTGCTTTTGCGTCAGCTGCGGTAGCAACGATGTTAGCGGCTTTTTTAAAGTCAATAGCAACGTTGTTGTAAACTAAAGTTTCTTTTGCAAAACCTGCAAGTGCTTTTCCTTGAACAGAAATTGCTTTTAAGAAAGCGTTGTTGCTTTTCGCAACGGTGAAGTTGATTTTGTACGTTTTCTTTGTAGTTCCGTCTTGTGCAGTAACTTCGATTTTGGTTTCACCCGGAAGAGCAGCGGCTGGGGTAACAACGGCTGTTGCGTTTGCGTCATTTGCTTCAACGGTGACGGTTGGAACGGTTGTTGTTCCTGCGGGTAATTCAACATTGTAAACCAATGTTGCAGCGGCAAAATTAGGAACATCTGTTGTTCCATATTTCAAAGATTTCAAAGTTGCATCTGTGCTTGCAGCAGCAACGTTAACGGTGACGGTCCATTCTGTTGTGTCATCAGTAGTTTTTGTTGCTGTGCTGACGATTTTGTAGATAACAGGATTTGTGAAGTCATTTGCAGTTACACCCGAAACTTGTTTAACATTTCTGACAAAAACTTCAACGCCTGTAGCAACTGTAAATGTAGTGACTAACGCAGTAACATTTGTTCCGTAAGGCACTTCTGCGGTAACGGTTTTTGCAGTAATATCAATAACGCCCTCAACGTCTCCGAGTGCGAGTGCTGTGAAGTCAGTAGCAGCTGCGACAACAGCTGTAACGGTCCAAGTTTTTTTTGTTGTTCCATCTTCTGCTGTAACGGTGTAAGCAACAAGATTTGTGAAATTGTTTGCGGTTGTGCCTGAAACTTGAACGGTTGTTCTAACTTTTGCAGTTGCACCTGTCGAGAGTGAGAATGTTGCAACTAAATTGGTGAGTGTTGTTCCTGCGGGTAATACAACGCGAATAGTTCCTGCTGTTGCGTCAATTGTTCCTTCTGTTTCTGCGAGCGAGTAAGATAAAATTTCAGCTTCGTTGTTTTTTCCAACGGTTACGGTAACGGTCCAGTTTACTTTTGTCGTACCGTCTTCTGCGGTAACTTCATAAACAACAGGGTTTGTGAAATTATTTGCAGAAACACCTGAAGCTTGAACTGCTGTTCCAACTTTTGTAGTTGCACCTGTTGAAACGGTGAATAATGCTACTAAATTATCAACGGCTGTTCCTGCGGGTAAGGTCACTGCGATAGTTTTAGCAGTGGCATCAATAACGCCGGCAACGGGATCATTTTCTAACTTAATTTTGTAAGTTAAAATATTTGCTTCTGTTGAAAGAGATGTTCCTGCCCATTCGTCCATTCCCATTCCTTTGAGATAATGAAACGTAACAGGCTGTCCTGGACCGCCAGAAATATTAATTGTTGTATAAACGCAGGGAATTTCAAAATCGAAATTATCGCCGTTTGTTTTACAAATAGGAGCAACGGTTGCATAAAACATTCCTTGTGCCGAAGGAGCATCAGCGGTAAGGTTAACAATACTTGATAAAGAATCATCACCAACATTATAACCCACACAATACATATCTGGAGAATCGTTAATAGTATTGACGGTTGTGTCTGTTGCGTTCCAAATGTAGAAAACTTTTGAACCGTCGGCAGTTCGAGAAGTTTGTATTTCTGTGTTATAATCAGCCTCGTCTGTTGATGGTCCCCAAGTGAAATCGCTGTTCCATTGCATAGCAATGTAATTTCCTGTCCAATCTGTTCCGTCACTAACGATAAATCTACTTAAACTTTTTCCGCCGTTATAAGTATACGCTAAGGAATCTGGATGACTTGAATAACCCGAAGCCATATCGGTAAATATGTGTAAACGGTTGTTTTTGTCAACTGATAAATCAACTGATTGAAAAAAAGGACGATATAGACCTTGCCCTGTGGGATATAATATCCCTTCCATCCAAGGAAATAACGCAATAAAATTGTCTGTTGCAGGTAATTCGTTCCATGTTGCTCCGCCGTCTGTGGTTTTCCAAATCAAAGGTTTGGGAGTTGTTGGAGTATGTCCTGTTAATGCTGCGAGTATTACTGCATAACCTGTCATTCCATCGGGACCGAAGGCAATATCCATTCCTGAACTATAATATCCATCAGTCAACTCAATAATACTTGGCTGTAAAGTTTTATTAATTGCCCATTCGACTTTGCCCGAAGTTTGATTCAAAGTTCCCTTCAAAATAAAAAACTTATTGCCCGTTGCGTTGTAATTCATATAAAATAAATTACCATTCGATTCGCACATTCCTGTTCCGATAACTTCGTTTTCACCTGTTACGTGACGGAATTCGTTGGTTGCACCTGTACCGTTTAATTTTGCTGTTGCTTCATAAGTTCTTCCCCAAGTTGTTGAAGGAGCAACAATACCAGGACCAGTTACACCGATATAAGCATTTTCAGGATTTGTGTTACCTGCAGGGTTAGCGATAGCAGCTTGTGGGTAACGACACATCGCTGAAGTAGTTACGTTAGCAGTAACCACATTAGTAAGATTCCATGTCGAGCCGCCGTCAAGAGAGGCGTCAAAACAAACAAAGTTACCTGTTTGTCCCGAAATTGTTCCGCCCATACGGTGAGCAAAAACTATTGCGTCAACTGCAGGTGAGTAAAACAATTTATTTCGTTGTGCCGAGATCATTGTGTAAATGTTCGAAGCACTTCCCAACGGAATTACGTCATAACCCTTTTTTGTTGAGACAACTTGTTTCTGTACAGAAACACCATAATTTTTATCATCCGAATCCTTATAATTTTTTGATTCGGTTTTTTTTGCTTGGTTTACAACTTGCTTTTGAGCAAAAACACTAAACGAAGCAAAAATCATTAAAAGAAATAATCCGAAAACTTTTCTCATAGATACAATTGTTTTTTTGTGAGGTAAATAATTATAAAAAATTTTCACGGCAAAGATATAAAAAAAATAAAATATTCGTATCATTTTTCTCAAAAAAAAACATTTTTTTTTTATTTTTCTCGAAAAAATTGAATTTTCGTTTAAAAATGAAAATTTTATTTTATCTTTGCTGCAAATTTTTTCAAATCAGTCTTTTAAACTATACTTTTTTAAATCTCTTTCACTTATGATGAAATTAATCAAAGGAGCAGAAATTTTTGCACCCCAATATTTAGGGAAAAAAGACATTCTCTTCGGTGCAGGCAAAATTCTTGCCATCGCTGATTCCATTGATATTCCTAAAAATTGGAATATTGACATTTTAGACGCAACAGGTTTAAAACTCATTCCTGGACTCATCGATGCACACGTACACATCGCAGGCGCTGGCGGCGAAGGCGGACCACACACACGAACACCTGAAATTTATCTCAGTCAATTAATTCACGGCGGAGTAACAACCGTCATCGGCTGTCTCGGAACTGACGGAATGACAAGAAGCGTCGAAAGCATTTTAATGAAAGTTAAGTCTCTCCGCGCCGAGGGAATCTCCGCATGGATGTACACAGGTGCATATCAAGTGCCAACACCAACCATCACAGGCGATGTTGGTCGAGATATTGCTTTAATCGAGGAAATTATTGGAGTCGGTGAAATTGCTATTTCTGACCATCGCTCTTCTGTTCCAACATTGAACGAATTGATTCGTATCACCGAACACGCAAGAGTCGGAGGAATGATAGGCGGAAAAGCAGGAATCGTCAACATTCATATGGGAGACGCACAAAATCCGTTCAAACCTCTCTACGATGCAGTTGCGAATAGCGAATTAAAATTAAAACAATTTATTCCTACGCATTGCAACAGAAACGACTACATTTTCGAAGACGCAAAAGAATACGGGAAAAAAGGTTACATCGACATAACAACCTCTTCTTATCCCTATTATCCCGAATACGAAATTAAACCTGCGAAAACATTGAAACTTTTAATGGATGCAGGTGTTCCTATTGAACATATTACTTTTACTTCGGATGCTTGCGGCTCGTTACCCGATTTTGACCCTGTTACAGGTGAACTTATCCGTCTTGAAATGGGACTTCCCGCTGCGAATTTGCGAGAATTAGTCGATGCCGTAACCGTAGAAAATTTGCCGCTCGAAATTGCGGTCAAAGTGTTAACTTCGAATGTTGCTGATATTTTGAAACTCAAAAATAAGGGCAGAATCGAAGTCGAAAAAGATGCCGATATGGTTTTATTGAACAAAGATTATCAAGTTTGCAATGTTGTCGCAAATGGCGAATTTTTGAAAAGAGACGGAAAACTTCTCAAAAAAGGAACTTACGAAGAAGCACTCGGAATTTGTTAATTTTTTTTCTAAAAATATCTGTCAGATTTTTCAGAATCTGACAGATTTAAACAAAAATAAAATTTTTTTATGATATTAAATCTTGATAACGAAGTTTATTTCAAAAAAGCATTCACAAATAAAACCGTTTTTCGTTGTTTTGTCCGCGATGTAACAGGCGTTGATGCAGAATTTGGAAAAATCGAAACGGAAAAACGATTCTCACCCAAATTTGGTTATGTCAATTTTAAATATGACATTTTTGCAGAAACCCTCGACCACAGAGTCATTGTTGAAATTCAAAAAATTGATTACGATTATAATTTCGACAGATTTCTTTTGTATCATAACATGGCACTTGCTGAATTGCAACGTTCTTCGCGAGAATACAAAATTGAGAAAACGGTTTATACTATTGTTGTTGTTACCGAGCCGTATCGTATGAAAGACCGAAAAGGTGCGTTGATTAAACACGATATTTTGATTCACAGATCAAATTTTTTCACCTTTTCAGGTGAAGAAGTTGATATTTTTGAACATAAACTTTTTTGTCTGAATCCGAATTATATCAACGACAAAACACCTTCTTCTATCAAAGATTGGTTACATTTGGTAAACGAATCAATAAAAAATCCTTACAATTTTGAGGTGAATCAGTCGAATGAAGGCATAAAAGAGGTTTTGCGAGAGATTGACGATGACAATATTTCTGTTGAAGACCGTACTCTTGCGAAGCAGACCGAGGCAGCGAAGAGTAAAGCACAATTAATTCTTGAGGAGGGCATTTTGCTCGGCGAACAAAAAGGTGAACGCAAAAAATCTCTCGAAACGGCTGCGAAGATGAAACAAAAAGGATTTTCTCTTGAAATGATTTCTGAATGTACAGGACTTTCTGTTGAGGAAATTAACAAAATTTAACTTTTTTCATAACAATTTAACAATTATTTACTCAAAAAAACGTTTCGCAATGAAAAAAACAAATTTTTTGTTTATGATTTCTATTTTTGGTCTGATGTTTTCTTGTCAAACAAAGCAAGAACCCAAAAATGAACAGCAAACACACACGCAGGACTCAACTTTCGAGTATGTTGCCGAACAATTTGCCGACCTCAGAGTTTTGCGTTACAAAGTTCACGGTTTCGAGAATCTTGCTCCGAAACAAAAAGAATTGCTTTATTATTTGTATCAAGCCGCTTACTCGGGACGAGATATGATTTATGACCAAAATTATAAATATAATCTCACGATTCGACGCACTTTGGAGGCAATAATTGTGAATTATCAAGGAGATAAGAATTCTGACGAGTACAAAAATTTTTTGATTTACGCTAAAAGAATTTGGTTTTCTAACGGAATTCATCATCATTATTCCGCGGATAAATTTATTCCTGAATGTTCAAAGGAATATTTTACTTCGTTGTTAAAATCTGTTCCTGCAGATAAATTGCCGCTTCGCAAAGATGAAAAAATCGAATCCTTCGTTGAACGAATTATTCCTGTCATTTTTGACCCCCAAATTGATGCGAAAAGAATTTGTCTCGATACGAAAAAAGATGTAATTACGAATTCTGCCAATAATTTGTACGAAGGAGTAACGCAAAAAGAAGTCGAAGAATTTTATAAAAACATTTCAGATTCAAAAAATCAAACGCCGCCGATGTACGGTTTAAACTCGAAACTTGTAAAGGAAAACGGACAAATCAAGGAAAAAACCTACAAAGTTGGCGGAATGTATGACGCAGCGATTTCGAAAATCGTTTATTGGTTGGAAAAAGCCGTTACCGTGGCAGAATCTGATTTACAGAAACAATCTCTCGAAAAACTTATAGAGTTTTACAAAACAGGTGATTTAAAAATTTTCGACGAATATTCGATTCTTTGGGTCAAAGATACCGAACCAATGGTTGATGTTGTGAACGGTTTTATTGAAGTTTACGGTGATGCGTTGGGTTACAGAGGTGCTTGGCAGTCTGTTTTCTCAATTAAGGATTTAGAAATGACAAAAAAACTCTCGAAAATTAGCAGCGAAGCAGCATGGTTTGAGAAAAATTCTCCGATTCAGGACGAATATAAACGCGAAAATCCGCAAGGAGTCAGTTACAAAGTCATCCAAGTTATCGGCGAATCGGGAGATTGTTCTCCAACAACACCCATCGGCGTAAATTTGCCGAACTCAAATTGGTTGCGAGCGACTTATGGTTCGAAATCGGTTTCTCTCGCTAATATTGAGGAATCGTATTCGGAATCGGAAAAAAATAGCGGCTTGTTGCAGGAATTTCACACTCCCGAACAAATCGAACATATAAAAAAATATGGCGATTATGCAGATAAACTCCACACGGGTTTACACGAAGTTATTGGTCACGGTTCGGGGAAAATCAAGGCAGATGTCGGTAGTCCGAATGAAACGTTGAAAAGTTATGCAAATACTCTCGAAGAAGCACGCGCCGATTTGGTTGCGTTGTATTTTCTTTACGACCAACATTTAGTTGATGTCGGTTTAATTCCGACTATTGATGCGGGCAAAGCGTCTTACGATTATTATATAGTCAATGGTTTAATGCGTCAACTTCGCAGAATCAAAGTTGGTGATGTGCTTGAAGAATCGCATATGAGAAATCGACAATTAATTGCCAAATGGTGTTTCGAAAAGGGAAAAGCAAAGAATGTTATTGAAAAGAAAAAAATTGACAGCAAAATTTATTTTGTCATCAACGATTATTCCGAGTTGAAAAAATTATTCGGCGAATTATTGCGAGAAATTCAACGCATAAAATCGGAAGGTGATTTTCAAGCAGGCAAAAAGTTGGTCGAAACTTACGCAGTGAAAATTGACCAAGAAGTTCACAAAGAAGTGGTTGAGAGATTTCAAAAATTAAATGCCTCAAGTTATTCTGGTTTTATCAACCCAAAACTAACCGCCGTAGAAAAAGACGGTAAAATTGTTGACGTAAAAATTGAGTATCCAAAAGATTTTACCGAGCAAATGCTTTATTACGCAACACATTTTTCATTTTTACCCAACGAAAATTAATATTTTCTGTTGTAAAAACCGTTTTCTTTTTTTTTCAAAGAGAAATGGAAACGGTGATTTTTTATTTCACAAAAAAAATTTATTATTTTTTTGCATTCCATTGAACTTTGTTATTTTCTATCGGAATAATTTTCTCGGTTTCCAAAAGCCATTGCGTAACTTTCAAAATTTTAGGTTTTGGGAAATCAAGAATATTCGTTAAAAGTTCTATTGTCTGCGATTCTTTGAGTAAAATATTCTGAATTTGTTGCACAATTGTCTCAAATTCAAAAGTTGAAAGTTTTTGCTCGTCTTTTTCTTTGCACACATCGCAATTTCCACACGGAGACGTATTTTTTTCTCCAAAATAATTCAATAAAATTTCACTTCGACAATGATTCTTTAGCGAAACATACGAAATAACAGACTGAAGCTTTTTGAGAAAAACATTTTTGCGTTCAAAATAATGCTCACGCGAGATGCGTAAACTTTTTTCATCCAATCTTTCCTCCGTATAAACGATGTACGGCGATTCTCGCTGCGAAATATAATCTAAAATTCCATATTCTTTTAACTTTGTGAGATATTTTATCACCGTATCTTTTGTCACTCCGCCGCGATTCGCTAAAAATTCCTCATCAATTTTAACATACTCGGTAAAAGTACCTGAATAATTGCGTTGTAAAAATTTTATAAACCCATCCAAATGCGGATGAGAAACTTGAAATTTATATAATTCCTCGCCGTCAACTAAATAATGTATTCGCGAGGGTGAGTTAACAATATCTGTTGCCTGAATATAACCCTCGCGTTCCAAAAATTTGAGACAACTTTGCACTCTTGCAATAGGAATTCTATATCGTTGAGTGAATTCTGAAGGATAAAACGGAAAACTCTGACCTTTGCCCGCACCAATAGGCAGTTGAAAATAATTTCCCAAAGCAGAATAAATTGCTTTTATCTCTGAAATATCGGGAAAAGCGGTGTCAATAGTTGATTCTAAATTTTTCACATCCTCCTCGTTGTACAAAATGACTGCGTAAGATATTTTCTCGTCTCTGCCGCCTCTTCCTGCTTCCTGAAAATATGATTCCAATGATTCGGGCAAATCTAAATGCACCACAAAACGCACATCGGGTTTGTCAATGCCCATTCCAAAAGCGTTAGTCGCAACCATTATTCGACAATGCCCTGCTTTCCATTGATTTTGTTTAATCTCTTTCACTTTACTCTCCAAATTTGCGTGAAAAAAATCAGCAGAAACATTATTTTTCCGTAAAAAATCAGAAACTTCTACCGTACCTTTTCGACTGCGCATATAAACCAACCCCGAACCATTCATTTTTTGAACTATTTTTAACAAATAACCAAGTTTATCCTCAACATTTCTCACTAAATAAATTAAATTATCTCGTTTAAAACTTTTTTGAAAAACATTTTTCTCGCGAAATTTTAATTTCTCTTGAATATCATTAACCACATCTGTTGTTGCTGTTGCCGTCAACGCTAAGACAGGAATGTTTTTGGGCAAATATCTTCGCACTTCCGCAATTTTTAAGTATGAAGGACGAAAATCATAACCCCATTGCGAGATACAATGTGCCTCATCAACAACCAAAAAATTGATTTTCAACGAAGGTAAAAGTTTAATAAACGATTCTGTGTCTAATCTTTCGGGAGAAAGATATAAAAATTTATAATTTCCGTTGATACAATCTCGCAAAGTTACCTCGATTTCGTTTTTACTCATTCCTGAATGTACAGCAGCGGCTTTGATTCCTTTGTGTTTTAAATTGTTTACTTGGTCGTTCATCAAAGCGATTAATGGGGTAATAACCAAACATAAACCTTCTTTTGCGAGAGCAGGTACTTGAAAAATGATAGATTTGCCGCCTCCTGTGGGCAAAAGTCCGAGTGTATCTTTTTCAAAATCAGCAACAGAGCGAATAATTTCCTCTTGCAAAGGGCGAAATGTTGCGAAACCCCAAAATTGTTTTAAAATATTATGATATGTCGAAGTCATTTTAACTCAAATTTTTATATTTTTGCAAAAATAAATAATTTTTTGAAAAAAACATTAATTTTTGTGAAATTTTTAATAAAATTTTTATTTTTTTTGAGAAAATTAAGAAAAGAAAATATACTTTTGAGAAATATTCTCGAAAATTGTAAAATTTTTGTAATTTTGTGAAAATTTTAAACGAAATATTTTTATGTTATTGAATCTTGATAATGAGGTGATTTTCAAA
>DYQK01000236.1 GCA_020719385.1 Rikenella microfusus | reverse complement strand
AAAAAAAATAAAAAAAATATTTTTTGTAATCACTTGATAATCAATATCAAGTAAAGTTTAATTGTCGTAAAAAGTCGAAATGTAGACACCCATTGAATTTGGAGGGTAATTTTTTTTAATTATCTTTGCACCAAATTTTATCCATTATGTTTATATCAAAAGTTTACAAAAAGAATACAAAATCTGACAAATCTTATATGTATTTTCGTCTAATGCGTTCATATAGAATAGGTAACAAAACTCGTCATGAGTTAGTTCTTAATCTGGGAACCCTCGAAGAACTTCCTGTTGAAAGACATAAAATTCTTTCAGACAGAATTGAACAAATTTTAAATAATCAAATTGATTTTTTTTGCTCAGATACGCAAATTGAAGAACTTGCAAAAAAATATTCAAACCAAATTATTAAAAGCAAAAAAAAATTTGGAAACAAAAAAATAGAAAAAAAAGAAATAACTGAAGAAGACAAAGAAGTTGATTATCAAGTGGTTGATGTTAATTCGGTTAGTTCGGAAAACGTACGCGAAATAGGAAGCGAATGGCTTGCCAAACAAGCAATAGAACAAATTGGGTTAGATAAAATAATAACAAATCAAAAAGTTTCGGATAAATTATTAAAATCAACACAAATAAGCATTATAAGTAGAATGGTACATCCGTCAAGTGAACTTGAAACAGAACGCTGGCTGAAAGAAAATACCGCATTGAACCAACTGTTTGATTTACAAGAAGATGAAATAAGTCGTTATGAATTAAACAAAGCAAATGAATTTTTATATAAAAATAAAGAAATCATAGAAAAAGAGATATATACTAATATTAAAAATTTATTTTCATTACAAGGAAATATCGTGATTTACGACCTAACAAATTTGTTTTTTGAGGGGAGAAAAAAAGGTTCAAGTTATTGTAAATTTGGTAGAAGCAAAGAAAAACGAAGCGACTGTCGACTGATTTGTTTGGCATTATTAGTTGATATTCACGGTTTTATAACATATTCGCATTTATATTCCGGCAATCAAAACGAACCGCAAACCCTTGCCGATGTTGTTGCCGATTTAAAACAAAAAACTTCTATATCTGATAATAAGCCTGTTATAGTTATGGATGCCGGAATTACAACGGAAGATAATTTGAAGGAACTACGACAAAAAAATCACGATTATGTTTGCGTAAGTAGAAGTAAATTAAAGAAATATGAAATCATTGAAGAAGAACCGGTTATTGTGGAAGACAATCGAAAAAATAAAATAGAACTTAGAAAAGTAAAAACAGAAAATAAAGAAGATAATTTTTTGTATGTAAAAAGCGAGCAAAAACGACATAAAGAAGTATCTATGGATGATAGATTTACCGAAAAATTTGAGAAAGAACTATCAGAATTTAATGAAAATTTGCAAAAAAAAGGAACAAGGCGAAAAGTAGCCGATGTTTATCAACGTATAGGACGTTTGAAAGAGCGAAATCATTATATATCAGGTCAGTACGAATTAACATTTACCGAAGATACAGACAAAGGAATAGTTACATCAATGCAGTGGAAACGTAAAGAAAATGAAAGTCAATATGACGGCATATATTTTATACGTTATTCGAATAAAGCTCTAAATACCAACGAAATATGGAATATTTACAATACAATTAGAGAGGTTGAACAAACTTTTCGGACACTCAAAACGGATTTGCAAATTCGTCCTATATATCATCAAAAAGATAGTGCAATATTGTCGCATATTTTTGTTGGACTACTTGCATATCAGGTAGTTAATACAATAAGATATCAACTTAAAAAACATAAAATAAATATGTCGTGGGCAAGTATAGTGCAAAAACTAAACACCTATAAATCAGTCGTTACAGATATGATTACAAAAGATGGAAAAAAAATAACACTAAAATATTGTTGCCGTCCATCGCCAACTGTTACTGAAATTTTTGAAAAAATAAACTACAAAATTCGTCCTTTCAGAAAACAAAAGTTTGTAGTTACCTAATTGCAATTTTAAAAACGAAAAGCTCCATTTTTAAAGCGTTATAGAATGTCTTTTTTCAAGTTGGGTTAA
>DYQK01000125.1 GCA_020719385.1 Rikenella microfusus | reverse complement strand
TAAGAAGCAATCCGTTTTTTGAGAAAATAATTGTAGACAAAACGCACACAACCAAAATGTTTCGCAAACATTTCTTTTTGCGATTTTGTGGGATAAATTCTATATTTGTAAGCACGTAACATCTTGATTTATGACAGATTACATATCGCAAAATCACGCAAAATTTTTACTAAAATATCACGTTATTTTTGTCGTCAAATATAGAAAAAATTTGTTGACTGGCAAAATAAAAAACGCAATAAAAATATTTTTTCTGAAATAGAAAAAATATCTGATTTTCAAATAGAAATAATGGAAACAGACAACGACCATATTCATTTGTTAATCAATTCTGTACCCAAATTATCCCCTCTTTCGATTGTTCGTCGTCTAAAATCCATTTCAACTTATCGAATTTGGCAGTTATTCCATAACGAACTTACTGCTCATTTTTGGAAGGAACATACATTTTGGACTGACGGATATTTTATTTGTAGTGTTGGAAATGCAAGTGCAGAAGTTATTCAACAATATATCGCCTCGCAAGGTTGATTTTTCGACATTTGTCCGTAAAACGGACAGTCGAAAAATCAGCACGTTCATCCGCTACGCTAAAGACATAGCGGATTTTTCGTGCATTTCGTTAAAAATCATAACAATTAATTTTTGAAAAGATTTTTTATTGTAACATTCTATGCGTAAATTTTTATTTTTCGCACAAAATAGAAAAAAATCATCGTCTTTGAGACGCAATTTTCTTGGAATTTGTAAAGTTATTGAACCGCATAAAAAATTTGTGTTAAAATTTTCACAAAGATAAAAAAATATCAAAAAATTAAATTTTTATAAAAATATTTGAGAAAAATATTTGTTTTCAAAAAAAAATATTACATTTGTAAAGTTATTTTCTGCGTTAAAATTCAAAAAAAAATATTTTATGCCGCAAAACGTAGGAGAAATTATACAGATTATTGGTCCCGTCATTGACGTGAGTTTTGAGAAATCAGGTGGAATTTTGCCCGAAATATATGACGCTTTGGAAATTATTCGAGACAATGGCGAGATGTTAGTCATTGAGTGTCAGCAGCATATCGGCGAACATACAATTCGCACCATCGCGATGGACTCAACTGACGGACTTCGCAGAGGAATGAAAGTTTCCACAACAGGAAGCCCGATAAGAATGCCTATCGGCGAGTCTATTCGAGGACGTTTAATGAACGTTGTCGGACAAACTATTGACGGAATTGGAACATTGAGTCGAGAAGGTGGTTACCCAATTCACGCTAAACCTCCGAAATATGAACAACTTTCCACAGAAATAGAGATACTTTTCACAGGAATCAAAGTCATTGACCTTCTCGAACCCTACCTCAAAGGAGGGAAAATCGGTTTATTCGGCGGTGCAGGAGTCGGTAAGACCGTCATTATTATGGAGTTAATCAATAACATCGCAAAAGCATATTCAGGACTTTCTGTTTTTGCAGGTGTCGGCGAACGAACAAGAGAAGGAAATGATTTACTTCGAGAAATGTTGGAGTCAAAAGTTATGTCTTACGGAGACGAATTTTTAGAGGAATCACTCAAGAAAGGTGGATGGGATTTGTCGAAAGTTGATAAAAACGCTTTGAAAGATTCTAAAATCGCAATGGTTTTCGGACAAATGAACGAACCTCCAGGAGCACGTTCGCGAGTTGCTTTGTCGGGACTTTCTATCGCAGAATATTTTAGAGACGGCGACAAAAAAGGCAAAGGAAACGATATTCTCTTTTTTATGGACAACGTTTTTCGATTCACGCAAGCAGGTTCTGAGGTTTCTGCACTTTTGGGACGAATGCCGTCTGCTGTGGGTTATCAACCAACATTGGCAACCGAGATGGGCGTTATGCAGGAACGAATCACTTCGACAAAACACGGTTCAATAACATCAGTGCAGGCAGTTTATGTTCCCGCTGATGACTTGACCGACCCTGCTCCCGCAACAACATTTTCGCACCTTGACGCAACAACGGTTTTGAATCGAAAAATTTCAGAACTCGGAATTTATCCTGCTGTTGACCCCTTAGACTCAACATCACGAATATTAGACCCAAATGTTGTCGGCAAGGAACATTATCTGACCGCCCAAAGAGTAAAGGAAATTTTACAAAGATACAAAGAATTACAAGACATTATCGCAATTCTCGGTATTGATGAACTTTCCGAAGAAGACAAACTTGTCGTACATCGAGCCAGACGCGTACAAAGATTTCTCTCGCAACCATTCCACGTTGCTGAAGCATTTACAGGCAAAAAAGGTGTTTGGGTTTCCATCGAAGACACAATTCGCGGTTTCAATATGATTATTGACGGAAAAGTTGACCAATATCCTGTTGATGCGTTTAGTATGGTTGGAACTATCGAAGACGCAATTGCAAAAGGCGAACGATTGTTGGCTGAAGCAAAACAATAATTTTGAGAAAATTTTTTCACAAAAAATTAAATTTATAAAAAATGAATCTCGAAATTATTACTCCAACGCAAAAAATTTTTGCAGGAGAAATAAAGTTGATTCAGCTGCCCGGCGTGAAGGGGTCGTTTGAGATTTTAAAAAAACATGCACCTATTGTTTCGATTCTTGAGAAGGGGAAAATGAGAATCGTTACTCACGAGGGAGAGGAAACACTTTTCGAAATCGAAAGCGGAGTAGTCGAGGCATCGACTAACAGTGTTATTGTGTTAACCGAATCGGTGAAATAAATTTTTCCCTTTATCAAAAAGCTTGTCAGATTCTAAAAATCTGACAAGCTTAGATAATTTTAAATTTTATTAAACAATTTTAACTTTTTTTTATGATTCTCTTTGACAATGTTTATACACATTTATATTTAGACGAAAGTTGTAAAGCAATTTGCCATATTTGGCTTTCAGACACAAAATCAATGCTTGACGCAGATTACCGCGCTGAGATAAATGGTTTTTTCGAATTTCTCGAAAAATATCCGCAGCCGAATTTGTTAGTTAACTGTTTGGAATTGAATTTTACGATATCTCCTGCAACGCAAAATTGGTTTTTAAGTTTAGCAGTTCCGAAATATGTGCAGTGCGGCGTGAAAAAAATTGCAATGATTTTGAGTAATGATTTTTTCGCTCAAGTTTCAACCGAACAAATGGTGGAAGACGCAAAACCAACAATGCCATTTGAGTTACAATACTTTAATAATCAAGAAGATGCATTGAAGTGGTTTAAAAAGTAAAAGATTCCTTTGAATTAGGAATTGAAAAACTGAAATTACTGCCTTCGTTTACCTTACTCTCGACCCAAATTTCCCCTTTGTGCCGAGAGATAAATTTTTTACACAATAATAAACCGAGTCCTGTGCCTGTTTCCTCATCGGTGCCGTTGGTTGAAACTTTTTCATTGATTTTAAATAATTTTTTCAAATGTTTCTCGTCCATCCCGATTCCTGTATCAATAACAGAGATTTTAACGTATTTCGTTTCGCAAAGACTTTTCACAAAAATTTTTCCATTTTTCGGCGTATATTTTATTGCATTCGTGATTAAGTTTCGCAAAACCGCATTTAACATATTCTTATCTGCAAAAATTTCGGAATATTCGTCAGTTTCGAAGGAAAGAGAAATATTTTTACTCGTACTCAAATCCTCGACTTGCTCTTTTATCTCATTAAATATATCTTTGATAAACATTTTTTCAGGCGAAAATTCTATTGTTCCTGTTTGCGTTCTTGCCCATTCCAACAGATTTTCCAAAAGTTTATACGTTTTTAACGCAGAACTTTGAATTGCATTGGCAAATTGAATAATTTTTTCCGAATCAAAACTCTCGGCATAATTTGTCAATAACTCTGAAAAACCAAGAATCGAATTGAACGGATTTTTCAAATCATGGGCAATTATGGAGAAAAATTTATCCTTCGTTGCGTTTAATTTCTGCAATTTTTCCGTATATTTATGTATTTTCCGTTCATCTTCCTTCTGCTGACTTATCGAAAACACAGAATCTGCCAAAAGATTTAACTGAATAATATCGGTCTCGTCATAATTTTCAGATTTATTTGCCACACCAATTACCGCCACAATTTCATTTCCATTGAAAATCGGAATCGTTAAATATCGAAAAAGTTCAACATGACCTGCAGGATAACCTTTTTTCAACGGATTTTCTGCCAAAAAATCATTTACCAAAATTGGTCTTCGCTGCCGCACTGCCTCGCCCCAAATTCCTGTTTTTTCCAAATCATAAATTGTCTGCGGATTCAAAATTTTACACGACTCCATAACATCTTTCGACCAAGAATTTAACGTAAATTGTTGCGTCTTCTCGTCATAAAAATAAATATAACCATATCGACTTTTTGTCATGAGTAACGCAATATCAAGCGATTTCTCAAAAATAATTTGCATATCAATATTTTTCATCTGCGAAAGTCCAAACAAAAGTTCTAAACGTTGATTATTGATTTTTAAATTTTTTTGTGCAATAATTAACTCCGAAACATCGTTAAAAATCACACAAAAATAATTTTTTTGCGGGCAAAACGCCGAAACAAAATAATATTTCTCAAATGCCTCACTAAAATTTGAAAATTCCGTACTCTCGCCTGTCAAAGCAACTTTTCCATATTTCTCAATCCAAATTTTCTCGGTTTGCGGCAAAACTTCCAAAACTCGTTTCCCAATTATTTCACTACTTTTCAAACCCGTTAATCGCTCAAATTCAGAATTTACTTTTATAAACTCATAATCAACAGGATTTCCGTCAGAATCTGTAATAATTTTATGATACGCAAAACCGTTTATCATATTTTCGAACAAAAGTTGATACTCTATTTTTTGCTGCGACAACTCTTGTGTCCGTTCTTCAACCATTTTTTCCAATTTTTTGAGAGAAATTTTATAAATATCATTCTGCTCCCAAGCGACAATAAAGAAAAAAACCACAATTATCAGAAAAAATGAATACGGAATCAACAACACAAAAGGTTTTGCCTGCAAAATTACCGCAAAATATAAATCATAAATACTTGCTGAAAAAGTTAAAACGTAAGTTGATAACAAAATAAACGAAGTTTTTGAACGTTTTTTGAGAAAATAAGTTAAACAAATACTTAAAAACACAAAAAGATTCAGAAAAAGATAAGGAAAAACAAATTTATTACAAAAATTAAACATTTCAAAAATATTTTTTTGCAAAAACATTAGAGAAATATAGATGAAAGTTGGAAAACTTAACGCAATTAAGATTTTATTTTTAAATTTCGTGATTTTTGTATATTCTAAAAGATAAAAATTCGTAAAAAACACCCAAAGAATCAGAAGAGTACGCGAAATTTTCTCGACCAAGAATGTATTTGTGAAGTCATAAGACGCAATATTACTCAAATAAACGAAAGAATACAGAAAACAAACTATCGAAAAGGGCAAATAATAACTCACACGCTGATGTTTTCTCGCAAAATAAAAAATAAAAAAATACAAAAAAATGATTAACGAAGTTAAACTCATACCTCGCAAAAACGAAATACTGAAAAAATTCCGCCACGCTTTGTGTGCCTCAGCATTTTCCCGATTCGAAATAAAAATCCCATTCACAGAATAATTTTCGCCATAACGACTCAATATTTCTATTGAAATCTCGTTTAAACCATTGAAATTCAATAACTTCGGAGATAAAAAATAAGTTTCAGTGTAATGTATTCGAGTTGTATAACTTTTCTCGATTTCGCCTCTTTTTCCAATTAAATTTCCATTGAGATAAATGTTGCACGAATGAAAAATCGGTGGGAAAACCAACATTAAATTTTCATTAGAATCGATATTTTGCAAAATAAAACCTCCGCGAAGCGTCAACATTCGATTTTTCGCAGAAAATTTACTCGGCAATTCTTTGCCATTATACACAGAAAACCCCAAACTGTCGGCATTTTTCGAAATAAACTTGCCAACAATCATTTCACTCTCCAAAATTTTAAACTTCAAAAAATTTTTCTCTTCTACGTTTTCAATTTTTATTTGAGAAAAAACAAAATTTGAAAATAAAATTTGACAAAATAGAAAAATAAACAAATTTCTCATTGTTTTTTCATTTCGCCCAACATTTTAAACGAAACAAGTCCTAACAAAATTATTACGACTCCAAGTGCCAACCAAATCAATATTGAGTGATTACTTTTCTCAACTTTGGGTTTTTTATCACTTTGTAAATCAACGAGTTGAGAAGGTTTAAGAATCTCGTTTTGCGAGGGCAAACTATCTTTGAAAAATTGCAAATCATAAACGGGAGCGTTTAAACTTTCGTTTCCAAAACGCAAAACGTAATTTTTATCTTTGCGAAGCGGTGCAGTGAGATAAACATTTAACTGAAAACAACGTACATTCTTGATTTTCAATGGTTTATCATCGTTATTTTTGACCGAAAGAATCAATTCCTTCGTTTTTACTCGTCCCAAAAAAACAGAATTATCGCTAAAAGACGTTAATTTGAAAGCTCGCAGAAATTGCGAATGCGTTCTTGTCTCACTTCTCTCTTTTTCAAATTTTTTATCTGACGTCCAAGAATCTTTCACCGTAACGCTTTGCGAGAGAGTTGCCTCACGCAAATATCTCGTTGGCCCTTCGACTTCGAAAACAATTTTGTCAATAAATTGCGGCTCGGAAAAAGTAATTTTTACCGTACTTTTCTTTTTTTCAACTGTATCATTTTGCGAAACATTTGGTGCCGAAGTCTCGGAATATTTGCCGTTTTCAACGGTTAAATCGTAAAAACCAACATTCTCGACCTTCACGGGTTCGTTAAAATAATCCTTGATAGTAATTTTAAAAAACTCGTAATTTATCGGCGGAAAATGCAAAATGTCAATAATCGAAGTGCTTGAATTGTTGTAATTTGCCTCGAAAAAGTAATTATCTTTGATAATATACCATTGTTTTTTGTCCTCGCTGCCGCAAAGTTTCAATTCTTTAAAAACATCCGAATTTTTTATCACCAAATGAATACTCGAAACGGTTGATTTTGTGGGATTTTGAAAAATGATGTCGGTGAGGTTTTGCGAATGTTTTTTCTCAAGAATTTTATATTCTCGAAAAAGTTGCGAATAATGTGTTGGCTGTTCAGTTTTCAAAAGATACGGAATTTCTTCGCCGTCCACGTCAAAAACTCGAATATCGCCGAAATCGAAATTTAATTTCGAAACCAAATTCGGTGGAAGCAAAATATTGTGAAAATTGTCTTTCGCCACTTTGGGAATTTCTGATTCGTAGCGAAAAGTTTGGGCTTGTAAAATGTTGAAAATCAACGAGATACAAAAAATTAAAAATATTTTTTTCATACAATTTCTCCTTTCAAAGTTGCTGAGGTGCATTCAAGAATTTTTACGTTTACAAAATCTCCGATTTTGTGACTCGGAGCAGAGAAAATAATTGCTTTATTTTGAGAATTTCTGCCCAAAAATTCAGTTTCTGAACGTTTCGAAGTGCTTTCAATGAGTACTTCAAAAATTTTTCCGACATCATTTTTATTGTTTTGCAGCGAAAGTTCATTTTGCAACTCAATAATTTCTGTGAGACGTTTCGATTTTATCTCGTCAGAAATATCATCTTTTAACTCTCTTGCGGCGAAAGTATTTGGTCGTTCCGAATATTTAAACATAAAAGCGGCATCAAAATTTGCAATTTTCATCAAAGAAATTGTTTCGGCGTGTTCAATATCGGTTTCAGAGCAAAAACCTGCGATAATATCTGTCGAAATACTACATTCGGGCAAAATATTGCGTATCGCAGCGATTCTTTCCAAATATTTCTCTCGCGTATAATTTCGTTTCATCAAATTAAGAACTCGCGAATTTCCTGACTGCACAGGCAAATGTATACTTTTGCAAATATTTGAGAAATTTTTCATAGTCAACAACACTTCGTCAGTCATATCTGAGGGATAAGATGTCGAAAAACGAATTCGCATTTTAGGAAAAGAAACGGCAATTTTCTCAAGTAATTGAGCAAAATTTATTTCGTTATTCCAATTATACTTGTCAACATTTTGTCCCAAAATAGTTACTTCTTTGAAATTTTGCTTCTCTAACTCATTGATTTCTTGGAGAATAGTTTGCGGATTTCGACTTCGCTCACGTCCCCGCACAAAGGGAACAATGCAATACGCACACATATAATCGCAGCCCCGCATAATCGAGACAAACGCAGAAACTTTGTTTTCCTCGTAACGAAACGGCAAAATGTCATCGTATATTTCGGTTTTCGAAAGTTTAACATCAATAGATTTTTGCCCATTTTTTGCATTTTCGATTAAAAACGGCAAATTTCTGTACGCATCGGGACCGACAACAAAATCGACATCGTTCAATAACGCTTCTTTTAAACGTTGAGACATACAGCCAAGCACGCAGACAAGAATTTTAGAATTATTTTTTTTGAAACTTTTAAACAAATCGATTCTGCCGCGGACTCTTTGCTCGGCATTCTCGCGAATTGAACAAGTGTTTACCAAAATAATATCGGCATTTTGAGTTTCAAAAGTTAAGTGAAAACCGTTTTTTTGCAAAACTGCAACGACAATCTCGCTGTCAACAACATTCATTTGGCAGCCGTAGGTTTCGATATAAAAATTATTTCGCATAAAAATTTTTGAGAAAGTAAATTTTTTGTGCAAAGATAAAAAAATTTTTTTAAAAATTATAAAAAAATAAACAAAAAATCAGTCAAATTTTATAAAATTTGACTGACTTATAAAAAATATTTTGAAAAATTAACTTTTATTTTCGATTTTTTTACGCAATTCATTAATTTCTTTCACAATTTCTTTTCTTTTGAGATTGCTAAAAACGCCTCTTTGTCGAAGTTTTAGATGTTCTTCAAACAATTCGAGTGCTTTTTCGGGTTCGTTTAAATCGGAATAAATGTCTGCAAGTCCGATTCTTGCGTCATTGAGAATAGATTTTGCGTTTTTAATTCCCTCGCCGCACTCTCCAAAAGCAATTTCCTCAACACTTCGAGATAACAATTTTTCATATAACGCTTTCGACTCAAGAATTTTCCCGTTTGCGTGTAAAATTGCAGCGTGATATTCCAAAACCATTTGACATTCAGTAGCAATTTCGTATGCTTGCGTTGAATATTTTAGTGCAGTTTGATAATTAAAAATTTCATAATATGAAATACCTAACTGCCCCAAAATCCAATGATTATCGGGTTCAACAATTAATGCTTTTTGTAAAAGTTCAATTGCTTCAGTGTAATTTTCATTTTTAAAACACTGATTTATTTTTTCTGTTATTTCTTTTCCAATTATTTGCGAATTTTCCATATTTTTTAAAATTTATTTGGTAGAATCGTTGTTTTCTGTCTCATCGGCAGATTTTTTTCTTATTTGGATTTTCAGGTTTTTGATATTTTTTATTTTTTTTACCTCGTTTATCATTTTGTTCAACATCATAAACCGTTCCTGAACGATGTTTTGTGTGATTATCATAATTTTTTTTACCTCGTTTATTTCTATGTGCGAAGGCAAAAAAGAAACCTAACCCAATGAGAAACACTCCAATTAGCCGCTATTTTTGAAACAAAAAACAAAACAATAGCCGCAGAAAAAATAAAACCAAGAATTAACCAACGAGATAAAGAAAAAACCATAAGAAAAATTTTTGCAAAAGTAAATTTTCTTTTCGAAATGACAAAATTTTTCTCAAAAAAAGTTTTAACAAAATGCACGAAAAATCCGCTATGTCTTTAGCATAGTCGGATGAACGTGCTGATTTTTTCGACTGTCCGTTTTACGGACACATTTCGAAAAAATCAAAAAAATGCATTTTTTTTGTAAAAAAATTTGTTTTGTCGAAAAAATGAATTACATTTGCGCCGCAATGAAAAACAAATTGCAATCGTTCTTTGACTTCGCGGAGACATGTTGGTTTTGCACAAATCTGCTGTGCAAGTAAAATCTCAAGCAACAAACTAAGAGTACATCTATTACAACATAAATCTAGGACCGGAATAGTCCGAAGTGACGCTTGGGGAGATAGTCCCTGTGGATGACCGTTTCGCAAGAAACCTAAAAAGCATACTATCGAAGAACCAAGAAAAGTTCTTGGCACAATGCTAAGAAGCCCCTTTGTCTTCAGCAA
>DYQK01000029.1:10349-31002 GCA_020719385.1 Rikenella microfusus | reverse complement strand
AAAAATATAAAAAAAATGTTGGTTTTCATATTTGTACGTTTTTGTTGGTTGTTTTTGTTAACCTGACAGGTGCAAGCACCTGTCAGGTTTGCAAAGATAAAAAAGTTTTTCGAAATTACAAAACAACAGTCGTTTTGTGTATCAACGGTGTTGGATAAAATAAACTCTCGACAGAAATGTCGATGTCAAGGTCTGTCCAATGAATTGCCGTTCCGTTGGCAAACAATTTCCAATTTTGTTTATCAACATTCGTTGCTTGTTGGAATTCGGTCATCCAAGACATTGGAATTCCAAATATTCGGTCATCCGATATTTGAAAATAAACATGGGTTTCAGAAAACCACACAGATTTAAAAAATAACGCAGAAATCATAATGTTTATTTTAGGTTAAATCTTTTATTCCATTCGGTGACAATCTCTTGTTTTTTCTCTTCCACTTCGTTGACAATTTTCTTAAGGTCAGCGGGTTTAATCCCGTGATTTTCAAGAACTTCAAGATTTTCAACATTTATTTTTACATTGCCATCGTTGCCTTCGATATGAATATGAATTGGGTTATGCTCTAAACTGAAAAAGAAAAAACGAAAACCATATTTTCGAAAAATGGTCGGCATAAAATTTTACTTTAACTTTGCGGCAAAGATACAAAGTTTTTTCAAAAAAACAAATTTTTTTGGAATTATTTCTCAATTTTCCATTCTTGAAATTTAAAATTGCGTTTATTCGAGATAATTATCCCCTCACCTTTTGGACGAATCACTTTCGGCATTACTTTTCTGCAAAGCAGCATCAAATTCTGCATTACGTTTCTCTGCTGCTTCGTTGCTTTTCTGCAAAGCAGCATCAAATTTCTCGCTGCTAGCAGCAATTAATTGTAAAATATCTTGTTTTGTCAAAATAGTTTTCAAATGATTTTCGTTTTTGGTAAAATTAATGATTTTTGTGCGGCAAGAATAATAAAATTTTTGAAAAAACAAATTTTTTTTTTCTTTTGAGAAATATTTATTAATTTTGCAAAAAAATTTTTTATGTATAAAGTTTTTTCTTTGTCTTTTGAGACTTCAATAAATTTTTTTGAGGTGGAAAATGCAGGTTTAGATGCAAAAATTTTCGTTTACAAAGAAAATGAAACAGAATATTTAACCTTAACTTTTGTTTTCTTTTCGCTTGAGACACAAAAAAATTTGCCATTTAACGATTTTGAATTGTTAAATTATGTTAAAACTACGTTTTTAGGCACTTCAAAACCTGCTTTTTCGCAAAAAGAACGAACAATTTTTAACAAAAAATCGCAAGGAGAAGTTTTGTCAACAAAAATTCCTGTGCCGTCAGATTTAGAAATTCACTTATTTTCTTTTGAAAATGGAGAAAAAATTTGTATTGCGTTTAAATCTCTGCAAGAAATGCCGCAAACGAAACGAGAAATGATAATTTTAGAAGTGTTAAATAATTTGAAAAATTGTTAAATTTTTACTCCCACAATAGTGATATCGTCAATTTGTTCTCTCTCGCCGCGCCATTCCTCAAGGGTGCGGTCTAAAACTTTTTGCTGCTCCGACATTGATAGATTTTGATTTGCGACCAACAATTCTTTCAAAGTGCGGGATAAAAATTTTCGTCCTTCTTTGCCGCCAAATTGATCCTGATAACCATCTGAAGTTAAATACAACGAATTTCCTTTTTGCAACTGAAATTCGTTGTTTGTGAACGAAGTTTTTTGCGTGTAATAAAACGCAACCGGCATTTTATCTGCTTTAAATTCAACAAGTTCGTATTTCTCTGAATCGTTTTTGCGAATCAAATACAACGGATTATTTGCCCCTGCGTATTGAAGTTTTAACGAATCAAGGTCAATAACAATTAAACTCATATCCATTCCATCTCTCGATTCGCCTTGCGTTTGGTGTAACATCTTAATTATCAAGCGTTTTAACTCGTTTAAAATTTCATTTGCCTGCAAATATCGACCTTCGTGTTTAAAACGACCAACAATTTCGTTTAGAAAAGAAATTCCTAACATCGACATAAACGCCCCAGGAACACCGTGACCTGTGCAGTCAGCAACCGTCATAACTAATTGATTATTAACGCGTTTCACCCAATAAAAATCACCGCTAACAATGTCTTTCGGCTTATAAAGCACAAAAAAATCAGAAACTTCTTGTTTAAAAACATCAATTAACGGCAAAATCGCAACTTGAATGCGTTTTGCGTACAAAATGCTGTCTGTTATTGAACTATTTTTCTTTTCAATAATTTCTTTTTGCTTCGAAATTTCATCGGCTTGTGCGATAACTTCCTCTGTTTTCTGTTGTAAATCAACGTTTTTCTGTTGAATTTCGATATTCGCAACTTCCAAATTATCTCTTTGTGAACGAATCTCCTCTGCTTTTTGCTGCAAATCAACATTTTTCTGTTGAATTTCGTTGCGCTGAGCGGCTAACATTTTGTTTTTGCGTTTTGCGTTTAACAACGCAAAAATCACCAACACAAAAATTATCGCAAACAAAACTCCCATCGTTAAAAAACGCTTTTTTTCCTCTTTTTGCTTTTCCAAATTCAGATTTTGCTTTTCAATTTCAAGTTTTTGTTTTTGCTTTTCGCTTTGCAAAAGGGCTATTTCTTGCTCGCGTTTTTTCTCCTCAGCTGCTTTTTGTTTCAATTCCAAATCTTGAAGGGCTTTTTCTTGCTGCAATTTCCACAAAATCTTCTCTTGCTTCTCTGCCTCGCCCTGTTGTTTTGCCAACTCAAGAGACTGTCTAACTCTTTCATTTTCAAGATTTTGAACTTCCTGCTGCCGTTTTAACAATTCCAATTCCTTCTCTTTTTTCTCTGCCTCAGAACGAAGTTGTCGCAACGCAAGATTTTTCATTTCCTGGTCGGCAAGCAACAATTTTATCTCTTTTTCCGATTTCTCAAGTTGAAACAACGTTTCTGAAAGTTTTTGCTCCTTCAAACGCTGTTCAATGAGCAAAGAATCGCGAATGCTCAAATATTTTTGGTAAAATTCTAACGCTTTTTCGTCCTCGTTGCTGTCCTGCAAAATTTTCGAATAAGTCAAATACGAGGTCTGAATCATTGAAATGTCTTTGCTTTTGTGGGCATTTTCGATAGCCGTCTCGCAAGTTATTTTTGCATTATATAAGTCATTTTTTTGCAAATAAACAAGTGCCAAGAGATTTTGTATTCGAGAAATCTCGGTAAAATTCTTTTCTAACTGCATCAAATTCAACGCATTAAACAAATTTTCAAGAGATTTTTCATATTCATTGATATTTTGATAGCAAATTCCGAGATTGATGTAAACCGAAGATTGTTTTTGCGGCGAAGGAACTAACTCTTTATCAATTAAAATTACCTGCCGAAAAGCCCGAATTGCGTCTTTGTAATTTTTCAAATGCACATAAGTAAACGCCAAATTATTCATTACATCGGACATAATTGACATATTTCTCGTCGAAAGGGCTACTTCGTTGAGAGACTGATAAGTTACTAACAACGAATCATAATTTTTTTGTGTTTTATAAATTTGTGCAATCTCTTGATAAGCAATTAGTTGCGTTGATTTATCATTTTTCGACTTAGCAATATTTAACAAATTTTTATAAATATTCAGAGATTTTTGTAAATCCCAAATATTCTCATAACATCTGCCAATTTTTTGTAATAAATAAATTTGTGACGTTGTATCTCGTTGATTTTCAACAATTTGCAGCGATTTCTCAAAATATTCCAACGATTTATTTGAAACGTTAAAATGTTCATAAATCATTGCAATTTGCGAATAAACATCAACAAGCGAATTCGTATCTCGTTGTTTTTCAAGGAGATTCGAAACTCGCAGATAATATCGCAGCGAAACATCAGGCTGATTTTTTTGCGTAAAACAATTTGCAGTCAACAATAAATTATTTTTCAAAACTTCAGAAAAACCTTTATTTTCGACTAATTTCGTAGAAATTTCAGCGTACTCAATACTCTTGTCCCAAGATTGAGTCTTTGCTTCTTTGTGTGCTAATTCATTGTATATCAATGCTTTAACAGAATCATTTTGCGTTTTTTGTATTAAATTTAACAAACTATCTCGCGTTTTTTGTTGACTCATAACATTTTGAGCAAACAAAAAACACAAAAGAAAAAAGTATAGAAATTTTTTTGTCAACATAAATTAATCTTTGCAATACAAAAATTTCACGGCTTGAAGGTTTTTATAAATTTGCATTAATCCATTGATAATCAAGGCATCACAAGATTCTGAAACAAAATATTCAAAATTATTTTCAGAAATTTTTTGCAAAATCACAAAAATCTAAAGATTCTAAATTTTGATATTTAACAGTGCGAAAGGAAATTTTTTGCGTACTCATATTTTTTGCGATTAAATTTTGAGGCAAATTTACAAAAAAATTTTGACTTTTCAAAAAAAAACTCTTTTTTTTCGAAAATAGAAAAGTTAATATTTGTTAAAAAATTTATTTTTATGGAACAGGGTCATAACCTTCGCCGCCCCAAGGATGACAAGACAAAATTCGTTTAATAGCGAGTCTTAAACCCTTGAAAAATCCGTGCTTTCGCAACGCTTCGATGGCGTATGTGGAGCAAGTCGGAACGTAGCGGCAAGTGGGCATTTTTAATGGAGAAATGAAAATTTGGTAAAATTTCACTAAACCAATGAGAAAAAATACAGGTAAACGTTTTAAAAATTTTAACATTTTTTAATTAAATTTCAATTCCAATAACTAAAATATCGTCCATTTGTTCGAGGTGTCTTTTCCAAGCAAAAAAAGTTTTCGTTAAAATTTCGTTTTGCGATGTTAAATTTTCATTTTGAATATTTAATAAAAGTTCTTGCAGCCCTTTTGTTTTAAATTTTTCTACTTTCTCGCCGCCAAATTGTGAAGCATAACCGTCTGAAAAAATATAAAATCTGTCTTTTTCCTGTAAAGTTATTGAGTGATTCGTAAAATCTTGATTATCACGAGGATGCACTCCGATGGGCATTCTGTCTGCTTTGATTTCGATAAAATCAAAAATATTTTCTGAAAAATTTTTGCGATAGAGAAATAAGGAATTATAAGCACCTGCAAATTGTAACTCTGTAGTTATTAAGTCGATAGTGCAAAACGCAATATCCATTCCGTCTTGCGATTCTCCTCTTTTTCCCGTTTGACTTAAGGAAATTTTTACTTTATTTCGCAATTCGTTCAGTGCTTTTGCGGGTTCAATAATTTTCGATTCAATAACGATTTGGTTTAAAAACGAAACACCTAACATTGACATAAATGCCCCCGGAACGCCGTGACCTGTGCAGTCTGCGGCAACAACAATTAATTTTTCATCTATTTTTGCGAACCAATAAAAATCGCCGCTAACGATGTCGCGGGGCAGGTAAAAAATAAAATATTCGGTAACATTTTCTTTTAAAATATTTTCTTCGGGCAAAAGTGCTTTCTGAATGCGACTTGCGTAGGCGATGCTTGCGAGAATGTCTTTTTGTTGTTTGCTAAGTTTTGCGTGTTGCGACTCGATTTCGTCTCTTTGAGCCGAAATTTCCTCGTTCATTTGAAAAAGTTCCTCATTTTTCTGTTTAATTTCCTCAAATGCTTGTTTTAATTGTAAAGTCATTTGGTTAAAAGCAGCAGAAAAATCTCCGATAAAATCAATTTTTTGGTTAAAATCGCCGCCTGCAATTTGTATAGTTTTCCAAGTTAGATGTCTCAGGTTTGACTGCAAAGATTTCGTTGCCTGCATCACTTTTATTTTGCTTGCTGGCGGCGGAAAATCTAATTTTCCTTGCGAAATTGAGAAAATAAAATCTGAAAATTCCCGATATTCCGTTAAAAATTTGTTGAAATATGTAACAGTCTGTTTAACTTCGTTTTCGGGAAAATCTGCGGGTAATTTTAAACTTTCGGGGATTTCACCTTTTAACAGACGAAAAATTTTTTCCGTTAAAGTGTCAATATAATGTTCCTCGATAGTTATCATCGTTTAATTTTCTTGCGGTCTGACATCGAAACGACAAACTCTGTCTCCCGAACACCAGCAATCTGTTTCTTTGACGCGAAAATCGACTCCTGTGTATTCGAAAAGTACTCCGTTGATGAAGCCTTCGTCGTAGGTGCAAATTTCCTCGCCGCAAACGGGCAAGCCGCTGCAATCTAAGTCTTCAGCAACGCTGAGCGTGAAAAACATTTTTTCCAAATTTGCGTACTCGATTCGCAAAATGCCGATGTTTAAGTTTTTTAACGTTTCTTGTAAAACTTCAACGAAATGGTTAAAATCTTTGTACGTTTTTGGCATTAAATTTTTGTAAAATTCTCTTCCTGCGAGTTGTCCCGCTTTGTAAAAAATTTCGTCTGCCTTCTCTACTCCGACTTCTGAAATCAAAATATCGCGAAGAGTGAATTGCATTAAACGGTAGACAGCAACTTCGGTTTTTGTTCCCAAATTGGGACGCCCAAGTTGAATATCACCTAACATTTCCCACGTAAAATGCGGTTCGGTGCGTTCTTCTCTAAACATAATAAAATTTATTTGATTTTTTTGTGCGGCAAAGATATAAAAATTATTTGAAAAATAAAATATTTTTTTGTAATTTTGCAGCGAATCAATTCACAAAAAAACGTTTTTTATGAGAATAAAAATTTATTTTCTCTTTTTCATTTCGTTGATTTTCAACGATTTATCTGCACAAAAACCTAAAAATATCATCTTTCTCATCGGCGATGGAATGGGTTATAATCAAATGAAAGTGTGTGAATATTATTATCAAATGCAGCACATTTTTTCGAGATGGACAAATTATTGGGTCTCAACTTATAATGCAGACGGTTTTTATAATTCCGACTCAACATACAACAATTTCTCTTATGTACGTAAGCGTTTCACCGATTCTGCTCCCGCAGCAACGGCACTTGCGACAGGTTACAAAGCACAAGACGGCGTTATTGGGTTAAATGAAAATTTTTACCGAGTAAAAAATTTAACGGAAGCGGCAAAACAAATTGGGAAAAAAGCGGGAGTTGTTACCTCGGTGCCGTTTTGTCATGCGACGCCCGCAGGATTTGTTGCTCATACAGAAAATCGAGATAATTATCATCAAATTGCCTCGCAAATGTTCATCGAAAGTAAAATTGATGTCATTATTGGTTGCGGACATCCCGATTTTGACAATGACGCAAAAAAATTTACCGATTCCTCGCATTTTGAGTATATTTATCCTTCGATTTGGAGAGAATTACAAAAAAATAATACCGAGTTAACAGATTATTTGGGCAAAAAACGTAAGATTCAGAGTTGCGATGGCGACAATATTCCTGATGCGTGGTATTTTTGTCAGGAGACTTCGGAATTTTTCGATGTTGCTGAAGGTAAAAAAACTTATAAACGTTTTTTTGGTATTCCCAAAGTGTACGAAACTTTGCAGTTAGGTCGAAATCCGAATAAAAAATCAAATTCTGAAGTGCCGCCGTTGAGTATTTTAGCAAAAAGTGCGTTAAATATTTTGTCAAAAAATAATTCTCAAGGTTTTTTTCTGATGATTGAAGGTGGAGCAATCGATTGGGCGTGTCATAATGGAATGAAAGACCGTTTAATTGAAGAGGTAAAAAGTTTTTCAGAAACGGTTGAAACAGTTGTTCAATGGGTCGAGCAAAATGGCGGTTGGGAAGAAAATCTCGTTATTATTACCGCAGACCACGAAACGGGTTATTTAACTGATATTTCAATGAACGAATCGGTTTATAATGCAGATTCTCTTAAGAATTTTCACATTCTTGATGTGAAAAATGAAGGGAAAAATACTATTAGTCGAATGCAATTTTTGCAAGTTCATCGTTTGAAATCGTATGTTTATAATCATACGAATCAGTTGGTGAAATTATTTGTAAAAGGTGCGGGAAGTGAAATGTTTGAGAAAAAATTGAACGAATATTCCGAAATGCAGTTAAATTTTGATAAATTGCGGCGTTCATATTATATTGACAACACCGATATTCCGAAAATTCTGTTTGATTTTTTGAAATAAACGTTTATGGATTTTTTGTTTCACAAAAAAACGTTAAATTGTTGCGGCAAACTTGTCGATATTTCTGTTCCGAAGGTGATGGGCATTTTGAATCTTACTCCCGATTCTTTTTTTGACGGCGGAAAATATCTTTCTGAAACAGAAATATTGAAACAAGTTTCGAAAATGATTTCTCAAGGGGCAACTTTTATTGATATTGGGGCAATGTCGTCGCGTCCGGGGGCGGAGTTTGTCTCGCAAAACGAGGAGTTGAGTCGTTTAGAAATGGCTTTGAAAATTATTCGCAAAGAATTTTCTGAAATTTTAATTTCTATTGATACTTTTCGTTCTGAAATTGCGAAGATTTGTGTCGAAAATTTCGGTGCAGCACTCATCAACGATATTTCTGCGGGGCAATGGGATGCGAAAATGTTCGAAACCGTTGCAAATTTGCAAGTTCCTTACGTTGCGATGCACATAAAAGGCACTCCATCAACAATGCAGCAAAACGTTGATTATCAAGATTTTATAAAAGAAATAATTTTATATTTCGCAGAAATAATTGAGAAATCGAAACTTTTTGGAATCAATGATTTGATTTTGGATGTTGGTTTTGGGTTTGCGAAAACTTTGGAGCAAAATTATATTTTGTTAAAAAATCTTGACCGTTTTCAATATCTTGGTTTTCCTTTGTTAGTCGGTGTCTCTCGTAAGTCTATGATTTATAAGTTGTTAGGTGTTTCGCCGTCAGAATCTCTCAACGGCACAACGGCAATAAATTTGTTATCTCTGCTCAGGGGTGCAAAAATTTTGCGAGTTCATGATGTGAAAGAGGCTGTCGAGACAATAAAAATTTTCGAAAAATATCAACAAATTGAGTGAAAAATGAATTTAAAAGAAAAAATTTTTGAAGTTTCAGAAAAAAATTTTGAGGAAATTGCGTTAGAAGTTTTTTATTTTCAAGCAACAACTAATTTGGTTTATCAAAAATATTTAGAATTTTTGCGAAAAGATTTTCGAAAAATTGATTCTATTGAGAAAATTCCTTTTCTTCCCATCGAATTTTTTAAAAGTCATAAAATTATTTCAGGAAATCAAAATTTTCAGACAATTTTTTACAGCAGCGGCACCACAAATCAGAATTTTCGAAGTTCGCACTTCGTTTCAGATATTTCTTTGTACGAAAAAAGTTTTGTCAAAAGTTTTGAGAAATTTTACGGTTCGCCGCAGAAATATTTGATTTTACCTTTGCTGCCGAGTTATGCGGAGCGAGAGGGTTCGTCTTTGATTTTTATGATGGAAAAATTTTTGGAATCGCAAAACGAAAAAAAATTTTATTTGTACAATTTTGAAGAGTTGGTCGAAAAAATTGAAACTTCGAAAAATGAACAAGTTTTGTTGTTCGGAGTAAGTTTTGCGTTGCTTGATTTTGCAACGAAGTATAAAATTTCATTGCCCAAGAATTCGATTGTTATGGAAACTGGCGGAATGAAAGGCAGACGTAAAGAGTTGATTAGAAAAGAGTTACACGAAATTTTATGCTCAAATTTTAAACTTTCGCAAATTCATTCAGAATATGGAATGACCGAATTGTTGTCGCAAGCATACTCGAAAGGCGAAGGGAAATTTTTTTGTCCCGACTGGATGAAGGTGAAAATTCGCAATATTTATTCACCTTTCGAGTATTTGTCTGCGAATCAAAATGGCGGCATCAACGTTATTGACTTGGCAAATTTATATTCGTGCAGTTTTATTGAAACGCAAGATTTAGGAAAAAACTTTGAAGACGGCAGTTTCGAAGTTTTAGGCAGATTTGACAATTCTGAAACAAGAGGCTGTAATTTATTAGTCGAAATCTAAACTTGTTCCTTCTTAACTTCTTGATTTTCAAGTTGTTTGTTCATTTTTTTTCGTTTCAAATAACGGCGAACAAAGTAAAAAATTGCACCTAATATCAGCCAAAACGGCCAGAGATAAAAAAGTCCGACAATAAAAACCAATAAACCTTGCCAACCACCTTTTATTCCGTCAATAATTTTGTTGAAAAAGCCGTAATCGGTGCCGAGGTGTTGATAAACGCTTAAATTGATAGTGCTAAACGAAGTTTGACTTTCGAGATACTTGAGTCTGCCTTCTTTTGCGTCAATTTCCTCGCGAATTTGCCGAATTTGTTCGTTAACTGCCAAAATATCTTGAATCGTTTTTGCCGATTTCAAAATTTCGAGATATTGCTTTTCAACTTCTTTTTTATTGCGAAGCCGCGAGGAAATATCAATAAATTCTTCGGTAACATCTTGTAAATTAACATTTTTCGAAGTTACTTCTTTTGCGAGGGTAGAAATTTCTTCGAGCAAAGAATCGAAATTCTCCTTCGGAACACGAATCGTAAACGAATTGGAAATTTGACTCGAATATCGATTTTCACTTTCTCCCGAAATATAACCTTTGTATTTCTGAACTGTCTGCAAAATCAACGGTCTTGACGTTTTATAATCGTTCACTTCAACAGAAATTGTCGCAATTTTAATTAATTTTTGCGGAATATTTTCAACTTTGTCTTTTTCGCCTGTAAGTTTTAATTCATCAACTTCAGAAGAAAGCGGCGGCGGAATTTCTTTCGCAGAAGTAAAGTCATAAGATGCGTCACTTTTAAAATTACTCGTCTTTTGTCCGCAAGCAGAAAACAAAATTCCAATAAAGAAAAAAATTTTTAGAATTTTCATAAATTTTTCATTAAAATTTTCACAAAGATATGAAAAATTTTTAATTTAAAATAAAAACACAGATATTTTTTGTGAAAAATTTGTTTTATGCACGTTTTTTTGTATTTTTGCCTCAAAATTTTTATTTTATGAAAAAAATTTTACTTTTTTCGATTTTTATTTTCGCTGTAAAAACGATATTTTCGCAAACCGATTCGTTGCAACAAATGAAGCAGGAAGCACAAATGATTATGGATTCTTATCTGGATAGTTTGGGTGGAGAATCGAAGATTCGCAACATCGAAAATTTAACGGTAGAATTTTCTGCAATTTATTCGCTGCAAAATCAAACTATTGAGACGCAAGGAATTCAATATTTTCTGTCAAATGAAAAATATGCGAAGTTAATTTTTATGTTTGCAAAAAAAGATACGTTAAAAAGTTCGTTTGATACGAGTATTTATTTTCGAAAATTTAAGCAAAAAAAAGTAAAATGGGAGAATAATCGTCCTTTTGTTTCATACATAACGATAGATTCGTTTCTTCCGCCGCAGGAATATTTTTTTGATTCGATTTTTCAAAATCCTTCGACCAATAAACCTGAAAATTTGTTTGTTTACAAAGGTTATGTTTTTGTGCAAAAAGAAATTTTTGATGGAAAAATGATTTTTGACAGCACTTCGCAGTCTTGCGTTTTGCAGAATGACAAAAATTTGATTTTTGAAATGCAATATCAAACTTATTTAGTGCCTGAGATTTTTTATAAAAAAATGAAAATTGTAATTTGCAGTGTCGAGCAGACAAGTTTAAATGGAAAACCTGTAGACAAAATTACCGTTGTAACGCAAGGTTCGGTTCGATTTGCAAATTATTACGATTCAAATTTGCGGCTAAAGTTGCGTACCGAGAAGATTATACAAGGCGAAGTTGTCGAAACTATTGATTATCAAGCATATAGCGAAGTTGATTTATATGGGATTCGTCTTTGTACAAAGAAAAAAATTCAGACGAGAGAATTTTCTATTGAAATAAATTTGCGAAATGTTGATTTTTTAACGAAAATAAAAAGTTCAGTTTTTGATTTTTCGAAAAAAACAAAGAAGTAAAGTTTTTAGAATTGCAAACACGCAAAAATATTTGTTCATCAATTGAGAAGTCGTTAATGTCTATCTGATGAATGTAATTTTCTGAATTCCACAATGAAAAATGATAAGGCAAATTTACGTCAATCAAAAATTTAGGCATATGCAAATGTTTTTACAACGTAATTATGTTTCATTAACTCTAAGGCAAATTGCAAACACGCAGAAATATCCTCTTTTTCGAGTGAAGGATATTGAAATAAAATTTCTTCAACACTGTCGCCTGCAGTTAGAAATTCTAAAATTGTCTCAACTGTAATTCTTTTGCCACGAATAATTGGTTTTCCGTTGCAAATTTGCTCATCAATAACGATGCGGTAAATTAATTGTTCCATTTTTTTGAAAAGTTTATTTGTTTTTACTCAAATTTTGATATTCGAGAATCGTCATGTTATAGACTTTCGAAGTATTTCCGTCTTTTTTCACCCAATGAACTGAACGAACAAAGTCTTCAATAACATCAATTTTCTCATTCGGCGTAACGACTAACATT
Source organism: Rikenella microfusus (assembly GCA_020719385.1). Taxonomy (GTDB): domain Bacteria; phylum Bacteroidota; class Bacteroidia; order Bacteroidales; family DYQK01; genus DYQK01. Next base: position 18,656 of record DYQK01000029.1, on the reverse strand, counting down.
TGTAATTGCAATTTCTCGAAAAGTTGCATAATATATTCCGCATTGGGACGGTCAACACCTTTAAAAATCTCATCAACGACAACAAAACGAAAAGATTTCTCACGCACCTCTTTCAAATGAATGTTAAACTGATTTAAAATTGCAGACGCAAAAATAGTATAAGTCAATTTTGCTTTTTCGCCTGTTGACATTCCACTCATATCCTCATAATAACGTCGCAAAATGTTATCTGCCCGATAAACCTCGTCAGCGGCAAAAGTTAACCAATTTTTCACATCAATAATTCGTTTTCTGCGTTGGTCGTCTTCGTTGAGATAATTTATCAATGTTTTAATCTTCTCAAGCGAAAGTTTATAAGTTTTGTCTGCAAATTCGATGGAAATGGCAGAGATAATCTCTCGAAGTTCTTTTTTGAAATCTGTAACTTCTTTATTATCAAGGTTTTTGTCGTTCCATTTTATCTGCAAAAACGTATTTGGAGAAGAATTATAATCCACTTCAACAAGCGACTGATTTAATTCGTCAATTTTATTTTTAATTTCCTGTTGTTTAATTTCGAAATAATCGCGAAAATACGTAATTTGCAAATAAACGTCTTCGTCAAATTTTTCGTTAAATTTTTCTTTTAATTGTGGCAAACCGTTTTCGAAAACGTCATCGTATTTGCGAATAAATTTTGCCCGATGGTCGATAAATGTTGCAAAATCAAAGACATCGGCGGACCAAGAAGGAAATTTTTTGTGCAATTCCTCGTCTGACGGATTTTTATATTCCCGCATTTGATTTTCTATCTCGCTTTTTAACTTTTCAAGTTTCGAAGTTTCGAGACGAATCTCGCGTTCAATTTTCTCAAAAATTTCCTCGCTGCTTTTTTCGATATTCTCAAGAGAGAAAGAATAATTTTTGAGATACGGCAAAAATAAATTTTCATATTCCTCTAAAACAACGGTTTTGTGCGAAGAAATTACGTGTTCGCATTGTTGCGTTTGATTTTCAAATTCTCGCAAATCGCGGTAAAGATTTTCGATTTCTCGAATCAAATTATCTTTTTCGTGCTGTTTTTTTGGAATTACCGTTTCCTGAATCTCCCTAATTTGATTTTCTAACGTTTTCAACGGCTCGGAACTTTCGAGAAGTTGTTTATATTTCTCCTCATTTTCGTTCATTTGTTTTATCAACGGTTTCCAATTTATGCTGTCGAAAGTTGAAGTATTGATTAATTTGTCGAGATTTTCGATGTCAAGTTTCAAAATTTTCTGTTTCTTCTCAATTTCTTTGATGTCCGAACGCAGAATTTCGATTTTTTCAAACATTTTTTTACCTTCTTCGATGAGAAAATTAATCGTTTCGCTATTATCCCAACCAAGAATAAAATTATGTTTGTCCAACGATTTTGCAGAATCATCTTTTTCGTGGCGATTTTCATTTTTCATCAACCCCGTTTCGGTCAAGGCTTTCGGGTAACGTTCAAATTCCTGCATATTGTTGGTGCAAGTATAATTGAAATTTTTCGAAATATACGTTTCTAACCAACGTTCAAAATCGGGATTCTCTTTGATTTCGAGTTTCTCGATGACAGAATTTTTATTTGGTTGCGAAAAACTTCGAAAATCGATATTATCTGTGCGAAAATAAACCAATTTTCCTCGTAAATTGTTCGAATTGACATATTTCGTAACTTCCGAATAATATTTCGGTGCAACAAGAAGCGACATCGCAAAGTTTCGCAACAACTTTTCTAAAGCAGTTTCCCATTTTTTTTCAGATAATTTAACTTTTATTAACTCTGCCGCAAAAGGAATATTTTCTCTTTTCACACCGAGATATTTTGCAATTTCGCTGCGAATCTCTGCCAAACGGTCGCGAATCCGACTTTCGTTTTGCGAAAGATAATTTAACTCGTAATTTATTTTGTCTTTTGCGTCTTCAAGTTTAGAAATTTCCTCAAGTTTTTTACTTTTACTAACAGCCAACTTCTCAATTTCCTCCATTTTTAACTCTTTTTTCTGTTTTGCGTCTTTCAAAGTTTTGAGAAAAATCATTTCGTCATCGTCAGATAAATCGGCGGGCGTCAATAAATCTGTCGTAAAATCGCAAATTTGAGCCAACTTGCAATATTCCTGTGCGTTGGTCGTTTTGCGAATCATCAATTCGTTTAAATCTTTAATTTTTTGTCTCAAATCTTTTAGTTGTTGAGAAATGTCGTTTTTACTAATTTCACCGTACAACGCAAACAAATTTTCGTTAATTTTTTTCAATTCGTTTTCAACTTTCTCGATTTTTTCTTTTTTTCGAGAAATGTCGATATTTTTATTTTCTTTTGCGATGTTGAGAAACTCGATTTTTTTCGAGGCAAAAAACTTCGGAATTGCGTCTCGGATAATTTCTTTACTGCCCACCGAGTAGCGAATTTCCTCAAAAACTTGCGATTTCTCTTTGATAGGCAACAAGAATTCCAACTCTTTCTCCGCTCTTTCGATTTGATTTTGAATACTCATCAACTCGCCATAACTTTTGTACAGATTTTGAAATTCCTCTTCGGCACTTGTGTCTTCAAGCATTTTTTCGCGAATAAATTTATTGACGTTGCCGAGTGCTTTTGTGTCGAACATTTTTGCAAACAATTCCATCGCCTTGTCGCCGATTCCGAATTGTTTGAGAAAAGTTTGATAATATCTCTCGAAAGAATCGAAAATATCAACTTTTTGCGAAAGTTTTAACTTTTTCTTCCATTCGCCTTTGTTGTCGAGATTTGCGAAGTGTTCCGAAATCGAGAGTGCGTTATTTGAGAAGATATAATCAATTTCGAGTTTCGAATTGCGGTAATATCGCACTTGAGCGAGAGTAATTCCTTTAGTTTCTGTGTTAGAAAAAAAACCAAGCAAAATTGAAAAATGTTTCTCACCGCTTCGCAAATTATTCGGGATGATTTGTCCGTTTTCGTTTCTTAAATATCCGATATTTCCGTGAAAATATTTTTTTTCGTTTCTCTCGCCTGTTTCGTTTGTATCTGCTTGATTAAACAAACGATTATGATTTTTCACTAAAAGCGTCATAATTGCGTGTGCGAGTGTAGTTTTTCCTGCACCGTTTTCGCCTGTCAAAACGCCTGTTTGTCCGTTGGGTGCGATTTTGTAAACTTTGTTGTCGAAAGTTCCCCAATTATAAATTTCCAAATATGAAAGTCGAAACCCTGCCTCGGCGTTAGGCGTTCCCATTAGAGTTGTTAGCATAATTTACAATTTCGTTGAGTTTGGTTTTAATTTGTTCGAGTTTTTCAACGGAGATTTTTGCTTTTACGATTCGTTTAATTTCAAATTCGTCATCTGTTGCTCCGTCTTTGCCGTCAGAATCTTTTTTTGTTCCTTCGGAAATTAATTTTAAAAACCCTAAATCTGCACATTTATTGATATGTGTGCCGATTTCTTGCAAAAGTTTGGTTTTGTTGGTTTTATCTTTGAAAAAAGTTTGTGCTTTTTCTCTCAATTCCTTTCGCGTGATGAAACATTTTTTGTTTACTAAGTCGTTGGAATCGAATTCGTCGAGGATTTCTCGCAAAACGACCAGCAACATCGTTACCTCGTAGGAAAGAGGAATTCTTTTAACGAGTCGCGGGACAGAAATTTCTGAATCAGCACCTTCATAATCGGGTTGACTGATGTAGGCGAAGCCGTTTTGTGCGTCAAAATAAAATTCTATCCCGATTTGAGCGAAATATTGCTTCAATTTTGACTGAAAATTATATAAATCGTTCCAAATTTTTTGGTCGTCATCGTAAATTACTCCTTGCAAAAGTTTAATTATCAAGTGAGCATATTCGAGAATATTGTCTTTTTGTATCATTTTAGAAATTAAAAAAGTTTTTTATTTTGAAAAAATCGAAATACAAAGAAATTCCAAATAAAATTGCGAAAATTGATAAACCGCACAACCATTTTCGAAACGTATAAATATGAAAAACCATATCTGTATTTTTCGCATTTTCCACACCCAAAACTTCATAATGAAATTCCGAATGACAAGTCGGACATAAATATATAGTTTCTCCTTCTCCAAAAATAGATTTTGGTAAAATATGATGCTTTTCTACAAAAGTGTATTTTTTACATTTCTGACACATATCTTTTTTCATACGGTTTTTATTTTTTTAAAAACGTTTTAATTGAAAAATTAAATGCCCCCATTTCGGGAGCAAGTGCAATTGGCGGATAAAAACCAAGTTTAACTTTCATCTTAATATCCTCAGCGGCAAAACTTATACCTTCCTCAATGAGTTTTAACGTCTCAACATCTTGAGATAAATTTAAAAATATTCCCAATTTTTCAGAAATATTTTTGGGAATATTGAACAGATTTTCATCAATATCGGATAAAAAAGTTTTTTCCACCTGTTTAACTAACAACGGAGAAGTAAAAATAGACAAACCTATATCAAAAATAAAATCTCTTTTCGAATATCCCCACCCAACATTTAGTTTTACCTGTGGATTTTCACTTTGCGGCATCATCTTCGCTAAATGTTGATTCAAAATTGCGACAGTTTCTGCATCAGTATTTGAAAATAAAATATCAAATTTTTGCAAAATAACTGATATTAACTCTTGATTTTGTGCGTTCATAAATTTTTATTTTGAAAAAATTAGTTTGGGAATTTCGATTTCGCGATTTTTTTCTTTATTCAGAACAATTTTATCTGTTTGATTATCAACAATTTCGCTTTCTATTTTGTCAGACAAAAAATAATATTGCAACAACTCGGCAAGACCACTTTGCAGCGGATATTTCTGCAAAATTTCATCTAAACTTGCGTTTTTTTTGTGTTTCAAAAACGAAAAAATATTTTCCAAAAGAATTTTTGGGTCAATGAGATTAGAATCTTGATTCAAAACTATTGTCTCGTTTTGCTGCAAAAAGTTTTCCTTAATCTCGCTTTCGTAAAGCATTTCCTCTTCAGGTTCGTTAAATTGTGCAGGGCGGTCTAAGAGCAAATTAATGTCGGGACGAAACTCGATTTCAAAAAAATGGTCGTTTTTCGGCGGATTTTCAACCAGTTTCATCGCTAATTGCTGAATTTCTTTTGTCAACTCAATTTCTTTTAAATGTTCGGTGAGATTTTTTGTCGTCAATACTTTACTCAATTTTTCCATCATCGAATTGTTTGCCTTCACAATTTTTTGCCCTTCTTTGAACAGAAAAAATCGAATATTCTGCAAAAATTTATCTTGAACAGGAATATTTCGCTCGTTTAAAATTTTCAAAACGTCATTTGCGAGAGTGTAAATATTTCGTTCCTCGCTGCTTTGTGCGAGATAATTCCAAAAAGCATAAAAACTCTTCCCCTGCAACGATTCTTTTAACTTATAAGATTCGTCTAAGACAAACTCAAGAATTTTGCCTTTTAAAATTTTTCGCTCTTTGTTAAAATTGTCAATCTGTTGATTATAAATCTCTTTCGCAATTTTTTTGAAATTTTGCTCTACTTCTCGAAAATCAGATAACAATTCTTTTGTGTTATTTACAATTTCATTATAACGCTCAAGAAGTTGAATTTCGGTGAGAGTTTCAATTTTCTCGCCATTTTTAATTTTGTCAATTTTTTCCTGAATTTTTTGTTTTTCCTGCTCTAATTCCTGAATTTTTTGTTCAGGCTCGGTGGTACTCTCGCGAACAACATTATTTAACCGATTTAAAATATCTGAAAAACGAGATTCCATTCCGACAAACTCGCGTGGTTTTAAACTTTCGACAATTAAAATTGCTTTCTCGGTGGTCGGCGTGAGTTCGTGAAGTTTCTCGTCAGTAGTGTTGCTGGGATATTGCAAAATTATTCCGTTATTACTCCATTCTTCAATATAATTTTTTGCTTTTTCCTCTGCCTCGGCCATTTCCTCAACTTCGTTTATCTCGTAGAGAAATTCCGAAAGTCTGCGGACTAAATCATAATTTTTCGAAATCGAAGAGAAATTATTTGTTTGTTTAAATTCGCGAAACAGAAAACTAATTATCAAAGCGGCATTTTCTTTTTTCAAAAGTCGCACCACCGCAGAAGAGACGAGAAAAGTTTTTAAATGTTCGTATGAAAAAAAATTTGTCTCCATTTTAAAAATATTTTTGCGGCAAATATACCGCAAATTTTTTTGATTTGCAAATTTTTGTGAAAAATTTTACTTTTTTGCGAAAAAATTCAGAAAATTTCGATTCTTTTTGCAACTTACAATTTTTTTTTTTGTCATTGATAAATGAAAATTAAAATTAAACAGAAATTTATGAGATATTTTTTATTTATAACGTTTTTATTTCTGAACATTTACGTTTTTTCGCAAGATTATAACCGAGCAGCAGGAATCCGACTCGGCGAGGAGTCAGGAATTTGTTATAAACGTTTTATGAATGACGAAAAAGCCATCGAAGCACGTTTAGGTTTTAAGTTTGGAGGGTTGCAATTTACTCTTTTACGACAATTTCATCAACCCATTTCGATGAAATTGACAAATAATTTATTTTTTTATTACGGTTATGGCGTTCATTTTGGGTACAAAACTATCAGCAGCGAGGAGATAACTATCAATGGCAATACTTATTACGAGAAAATTTTTTCTTTTGGTTTTGGTGTTGATGCGAATCTGGGGTTAGAATATCATTTTTTAAACTTGCCGCTAACATTAGTCTTTGATTATAAACCTTATTACGAGATAAATATTCCTTTTATGATGCGAAACAGCAATATTGATTTTGGAATTTCATTATTTTATACCTTTTAAACTTTCAATTTTATGAGTACGAAACTTTTTACAACGATATTTTTGTGTATTTTTCACTTTTTTGTCTTTGCACAAAAAGATTCTATACAAAAAAATGACGAGATGCGAACTATTTTTTCGTCAATTCAGACGCACGGCGGCTACGGTGCGTTGTGTTACCGATACGAAACCTTTAATGACAAAGATATTTTCGCTAATGGCGGCAAATTCGCTTGGATAATAAACAGAAAATTCGCTATCGGAGTCTGCGGAATCGGTTTTAATTCAAATACAAGCAACTCTATCGCAGGCGGCTACGGCGGTTTAACTCTCGAACCCATATTTTTTTCCAATTCTGTCGTACATTTCACTTTACCAACATTAATCGGAGCAGGCGGAGTCGGTTATAGAAAATCCGTTTTCGAAAATCATCCCGAATTAAAAACCAACAGAGACGCACAAGCCTTTTTCGTAGCAGAAACAGGAATCGAAATCGAAGTGAATGTGTTTAAATTTTTGAGATTCGGCTGCGGCGGTTATTATCGCTACACTTCAAATCTCGATATTAAATTAACAAACGAACTTTTTGCAACACATTCCCCAATAGTTGATGAAGTTAAACATTTAAACAATTTTCTTTTTGGTTTTTGTTTCAAATTTGGAAAATTTTAACTTTTTTTTTCATAACATTTTTAAAAATTTTGTACAATGAAACGCAACATTTTAATTTTGATAAGTGTATTTTTTTGCACTTTTATCTTTGCACAACAAGATTCAACGCAACAAAAATCTCCTGATTCTGAGATTCGCACTCTTTTGAGTTCAAATTACACCATCGGCGGCTACGGCGGAATCAATGTAAAATACGGCAACGTTGACGGGAAATATAATTGGGATTTTGGTTTCCGTGCAGGAGCAATTTTTAATCACAAAGTTGCTGTCGGACTCGGCGTATATGGTTTTGTGCAAGAACCAAAATTCGATACCTCGTATAATTACGATTACGGAGTTCAAGGCGGTTACGCAGGTTTATTTTTCGAGCCAATTTTACTTCCCAAATTTCCGATTCACGTATCTTTTCCGATATTTTGTGGAATCGGCGGAGCAAGTTATGTGAAAAAACTCGATTGGAAAGAAAAAAATCACAACTGGGACGACGACGATTGGAACAACGACCCCGACAAAATCGTTAAAACTGAATTTATTTGGGTCATCGAACCAGGAGCAGAAATAGAATTAAACGTTTTTAAACACTTTCGCGTAGCCTTTGACGTACATTACCGCTTTGCCCCTGACGTAAGTTTGCCCAACAACAAAAAAGACGTTTTGAGAAACTTCTCGACAGGAATGACGCTCAAATTCGGAAAATTCTAAATATTTTTTTGAGATTTTAAATTTTGACAGCGTTAAAATGCTGTCAAAGTTTTTTCTGTGAAAAATTTTTTTCAAAAATTTTCGAGTACTTTTGTAAAAAATTGTGCGGCAAAAACAAAAATCTTTCGAGAATTTTGATTAAAACAAATAATTTTTTTATCTTTGCAAAGTGAAAAATTATAATTTTTTCTGA
>DYQK01000029.1:5224-10249 GCA_020719385.1 Rikenella microfusus | reverse complement strand
ATTCAGGAATTTATAGTGAACTAATTTTGAAAAATAAGAAAAAATGAAAAAATTTTTTTCGATTTTATGTTTTTTTATTTGTTTTTTGCAACTCAAAAGTCAAGAAAATTGTCTCGAAGCGTTGCGAGTGGCAAGAGAATTGCACGAAAACGGGCAACACGATTCGGTAATTAAACTTTTGCAGACAAAACTCTCGCAATGTCCTTACAACAAGCAAGAACTTGAGCAAGTTTATAAAATATTAGCCGCTTCGTATTTCGAAATTGATGAAATAGAGGAGGGAAATAAATTAATTTATAAAATTTTGCGTTCAAATCCGAATTTTCGAGCCAATTACGGAATTGACCCTGCTGCTTTTACTCATCAAATTGACCGTTTTGAAGTTTTGTCAACTCTCGATGTCGGGGCAAAAATGGGCATAAGTTCTTTGTTAGTCGAGGTAAAAAAAGCCCGTTCACTCTTAGATACGGCAGATATGTCCGAACCTTATATTACTGACGACCCGCCAATGGTTAGTTTTTTTGCTCGATATTATTTCTCAAAACGATTTACACTCAATATGGAAGTGAATTATCAAACCAATTCTTTCGAAAAATGGTTTTCCACACGCAATGAAACCGTTGAAATCGATTATATAGAAACTTTGCGGCAAGTAAAAATTCCCGTTTCACTCGCTTTTAGCCCTTTTCACTTTCGCAGCGTATATTTTTGGTTATTTGGTGGCGGCAGTTTCACCGTTTATTCGCAATCTGAATATGAACTCTCAACAACATTTACTGTCAATAACCCAGGCGGAAAACCCATCGGCGGCGGTCCAACAGAGAGCGGCACATTGCCCAACAATTACCGAAACGGCTATTATTCAAGTCTCTTCGCAGGAATAATGATAGAATTTCGCAGAAATAATTTTTGTTTCTTTGCAGATTTGCGATATAATTATGCTTTGCAAGATTACTCAAAACCCGAAAATCGTTATTTAGACCCGAAAATTATCTTAGAACGACAATTCGTTTCCGATGACATTCGACTGCATTCTTTTGAACTTTCTCTCGGAATTACTTATACTTTGTTTCATCGAATTAAACAGAAATATTAAAATTTTATGAAAAATTTAACCTTTTTTTTGATTTTTTGTATATTTATTTTTTCCTGCAAACCTGACGAAATGCCGATTCCCGATTATACCGAGGAATCCGCCATTTTTTACGACATCAGACTTGCGTCAGACGTGGTAGTTTTAGATGACAATTTTTACTTCTTCGGCGAAAAAAATGACACAATGTATTTCACAAAAATTTCTGTGAAAGGCGAGGTTCATTTTATCGAAAAACTCAAAAATTTTTTTCCGCAAAAACCCCAAAACTTCGATTCTTTACAACAATTTACATTTTCGATTTCTCCGACAAATAATTTCGTTATTGTTTTTAAGTACAATGGTATTGCCAATTTGTTGCATATTTCACCGCAAGGGAAATTGCTAACTTCGTTTTCTCCATCATTTTTTATTCCCGATTCGTCGTGTTACCTCGGTTTTTTGGGAATAAATTCAGCAGGAAATTCGGTTGTTATTTATTTGGGTGAAAATTATTTGGGCGAAAAAATATTTCATTACGAGGAATATAATCCTTCGGGACAAATGAAAAATTTTTACGAATGGAGTTTGCCTGCAAATAAAAATTTAATATCGGGAGTTTTTCAACTTGCCAATGATAATTTGATTTTTCTAGCCCAAGAGTCAAATAATGAGATAGACAGTTTTTTTACTTTTGTTTATTCAGTGAATGGAAATTTGCTACACAAAGATTATTTTTATAACGTAAAAACGAATTCTTACAATTTTTATCTCAATAAAATTAATCAAACGTCCAATAATTTGTGTTTTGTAAACGTATTTTTTCAAATTTCAACAGGCGGTTTAGAGAATTTTTTTCTTTGTTTGAACAAAAATGGTGAACTTTTGTGGGGAAACATCAAAAAACCTAAAGAATTGACAAATACGATTTTACTTTTCGGGACAGAAAATCCGAATAATCATCTTTATTATCTTTTGTCTTCGGAATTAAACTTCGATTCAGAAGATTTTTCTTGGTATGATATTTATTTAAAACGAAATGTTCGCTCTACTTTTCACATTGTCGATGGAAATGGGCAAACAATTCGAGAAAATATGGTGCAACCGATGAGAACGGTCAATGCAGCAATACATTTCTCGCAAAATGGAAACGTAACTATCTTGTCCGCAAAAACTTTGTACGAAAGATTTTACAATATTATGCTTACAAAACTCGATTCTACAGGAAATTTATTAACCAAATAATTTTTTTCAATGAATTTTTTTCAAATTTTATTTATTATTTCTATCATTTGTTTATTTTTTGCTGTCGGAATGATTCTTTTCTTGCGAAAAAAATATCGAAAAACGATTCCGCTACAGCAATATAAAAATATTTTAGAAAATTTCGAGCAAAAAATTTTATATCTCGAAGCAGAAGTGAAAAGATTAAACTTTTTGCTTGAGAATTATAAAAATCGAAACGTTTTTTCGCAAGAAAAACATCGCGAAACAGAAAATAAAAGTCAAATTCCGTTTTCAACAGAAAATGTTGAAACGCAATTAAGAATTTTAGCACAGGAAAAAGAAAATTTAGAGGCAGAAAAAGAAAATTTTAAATTAAAAAATAAAAAACTTTGGGACCAAAGTATTGCTATTCACAAGGAAAAAGAACGAATCGATGCCCTGAGACGCGATATTGAACTGCGACACAAAGAAATTACCGACAGCATCGCCTACGCACAACGAATCCAAACCGCAATGTTACCGCCGCTTGAGATTTTTGCAAATTCTTTCACAGATTTCGGGTTACTTTACCTGCCTCGCAATATTGTTTCGGGAGATTTTTATTGGGTCAAAGAATCTGATGAACAAATATTTCTCGCACTCGCCGACTGCACGGGGCACGGTGTGCCTGGAGCATTTGTCTCTATGCTTGGAATTGCGTTTTTAAACGAGATAACTGCCAAAAACCAACATTTCAAACCGTCAGAAGTGCTTGAAGAATTGCGAAAGAGAGTGAAAACTTCCCTTCGACAGTCGTATGAAAATAAAATCTCTCACGATGGAATGGATGTTGCGTTTTGTCAAATTTTTAAACGCTCAAACTCGTTGATTTTTGCAGGTGCGAATCAATCTTTGTATCAAATTCGCAACTTCGAGGTAACAGAATTTAAACCTGTGAAAAATCCTGTAGGAATTCACGTCAAAGAATTTCCTTTCACAGACACGGAAATCGCAATTTTGCCCGATGATGTTTATTGTCTCTCGTCAGACGGCTATCCCGACCAATTCGGCGGCACCGATAAATATTTGAAATTTATGAAAAAAAACTTTATCTCTTTTTTAATTGAGACGTTGAAAACAGAAACTTCGCTTTCGAGAGTGAAAGAAATTTTGCACCAAAAACATTTAGAATGGAAAAATAAACAGCATCAAACTGACGATGTTACCGTTTTAGTTTTCAAAGTTTAGAAAAAAATTTATGATAAATAAAAATCATAAAATTTTATTTGGTTTACCCTCTGAATTGTTTTGGGATGTTGATGTTTCGCAACTTGATGCTTTTCAACATTCTTCTTATATTATTGAACGAATTTTATCTCGTGGAAATTGGACAGATTTTAAAAATTTGCTCGCTTTTTATGGACATTCGTACATTGCAAAACGTATTGTTCGATTTCGTTATATGGACTCATTGATTTTTTCTTTCTGCGTAGTTTATTTTAAAATTCCTAAACATAAATTTCGATGTTACACAAAACGACACTTAATGCCAACACATTGGAATTATTAAATTTTTTAATGTCAAAAACTTACTTACAGAATTTTGTTCTAGTAGGTGGAACTTCTCTTGCGTTGCAAATTGGACACCGTATTTCTGTTGATTTGGATATGTTTGCAAATTTGCCTTTCGACACATCTTTGTTAAAATCAGAATTAGAAGATGATTTTCCTTCATTTCGTGTTGAATTGGAACGTACAAACACTTTAATAACATCCATAAACGGTGTGCAAGTTGATTTTATTCGATTCAAATATGGTTTTAATTATCCATTTTTAATTCAGGAATCGATTCGTTTGGCAGATATTCGAGATATTGCTGCGATGAAATTAGATGCAATTGCTGGGCGAGGTATGAAAAAAGATTTTTATGATTTACATTTTCTGTTGAAAATTTTTTCTTTACCCGAATTGCTCGATTTTTATCAACAAAAATATCAACACACAACAATTTTTCACTTAATAAAAAGTTTAACTTATTTTCTCGAAGCAGAAAATAATCCGCAACCCTTGATTTTTGATAAAAAAATTACGTGGGCAAAAGTAAAAAAGTCAATTATTAGTGAAGTTCAAAAATTATAATTTTATTTTTCAATAAAAATGTCTAAAATTAAACTTTTTCAACATACTTTTTCGCAAAAATATAACAGAGAAATATTTGTAAAAAATGTTTTTTCGCAAATTTTCAAAAAAAAATTTATCTCTCAAACCGAATCTTATCAAAATTTTTCAGAAAATGATAAAAAATTTTTTCAAAAAGTTGAAATTTTGGGAAAAATTGAGTCGTTAAATATTTTTTGTTATGAAATTTTGCTGCAAAACAACGTTAAAACTTCAGAAAATTATTTTTTAATGCAACAATTTCTCAAAAAAATGTTAAATTCTGAAAAATTTGCGTTTATTATTTTTCTTTCGCCCTCAAATTGCGATTCTTACGAGTTTTCTTTTCTCACAAAAAATTTTTTTGAGGTGAAAAAAAATTCTTTTCTCTTGGGAAAGAATGAAAAAATTAATATTCCTGCCGAAAAATTTGTTCTTCTTTGCAAAGAAAAAAATATTTCTCCCGAAAAAATTTCAGAAATATTCTCTGTCGAAAAATTAAACAAAGAATTTTTCACAGAATTTAAAAATTATTACGAAAATTTTGTCAATTCAATTGCACATTTCGAAAAAAATGAAAAAAAAGTGAA
>DYQK01000029.1:0-5124 GCA_020719385.1 Rikenella microfusus | reverse complement strand
GTGAAAAATTTACTTCTCAAAATTATTTTTCGATATTTTTTGCAGAAAAAAACATTTCATTTCAAAAAAAATTTAATTTTTTCTCAACATTTCGAAAATTTAATTCCCCAATTTTTCGATTTTTTAAATATTTTCCCGTTTTCGGTCAATGAAAATTCTGCGAATGAAAAAATTTTTGCGATAAATCCTGAAATTTTAAGTTATATTTTTGAAAATTTACTCGAAAATAACAAAAAAAAAGGAACTTTTTATACTTCGAAGGAAATTGTGCAATATTTGTCGCAAGAAAGTTTAATTGAGTATTTGTTTTCAAACATCAAAAATTGCGAAAAAAAAGTTTTTGAAAATTTGATTCGCAAAAAAAATGCAGAAAATTTGAGTTTCGAAAATTTAGAAAAAATTGAAAAACTGCTTGACGAAGTTAAAATTTTTGACCCCTCGCTTGGAAGCGGTGCTTTTTCGATTGGTTTGTTGCAGGAAATTTTTTATCTCAAGGAATTTTTTGCGTTTTTGAAAAATGAAAAACCAAATTGTTCAGAAATCAAAAAAAATATTATTGAAAATTCTATTTTTGGAATCGATATTGAAAAAATGGCTGTGCAAATTGCTAAATTGCGGCTTTTTTTGTCTGCGAAAAGTGAAAAAATGAATTTTAAAATTGAAAATGGCAATTTTCTCTCGAAAAAAATCAACGGAAAATTTGATATTGTTTTAGGAAATCCTCCTTTTTATCGAATTTCGAAAATGGCGGCGAGAGAAAAGCAAATTATTGAGAAGCAAAATTTCGAAACTTTTGCAAAAACAGGCGATATTTATTGTTTATTTTATGAGAAAGGAAATTTTTTGTTAAAAAATAACGGCGTTTTGAGTTTTATTACCTCAAACAAATGGATGCGAGCGGGTTATGGGAAAAAATTGCGAGAATATTTTATCAAAAATACGAATCCGTTGAAAATAATTGATTTTGGGGGCAATAAAATTTTTGAATCAGCAACCGTTGATACGAATATTTTGATATTTCAGAAGACAAAATTTTTCGAATCACAAACTTTTGCGTGTTATGTTAAAAATAATTTTGCGAAGAGAGATAATATTGCGGAATATTTCGAAAAAAATTGTGTGAAAACTTGTAATTTTTCGGCAGAAAATTGGGTGATTGCTGAAAATATTTTGGAGAAATTGAGAGAAAAAATCGAAAAAAACGGAATTCCGTTGAAAAAATTTGGAATAAAAACTTTTTTTGGAATAATTACAGGTTTTAATAAGGCGTTTATTATTGATGAAAAAACGAGAAATAATTTGATAAAAATCGATTCTAAAAGTTTTGATGTGATAAAACCCATTTTGCGAGGCAAAGATATTGAACCTTATTTTTATGAATTTGCGAATTTGTGGTTGATTTCGGTGAAAAACGGTTGGACAAACAAGTATCGCAAAAATGAAAATGCAGAAACGTTTTTTGAAAAAACTTATCCTGCAATTTACGAATATTTGAAAAATGTTGGAGAAAATATTCCTGAAAAGCAGCGAAAAGGGTTGTATAAACGTTACGCGCAGGGCGATTATTGGTGGGAATTGCGAAGTTGTGGATATTATGACTCGTTGGAAAGTGAAAAAATTGTTTGGCAACGCGTGACGCAACAGCCGAAGTTTTCGTTTGTGCCTTCGGAATTTTATCTTTTAGACAGCACGGCGTTTATTGTTGCAAATTTGTTTTCGAAATTTTTGCTTGCGATATTAAATTCTAAGGTTATTGCGTTTTATGTCGAGCAAGTTGTTCCGAAATATGGCGAGGTTGCGTATCGTTTGGCGAATCAATTTGTTGAGATTTTTCCTATTCCGCAAGTTTCTGAAGAAGAACAAAAAAATTTAATAAAAATTGTTGAGAAAATTATTTCGAAAAAGCGGAATAATGAAAAAACAGAATATTTAGAAAAGAAAATTGACAAAATAATTTACAAATTTTATCATTTAACTGACGCAGAGATAAAAATTATTGAGAAAAACTTTTAAAATTGTAATGCTTTTTCCCAAAGTTCATCGAAATTTAAAGACAAATCGGGAAAGAGAGAATGCGAAAACGCGACAGAAAAACTAATTTCTTGCGAATTTGTATTTTCAAAGAGATAATATTTTTTTACACAAGGACAAACAACCAGCCCAACTTCTGTACCCGAATTCACCCAATCTTCCTGCATTTTTGTCAAATTATGCGAAATCGATTTTTCATTTGCAACAATTTCCACACATAAATTCGGACTTCCGACCACATAATTACTCACCTTGCTGTAAACCAACTTTTTAAAAGAGATAAGTGCGGCGTCAGCCTCGCGAATTTTATTATTTGACAGCAAAAAATCGGTTGTCTCGGAATAAACTTGCCCAAAATTTTTTTGTTCGTTCCAAAAACAAAGTTTAGAAATAATTTGTGCGGTAAAATCACCAATATTTCTGAAATTTCCCATATGGATAAAAATTTTTTCGTTATTTGCCTCAATTTTTAATTCGTTTTTTGCAGAAAAAGACTCCCAAATTGTCTCCGAATTGAAAGACATACTTGAGGGTAAAAATAATTCTACTTCGTCAACATCTGAAAATGAAAAATTTTTTGCCTCAATTAACAATTTGCAGCCGCCGCGCGTGTTGCGAATGGTTAAATGTTGGTTTTTGTTTTGCATCTCGGAGATATGTTGTTTTGAAAAACGAAGATTTGCGGGCAAACGAAGTTCAATAACGTTGCTCATTGTTTTCAAATTTTAACGCCGCAAAGATAAAAAAAGTTTTTTGAAAAAACAAATTTTTTTGAGAAAAAATCTGCCAAATTCTGAAAAATCTGACAGATTTTTGAAAATGTTAGTCGTTGCCAATAAATTTAAACAATCTACTCCAACGAATTTTACTCAAAAATTCTTTGTCCGCATCAAGAGATAACCATATAAAAACTGCTTTTCCAACAACGTGGTCTTCGGGAACAAAACCCCAAAAACGAGAATCCGCCGAATTATGCCGATTATCACCCATCAAAAAATAATAATTCATTTTAAAAGTATATTCTTTCGCTTCTTTTCCGTTGATAAAAATGGCGGAATTTTTTATTTCCAACGAATTTAACTCATAAGCAGTGATAATTCTGCGATAAAGAGGCAAATTTTTCAACGTTAAAGGAATTGTTACTCCTTTTTTGGGAATCCACAAAGGACCAAAATTATCTTCGTTCCAATGAAAACTCGTATCGTGAGGAAAAATATATTTCACACCAATGTTGACAGGATTTTCGATTTTCTCCACAGACTTAACATTCGGAAAAGATTTTATTTTCGAAACATTTTTCTCTTCTAAGGGAAAAATAAATTGCGAAGGCGAAAAACGGGATTTTTTTATATCGTACAAACTTAAACCCATTTCCTGCAAACGTTCCGCATTTAAACCCGAACTATCTGTCGCAACATAATATTTGTGTTGCATTTTTTCAAGTTTTTTCTGCGATTTACCGTTGATAAAAACGTTTCCGTGAACGATTTTTAACGTATCACCTGCAATAGCAACGCATCTTTTTATATAATTTTCGCGTTTATCAACAGGACGCACCACAATGGGATAACGCCGCAAAACATTTTCTCTGCCCTCCTCTCGACAAACTGCGTAATAACTTTCCTCTTGCCGCGTCAGGATGACCGTGTCACCTTCAGGAAAATTAAACACAACAATATCGTCATTTTTCACTTCACCAAGACCTAATAAACGTTTATAAGGCATTTTTATCCATTCTAAATACGATTTCGTTGATTCCGTGAAGGGCAAAGTATGATGAGCAAACGGAAACGCAAGCGGCGTATTGGGCAATTTGGGACCATAACTAACTTTACTCACAAACAAATAGTCACCTACGAGCAAAGATTTCTCCATCGAAGGAGTCGGAATTGTAAAAGCCTCAATAAAAAATGTGCGAATAATTGTTGCCGCAACGACAGCAAAAATTATTGCGTCAATCCATTCGACTAACTTTGTTTGTTTTTCAACATTTTGCTTTTTCCAAAAAGTCCAATTCACTTTTTTCGAAATATAAAGGTCAAAAAGAATTGGAATTCCGAGTAATAACCAAAAATTTCCTATCCACAAAACAAATAGCAAATAGATAAACGCATAAAAACCAAAAAGAAAATATTTATTTTTAAAAAATTGTTTCTTTTCCGTTGTTTGTGGAGAAAGATTCTCTTGTGTTTTCAAAATATTTAGAAATTAAAATTTTAACAAATCGTTCATTGAGAAGAAACCTGTTTTATTTGCGATAAATTCGGCAGCGAGAACCGAGCCAAGTGCGAAACCTTGTCTGTTTTTGGCAAAATGTGTCATTTCAATGAAATCAATTTCTGATTCGTAGCGAATTGTGTGTGTGCCTGTTACTTTTCCCTCGCGAACGGAATGAATCGGAATGGAATCTTGAGAATCGGCAATTTCCTTACTCCAATGCGACTTTCGGTCTAAATTTGCAATTATATCATTTGCCAATGTTATCGCAGTGCCGCTTGGTGCATCAAGTTTCTGCGTATGATGAACCTCGGCTATGGTTACCTCGTAATTCTCAAAATTGTTCATCAAACGGGCAAAAAATTGATTTAATTTAAAAACCAGATTTACTCCAACACTGAAATTTGTTGCGTAAAAAAAAGTTCTCTCTGTTTCGAGACAAATTTTCTTACATTCCTCCATTTTTTCTAACCATCCTGTTGTTCCCGAAACGACAGGCAAATTTGCTTCGAAACATTTCAAAACATTTTGATAGGCGGCGTCAGGTTTTGTGAATTCTATTGCCACATCGCAATTTTTCAAATTTGCAATGGTAAAATTTTCGATATTATTGACATCAATAATCAATTCAATAGAATGATTTCGATTTTTTGCGATGGTTTCAATTTCTTTTCCCATCTTTCCATAACCAATAAGAGCAATTTTCATAAAAAAAATTGTTAAGATTTTTTCGCTGCAAATATAATGAAAAAAATTTAGAAAATTCGTTTTTTTGAGTTAAAAAAATAAAAACTATGTTATTTCTCAAAATAAAAACTATCAAATTTTAACTAAATTCTAAATCCCCTTTGTCTTTAGCAAAGGGGATAAAAATTT
>DYQK01000235.1 GCA_020719385.1 Rikenella microfusus | reverse complement strand
TTAACCCAACTTGAAAATTCTTACTTCCAACAATCTGAAAACCAGACATAAAAATTTCAAAAAATACAATTAGGTAACTACGAACTTTTGTTTTGTAAAAGCCGGTATTTTGTAGTTCAATTTTTCAAAAATATCCGCCACCCACGGCGAAGGACGTAAACAATATTTTAAAATTATCTTTTTCCCGTCTTTTGTTATCATTTCTGTTGTTACGGATTTATATGTGTTCATCTTTTCTACAATTTTTGTCCAAGAAAGTGTAACCCCGGTTGTTTTTAATTGAAAACGGATGGAATTAACTATCTGATATGCAAGTATTCCCACGAATATGTGTGATAAAATGTTTTTATCGTTTTGATGATGAATCGGTCTGATTTGCAAATCAGTTTTCAGTGTTCTGAAAGTTTGCTCCACTTCTCTGATTGTGTTGTAAATGTTCCATATTTCGTTGGCAGTCATATCTTTATTTGAGTATCTCAAAAAATAGGATCCATCGTATTGGTTTTTTACGGGCTTTCGTTTCCATTGTATTGAAGTTACGATGCCAAGTTTTTCGTCTTGCGTAAAACTGATGTCGTATTGTCCTGAAATATAATGATTTCGCTCTTTCATACGACCCATTCGCTGATATATTTCTGCAAATTTGCGTCGTGCTCCCTTTTTTTGAAGGTTTCGATTGAACTCTTCCAATTCTTTTTCAAATTTTTCCGTAAAACGTTCATCCATCGAATGTTCCTTGGCGGCTTTTTGCTCACTTTTTACGAAAATAAAATTATCGTCTTTGGTTTGTTGTATAACTTTTTGCAGCAGAATTTTATTATTCCGATTGTCTTCAACGATTACCGGATTTTCATCCGAAAGTTCGTAATTGTTTAATTTACTTCTGCTTACGCAAACATAGTCTTGTTTTCCGGCTCGAAGTTCCTTCAGATTTTCCTCCGTGCTGATTCCCGCATCCATCACAATGACAGGATATTGGTTCGCAACCGGTGTCTTTCTTTTGATATCCGCCACCACGTCGGCAAGGGTTTGGGGTTCGCTTTGATTTCCGGAATAAAAATGCGAATACATTATAAATCCATGAATATCAACCAATAAGGCTACACAAATCAGCCTGCAATCGCTTCGTTTTTCTTTGCTTCTTCCGAACTTGCAATATTTGGAGTTTTGTTTTCTGCCTTCAAAAAATATGTTGGTCAGGTCGTAAATGACAATTTTACTTTGAAGTGAAAACAAATTTTTTATTTTTGTATGTATTTCTTTTTCAATGAATTCTTTATTGTCATAAAGGAATTCGGCAGCTTTTCCCAACTCGTAGCGACTGACTTGGTCTGCATCAAGATTAAACAACCGATTGAGTGCCGTGTTTTCATTCAACCACCGCTCGGTTTCGAGTTCGCTTGCAGGATGAACTATGCGGCTTATAATACTTATCAATGAGGCACTTACGAGCTTTCCCGAGTTTGTTTTTTGTTCGATAATACCGTTAAGTCCAAGCTGTTCCACAGCCTGTTTTGAAAGCCATTCGGCACCGATTTCCCTTGCATTTTCAGAAATCACGGAATTTATATCAACAGTATGAAATTCAGGCTTTTGTCCAAGTTCTTCGATTGTGTTTTTTTGTATGCTTTTATTGACAAATGTTTTTTTGCTTTCAATAATTTGGATTGAGAATTTTCTTGCAAGTTCTTCAACTTGAACGTCGGTATTAAAAAAATCAATTTCATTGTTAAGAATTTGCTCAATTCTGTCGGCAAGCATTTTATGCTTTTGCGAAGGCAGTTCGGCAAGGGTTCCGAGACTGAGAATAAATTCCTGACGAGTTTTGTTACCTATTCTATATGAACGCATTAAGCGAAAATAGAAATAGCTTTTGTCTTTTATTCTGTCCTTTTTGCAAACTTTAGATATAAACATAAAAAAATAAATTTGGCGCAATGTAGGTATTTAAAAATCAACCGCCAAATATGTTAGGTAACTACAAATCGACTTTTTGCTACAAGTAAAATGTACATTGCCTGATTATCAATCATATAAAAACTGCATTTTTAGAAATTTTCTAACAAAAATTGACATGAATGGGGTGTTTATTTTCAAGTTGGGTTAA
>DYQK01000234.1 GCA_020719385.1 Rikenella microfusus | reverse complement strand
TTATCTTTGCCCAAAAAAATATTTTTATGATAGCGAGAAGACGAATTTTAAAATATTACAAAGAAGTTGACAAAATTATTCGATACGGAAGTGCGGAAAAAGAATCCGAAATAAAATCTTGTTTTCAACGATTATTGAGCGATTTTTGCACCGAAAGAGAATATTGTCTCATTCCAGAAATCGAATATCGAGATAAACGCATTCGGCCTGACGGAACTATTCGCAATATTCTCGGCGAAGATTGGGGATTTTGGGAAAGCAAAGACAAATTTGATATTCTCGAAAAAGAAATCGAGAAAAAATTTGAACTTGGTTATCCGCAAAATAATATTCTCTTTGAAGATTCGCAACGAGCCATCGTCATTCGAGACGGCGAAAAAGTTGCGGAATGCAACATTCGCAACATTGATGAATTCGAGAAATTCCTCACCGATTTTGTCAATTTCGAAACAGAAATTGACAAAGAATTTCGTTTCTCCCTCACGCAATATCGCATCAAAGTGCCGTATCTCGCAAATATTTTGCGGGAAATTATCACGCAATTAAACGAAACGGGTGAAAATCAAGAATATATCGAAAAGCGAAATAAATTTTGGGATTTTTGTAAAAACACAATTAATCCTGATTTTGCAGTCGAAAATATTCGAGAAATGATTGTTCAACATATTTTGACGGAGGAAATTTTCTTTAGTATTTATGACGAGAGAGTTTTTCACGAGGAAAATAATGTTGCAACCGAGTTGCGCGGCGTCATCAATACGTTTTTCAAAGGCGAATTGAAACGCGAGATTCTCAACGAGATGAAACTTTATCTCGTTGGAATGCGGGCAAAAACGGCACGAATTCCCGACCATCACACAAAACGGATGTTTCTGAATCTGATTTATGAGGAATTTTATATCGCAGATAATCCGAAAAATGCCGACAAACTCGGAGTAGTTTACACGCCGCGGGAAATTGTGAAATTTATTATTGAGTCTTGCGAACATTTAACTTTCGAGCATTTCGACAAATCTTTGTCCGATAAAAATGTTGAGATTCTCGACCCCTGCACAGGCACAGGAACTTTTGTCGCAGAATTAATCGATTTTATTCCGAGTCAATATCTCGAATACAAATATTTGAACGAGATTCATGCAAACGAAATTTCGATTCTTGCGTATTACATCGCAAATTTGAACATCGAATATACGTTTCATCAAAAAATGAAAATTTATAAGGAGTTCAAAAATATTTGTTTTCTCGACACTCTCGACAACATTAATCCGTTGAATTATGAGGAAAAACAGCCTTTGCTTTTCGATTTTAGCAAGGAAAATGCGAGGAGAGTTAAGAGTCAAAATGAAAAGAAAATTTCTGTGATTCTCGGAAATCCGCCGTATAATGCGAATCAGCGAAACGAAAACGAGAATAATGCGAACCGCAAATATCCGCCTATTGACCGCCGAATCAAGGAAACTTACATTCGCGAAAGTACGGCACAAAAAACGAAACTTTATGATATGTATGTTCGATTTTTGCGTTGGGCAAGCGACAGATTGGACAAAAACGGGATTATTGCGTTTGTTTCGAATAATTCTTTTCTGAATGCTCGCACTTTTGATGGTTTTCGAAAATGCGTTGCAAAAGAGTTTAACGCAATTTATATCGTTGATTTGAAGGGAAATGCTCGCAAAAGCGGCGACGAATGGCACAAAGAAGGTGCAAAAATTTTTGGAATACGGTCAAGAGTTGGAATCGCAATTTATTTTTTGGTGAAAGATGAAAAATTAAAACGTTGCAGAATTTTTTACAACGAAATTCCCGATTACACCCGAAAAATCGAGGACAAAAAAATGTATTTGCAAAATGATTTCGAAGAACTTTATTTCGAACACATTCATCCCGATAAAAATGGCAATTGGATAAATTTGCCTGACGAGAATGATTGGGAAACGTTGATTCCTGTTGCGAATCGCGAGACAAAAATGTCGAAATCGCAAGATTCGGAGTCGGCAATTTTCAAATTGTATTCGCTTGGCGTTGTTACGGCGCGCGATGCGTGGGTTTATGATTTCAATAAAACTCATTTGGAGAAAAAAGTGAAATTTTTTATTGAAACTTATAACC
>DYQK01000124.1:4756-10414 GCA_020719385.1 Rikenella microfusus | reverse complement strand
CGAACTTTTTTGCCCTTTGTTCCGTCAATAGAAACTTCTGCGACAATTTCGTAATGAAATTTGCTTGCGTATTCGTTGATTAAACTCCAAAAATGATTGCGAATACTTTGTTCATTATTCGTTTGCCCGAATAATAAGGTATTATCAAGTTTTTGATAATATTTTTCAATAGCAACAAGACTCATAAAATTTTAAAAAAAACCGACAACTTTGTTGAAAAAATCAACATTTTTGTCGGTGAAAAATTAAACTTCTTTCATCGAAAGTTGAATTCGTCTTCTATCTTTTTCGATTCCAATGATTTTAACCTTAACTTTTTGCTGCAATTTCACAAAATCAGCAGGATTTGCCACATATTTATTACTCAAATGAGAAATGTGAATTAAACCGTTTTCCTTGATTCCAATATCAACAAAAACGCCGAAGTTTGTGATATTTGTAACAATTCCTTGCAAAACCATTCCCTCGTGAAGGTCTTCGAAAACGCGTATTGAGTCCGAGAACTCAAAATTTTCAATTTGATTTCGTGGGTCGAGTCCTGGTTTTTCCAATTCTTTCAAAATATCTTGCAACGTGGGTAAACCAACATTTTTCGTTACATATTTGTTCAGGTCGATTTTTTTCTGCAACTCTTTATTTTTCATCAATTCCGAGACAGAAACGTTCAAATCTCTTGCCATTTTCTCAACAATTTCGTAACTTTCGGGATGCACAGCACTGTTGTCGAGTGGATTTTTCGATTCAGGAACACGCAAAAAACCTGCACATTGTTCAAAAGTTTTCTCGCCCAAACGCGAAACTTTTCTCAACTCCTCTCTTGAGTAAAAATTGCCGTTATTTTTGCGAAATTCGACAATATTTTGAGCAAGATTTTCTCCGATTCCAGAGACATAACGAAGTAAATATTTGCTCGCCGTATTGAGATTTACGCCTACGGAATTCACACAACTAACGACTATTGAGTCTAAACTTTCTTTTAATTTTGTCTGACTAACATCGTGCTGATATTGACCGACTCCGATGGATTTTGGGTCAATTTTCACAAGTTCAGAAAGCGGGTCAATTAACCTTCTGCCGATAGAAACTGCCCCTCTGACGGTAATATCTTGTTCGGGAAATTCCTCGCGAGCAACAGCCGAGGCGGAATATATCGAAGCACCGTCTTCGTCAACGGTAAATACTTCGATTTTTGTGTAAGGTTTAATGTACTGTTTGATAAATGCTTCAGTTTCTCTGCCTGCAGTGCCGTTTCCGACAGCAATTACGTCAATTTTATATTCAGAAATCAATGAGATTAACTTCATTGAGGCTTTTGCAACTTCAGATTGAGGCGGATTTGGGAATATTGCGTCGTGGTGAATTAAATTTCCATACGCATCGAGACAAGCAACTTTGCAGCCTGTTCGAAATCCTGGGTCTAACGCTAGTACTCGTTTTTTGCCCAAAGGCGGCGAGAGCAAGAGTTGTCGCAAATTGACAGCAAAAACTTTTATTGCCTCTTCGTCTGCTTTTTCTTTTGAGGAATTGAAAAATTCCGTTTCAATAGACGGAGAAATCAAGCGTTTATAGCTGTCGGCGGTTGCGAGTTTGTATTGTTCCTTCGCCTCGAGACATGCTTCGGGTTTAATAACGAGATTTTCGATGTTTTCAATGGTTTTCGATTCGTCAGTTGCAATAGAAACTCTCAAAACGCCTTCTTCCATTGCCCGCATCATTGCGAGAAGTCGGTGCGAAACACATTTATTGAGTGGTTCTTTGAACTCGAAATAATCTTTGTATTTCAAACCTTCGTCTTTTTTCTCTTCGACAACAGATGTTCCAATAATTGCTTCTTGCGAGAAGATATTTCGTACGGAATTTCTAACCGTGATATTTTCGCTAATTTCCTCTGCGATAATATCTCTTGCACCTTGCAGTGCGTCTTCGATGGTTAAAACCTGTTCGTTGAGGAACTCTTTCGCTTTTTCTCTCAAACTTCCTGTACGTTGGTCGGCGATGAGATTTGCTAACGGTTCGAGTCCTTTCTCGCGTGCAATGGTTGCGCGCGTTTTGCGTTTTGGTTTGTAAGGCAAATATAAGTCTTCCAAAACGTTCATCTCGTAAGTTTCTTCGAGTTTTGCTCGAAGTTCGTCAGTCATTTTTCCCTGTTCCTCGATAGACTGAATTATCGCAGCGCGTCTCGCATCAACAGCTTTTAACTTTTCATAATTTACCTTTACCGCTTCGACCTGTACTTCGTTCATTGAGTCGGTCATTTCTTTTCGATACCGACTAATAAACGGCACTGTTGCCCCTTCGTCTATGAGAATCATTGTGTTTTGGACTTGTCTCTTATGAAGAGACAAATCTGTACACAAAATTTCTACGTGTTTTGGGTTCATTTTCTGTAAGGCGGTTTTTTATTATCTCTGTAAGAAGAATTATCTCCTCTCGAATACGAGTTATCTCGGTGCGAATCGCTGTTTCGTTGCGTGAATGCGGGTTTTGGGAGCAAACTTTTGTGCGAAAGTCTCATTTTGTTGGTTTTTTTATCAATTTCGACTAACTCGACTTGAATTTTTTCACCTTCTTTGAGTCCCGATTTTTCCATACTTTCGATTCTTGACCAAGAAATTTCAGAAATGTGCAATAACGCTTCTTTTCCGGGCATAATTTCGACAAATGCACCGAAATCGGTGATAGTTTTAATTTTGCCGTTATAAACTTTTCCGACCTCAGGCACTTCAATAATGGAATTAATCCAATCTTTTGCTTTCTGAATCGAATTTTTGTCAGGTGCAGAGATGCTAACTTCTCCGACTTTGTCCACCTCTTCAATGACAATGACGGTTCCTGTTTGTGCTTGAATTTCCTGAATCACTTTTCCACCTTGTCCGATAATTGCCCCAATCATATCTTTGGGAACAATTATTTTTTCGATTCTTGGCACAAAAGAGCGGTAATCTGTGCGTGGTTCCGCGATGGTTTCCAACATTTTGTCGAGAATATGAAAACGACCAACTTTTGCTTGAGCAAGTGCTTTTTCCATAATTTCGAAAGTTAAACCTGTTAACTTGATGTCCATTTGGCAAGCGGTAATTCCGTCAAATGTTCCTGTAACTTTGAAATCCATATCTCCGAGATGGTCTTCGTCTCCTAAGATGTCTGACAAAACGGCATATTTTCCCTTTCCGTCAGTTACGAGTCCCATCGCAATTCCTGAAACGGGTTTTCGAATTTTAACGCCTGTGTCTAACAAAGCGAGTGTTCCTGCGCAAACCGTTGCCATTGAAGAGGAACCGTTAGATTCTAAGATGTCAGAAACGAGTCTTACGGTGTAAGGATTTTTCTCTCCGTTAGGAATCATTCGTTTCAAAGCTCTGTGAGCGAGATTTCCGTGTCCGATTTCTCTGCGGCTGAGTCCGCGTGTGGGTTTTGCGTCTCCTGTTGCGAATGGAGGAAAATTGTAATGCAACATAAATTTTTCGCTTCCTTGTTGCAAGACTTCGTCAATAATTTTTTCGTCCATTTTCGTTCCGAGCGTGACGGTAGTGAGAGATTGCGTTTCGCCTCGTGTGAAGAGTGCTGAGCCGTGAGCAGCGGGGAGAAAATCTACTTCGCAAGAAATATTTCGAATGTCTGTGGTTTTTCTGCCGTCGAGACGGATTCCTTCGTTCAATAACAAATCGCGAACTGCTTGCCAAAGCGTATGATGAAAATATCTCTCAAGCATTAATTTTTGTTCGGCTGTGATTTCAGGAATTTCTGCGATAAATTTTTCTTTTATCCCATCAAATAATAAACTTCGTTCATGTTTTGGTTTACAAAGTTTTGCTGCTTCGTAAATCAACGGATACGCTTCTTTCTCAATTTTTGTTTTGAGTTCTTCGTCATTTTTTTCGTGACAATAAGTGCGTTTAACGCTTTCTCCCTTCATTTTTGCGAATTCGAGTTGTGCCTCGCATTGTTTTTGTATTGCCAGATGTCCGATTTTTATTGCCTCAATCATCTCAGATTCAGAAACTTCGTTAAATTCACCTTCTATCATCACGATATTTTCTTTCGAAGCACCAATCATTATGTCCATATCGGAGGTTTGATTTTGCTCCCAAGTCGGATTAACAACGAATTTTCCGTTTACTCTTCCAACTCTGACCTCCGATATTGGTCCCAAAAATGGAACATCGCTGAGGGTTAATGCTGCTGAGGCGGCTAATCCTGCGAGAGAATCGGGCATTACGTTTTTGTCTGCCGAGATTAAATGAACAGAAACAAAGACTTCTGCGTGAAAATCTTCGGGGAAGAGTGGACGCAATGCTCGGTCGATGAGTCTTGCGATGAGAATTTCGTTGTCATTTGGTTTTCCTTCTCTTTTCTGAAAACCACCTGGGAATCTGCCTGAGGCGGCGAATTTTTCTTGATATTCCACCGAGAGAGGCATAAAATCTGTTCCTTCTTTTGCTTCTTTGGCGGCAACAACCGTTGCGAGTAGCATCGTATTTCCTTGTCTCACAACAACGGAGCCGTCGGCTTGCTTTGCGAGTTTGCCCGTTTGGAGTGTTATCGGTCTTCCATCTCCAAGGTCAAAAGTTTTTTCAATAACTTGCATTCTTTTTAAAAATTAGTAAAATATAAAAAATTAAAGTGCGGCAAAGGTAACGAAATTTTGCATTCTTTTTCTATTTTTAAACTTTTTTTTCATTTTTTTTCAAAAATTCTTATTTTGTCTAAAAAAGTGTTATATTTGTGAAAAATTTTTCATAAAATTTTCGAAAAAATGAAAAAAATTGCTTTTATTTCGATGATTTTGTGCTTTTTTGCAGCAAACGCACAAGATATGGGCAACGCAACTTATAATAATCGCCGCAACAACGCTGCCTCTTCGTATTATAATCGTGCAACAATTATCAACGATTCTGTAATGCAAATAGAAGTTTCTGTTTTAATGAATATTAAGGCAGAGAAATATGTGATGATTTTTGCCCTTTCGCAAAACGCATCAAGCATTGACGAATGTACGCAGTTGATAAATCAACGCATTTATACGTTTGTTGATTCACTGATAGGACTCGGTATTTCTCGAAAAGACGTTTATGTTGACCAGATTTCTCAAGTGCCGCGTTATGAGTATGAAGTGGAAAAAAAATTGTTTAGCAAAACTTATAACGAAGTGCCGAGTGGTTTTGAGGTGAAAAAAAATATTCACATTCCTGTGGCTGATTCAAAAATTTGCAGCGAGGTTTTGATTCGGGCAGCGAAGTTTGAGATTTATGATTACGTGAAAACGGATTATATCGTAGAAAATTTTGAACCAATCTATGATTCGCTTCGCCATGCTGCCATCAGAATTATGAACAAAAAAGTTATGGATTTCGAGAAACTTGGTTTTAAACCGAATAAATTGAAATATCACATAATTTCGGATGAAATTACGAGTTACACTCCGACAGAAAAGTATAATTCTTACACTGCTTTTAGCAGCACAACGACAAGTTTAGACAGACGTTCTTCGGCAGGAAAATTGACTTATGCACCGAAAAATGTTACGTATTATTACGACAAAGAGGCGTATAATATTTTTGATTTGGTGATAAATCCTGTTGTTGTTGAGCCAGCGGTGCAATTTGTGTATTTTCTCAGAATGCGTTACGCAATGAAAAAATAAATTTTTTGTTTATT
>DYQK01000124.1:0-4656 GCA_020719385.1 Rikenella microfusus | reverse complement strand
CAATTTTTTTGCAAATATACATTTTTTTTTATTTCTCAAAAAAATAGTTTATATTTGTAAAATTAATTGTTAAAAATTTTTTGTATGAGAAAATTAATCTTTTGCACGGCAATTATTTTGAGTTTTCTGTCAATAAAAGCACAACAAACTGGTTGCGTTTCAGGAAACTGCGAGGACGGAACAGGAAAGTTTGTCTACGGAGACGGAAACCGTTACGAAGGACAATTCAAAGACGGACTTTGCAACGGAAAAGGAACACTTTTTTACTCTTCAGGAAATAAATATGTCGGCGATTTCAAAGACGATTTATTTAACGGGAAAGGAACATTCTCGTACTCTGACGGCTCGGTTTATACAGGTGAATGGAAAAACGGTTACAGACACGGCACAGGAACATTAACGTTAACCAACGGAAGTCGCTACGAAGGAGAATTCGCTTACAGCAATTTCAATGGAAAAGGAACTTTTGTCTCAAGCGATGGAAGCAAGTATGAAGGTGAGTTCAAAGATGACCTTTATAACGGCAAAGGAAAAATGGTCTACAAAGACAAAAGTTATTATGACGGCGAATGGAAAGACGGAAACCGAGAGGGAAAAGGCATTTACGTAAGTTCCGACAAAAGCCGCTACACAGGCGAATGGAAAGACGACCTCAAAAACGGTAAAGGGGAACAAATTTATTCAGACGGAACATCGTACAACGGACAATGGCAAGACGGAAACAGAGAAGGAAAAGGTACTTACATCGGAGAAAACGTTAAATACGAAGGTGATTTTAAGTACAATTTTTTTCACGGAAAAGGCGAATATCAGTCAAAGTCAGGAAAATATACGGGAGATTTCGTTGTCAATAAAATGAGTGGAAAAGGAATTTTCGTCTACGCAACAGGCTCTAAATACGAAGGAGACTTCGACAACGATTTATTTAACGGTCAAGGAACATTTGTCTATTCCAACGGCGACAAATATATCGGCGAATGGCGAAATGGAACAAAAGACGGACAAGGAAAAATGACATTCAAAGATGGCGGAAGTTATGACGGCGAATGGAAAAATGACAAAAAACACGGCACAGGAACTTACACCACGCGAGACGGAAATGTTTATGTCGGCGAATTTAAACGCGGACTCTTCAACGGACAAGGAAAAATTAATTTCAAAGACGGCGGAAATTACGATGGACAATTCGAAAAAGATTTATTTAACGGACAAGGAACATATATTTTCAAAAGCGGAGCAAAATATGTCGGTGAATGGTCTTTGGGAAATCAAGAAGGATACGGAGTTTATCATTTCGAGTCAGGAAGTCGTTACGAGGGACAATGGAAAAAAGGAAATAGACACGGAAAAGGCACTCTTTATCTCAAAGATGGTACAAAAAAATCAGGAATTTGGAAAAATAACGAACTTGTAAAAGAAAAAGAAATTTAATTTTTCTAAAAATTTGTTAAAAAATGTTGCCACTTTTCTCAAAAGGTGGCAACACTTAATTAATTGGGATTGTTGTTTAAATGTAGGTACATCGACAATTATTTTTCTAAACTTTGAAAAACTGGAATTTCAATTAAAATATTTCACAAATTTTAACTTAATTTATCAAATTTTAACAAAAAATTGAGTGATAAATTGGAAAAATTGCTTGTTTTGTCTTTCGTTTTTTTACAAAATGATACATCATTTGGGGCTATATTGGGGTAATAATTACAAACCTACATTTAAACATCACCCAATTTTTTCAATTATTGAACAATAAATTTTTTCGAAATTTTTTGATTCTGATACTCAATTTCTAAAATATATTGCCCTTTCGCAAAATTTTGCAACGAAACAGGAATATTTTCTGAAACAGAATTTCTTTTCAACTGCTTGATGTACAACATTTTACCACGCATATCAAAAATTTTCATTGAAAAATTGTCTGTTTTCAAATTTTTACATTGAACCTCAAAATTGCCATTATTCGGATTCGGAAAAATATTTATCTCGTTATGCTTCGCATTTTTTTCGATTCCAACTTTCGAAAAACCATCCGAAACAAACAAACCGCGACCAAATGTTGCCGCAACAACCTTAAAATCTGACTTTCGCAAACGCAACATATCCACGCGAACATTCGCTAAACCGTTATTTAACGCCGTCCATTCGGGCAAACCATCGTTAAAATTTTTTGTTCCCCAAACGCCGACTTCTGTTGCTAAAATTACTTCATTAGAATAACGCGGATTTCGCAAAATCCAACGAATCGGCATATCAGGTAAATTCCCTTCTTTGTTTAACCACAAATTTCCACCGTCATTTGAAAACCAAACCGACTCAATACCGAAATTTGAAAATGTAACATAAATTTCTGACTCGGAATTCCCAAATTCTATGCACGAAATATTGCCTGTTGGAAAATTTGTTCCTGTTAAATTCGTTAAATTTTTGTAACCAACACTATTTGGGTCAGAAACTTTAAATAATCCTCCGCTTTGCGTACCAAAATACAACGTATTGCTGAAGGGACAAACTCTCAAACTTGACGGTCTCGCACCGACATTTTCGAAGGTAAAATAATCGCTTATCGGCGAAGAGGTAACATTTCTCACCGCATAAATCGAAGTTTCGTCTCTTGAGGTGTACAAAACTTTGCGGTAACTATCATAATCGGCGGGGTTGATAAATAAACCTGTGTCATCGTCCAACAATGTCGAAAAATAACTCGCATTATTTTTTGAGATATAAAAATGATTATAAACATACGAAGCAATTTGAATTTCAGGATTTTGTTCATCAATAAAACAAAAACCGCCGTCTCCGCCGATAATATCATACGAAGAATTGCTGTTTTGAAATTGTTGCGTGCCGTTGTCCTGCGCTCCTGCGAGAAAATAATTTTGATTCGCATTGGGATGAATTGCACAAGTATAAAATTGTGTTACGTTAAAATCTTGATTATGATGTTTTATTACGTCATTATTTTGCGAATTTAAAATCTCTGAAGAGAAAGCGATTCCGCCGTCATTGCCAAAAACTACCTCGTTAGGAAAATTGGGACGAAAAACTATTGCGTGCTGGTCGGCGTGAACTTTTGAACATCGCAGAGAACCTAAACGATTATTATCTGACCATTTAGAAATTTGTTTCCAAGAATTGCCTCCATCAACACTCAAGAATAAATCGATGCCTCCCGCAATGACAATATCGGGATTTTCGGGAGAAACTGCCAAAATTAAGTCGTACCAACCTTGACCGCGGGTAAAATCCTCATCAGGAATGTCGTCATCAATGTCGGCGGGTTTCGAAATTTCTTGCCACGAATTGCCTCTGTCGTAAGATTTTAACATTTTCCCTGCTTCTTTGTTCACTTCAATAACTGCGTAAACAATATTTGCATCGGAAGGAGAAACTGCAATTTCAACGCGATTCGCACCCGATAAATGTAATTCGTCGAAAGAATTTATCACTGTCCAAGTGTTATCTGTTCCCGCATCGGAATAAAGAATTGTTCCGCCGCCGAAATTTGTTGTATATGGAAAATTCGGCATTTGCTTTGTCCCGACATAAATTCGGTTGTCTGCACCGATTTCTATGTCCGAAGCGGTGTAATATTTTCCTGTTTGTTCACCTGAAACGGTGGGTAAAACTTGCATAAAACTTGAAGCAGCATTCATTGAACGGTAAAGTCCGAATTTGGGATCATTTTGGTTGTGCCAAATTCCTTCGTAAACTCTCATATCAACTGCGGCATAAACAACACTTTTGCCGCCTTCGTTTCGAACAACAATGTCGTTCACATAAGCGAATCTCAAACCGCCTTTTGCGTAAGTCCAACTTTGTCCTGCGTTAGTCGATTTCCAAATTCCGCCGCCGATACTTTGTCCCACGCCCCAACCTTCGCCTGTTCCAACGTAAAAAATTTGCGGATTATTTGGGTCGAAAGCGATGCAGGTAACAGCCAAATTGCCCCAAAAATCGCTAACTTTTTGCCACGAAGAATTAGGATTTGTGATGTCATTATTGAACCAAAGCCCGCCTGTTACTCCGCCTGCCCAAACTTTTTTCTGCGAAGGGTCGTTTGGGTCGAACATTATGGCTCGCACTCTGCCGCCGACATTATTGGGACCAATCTCGCTCCATTGCTCCGTTAAACTGTCAACAGAAGTTTTTTTTGAAACGGATTCGTAAATTTTAAACAATCTTTCTGTCGGCGGATAACCTAAATTGGGGTCTAAAGTCATAACGAAATTCTGAAACCAAGATAAATCGGGACGGTCGGGATTGGGTTTATCTTTTTTTGCACCTTTTTTTAGAGAAATATTCGAAAATGAAAGCGATGACAAAAATTTTTCGTATTTCTCTCGTTTATTTTCAAAAGAAGTAAAATAAAAAAATGCACCGATTATTCCAAAAATCAAAGGAATAAATAAAATTAAACGTTTTTTCATTGTTTCAATTTTTTAAAAAAGTAAAAAACTTTTGCAAAGATAAAAAATCTTACAAAATTTTTGCGTATTTTCTGTTTTATCAAAAAATTTAACTCAATTTTTCAATTTCTGTAACAGAAATTCCCGTTAAAATTGAAATTTCTTCTTTCGACTTGCCCGAAAGCAGCAAACTGCGAACCAAATTTTCAATAACAAAACGTTGATTTTGCAATTCTTTGTCCTTGCTCTC
>DYQK01000123.1 GCA_020719385.1 Rikenella microfusus | reverse complement strand
GACAGAAAGCCTCGTTTTGGGCAAAATGAAAAATTCAGTGCGAAACCCAGATTTGATAAAAAACGAAAAAGTGACGAAGACAACGATTTGATTCGTTTGAACAAATATGTTTCGCATTCAGGAATTTGTTCACGCCGCGAAGCCGACGAATACATTACCGCAGGACTTATCAAAGTGAATGGAAACATTATAACCGCTTTGGGTACAAAAATTTCGTTGACTGACGAAGTGCGTTTCAACGATGAAATTATCAAAAATGAGAAAAAAGT
Organism: Rikenella microfusus; assembly: GCA_020719385.1. GTDB lineage: Bacteria > Bacteroidota > Bacteroidia > Bacteroidales > DYQK01 > DYQK01. Next base: position 10,152 of record DYQK01000123.1, on the reverse strand, counting down.
TTATCTTTTACTCAATAAACCCAAAGATTACATCACAACAATGGACGACCCAAACGCTGAACGAACGGTTTTGCAACTTATCAAAGATGCGTGCAAAGAAAGAATCTTTCCTGTTGGACGGTTGGACAGAAATTCTACAGGCGTTTTGTTATTCACCAACGACGGCGATTTATCTCGCAAATTGACGCACCCAAGTTTTGAGAAGCGAAAAGTTTATCACGCAGAATTGGATAAAAATCTTAAAAAAGAGGATTTCGAAAAAATTCTCACAGGAATGGAGTTAGAAGATGGTTTTGTTCAGGCTGACGCAGTTGCTTATCCCGAACCTGATGACAAGAAAAAAGTCGGAATCGAGTTACATTCGGGGAAAAATCGCGTTGTTAGACGCATTTTCGAATCATTGGGTTATGACATTTTAAAATTAGACCGCGTTTATTTCGCAGGTTTAACCAAAAAAGGAATCAAAAGAGGCGAATGGCGATTTCTCAACGAAAAGGAAATTAATATGCTCAAAATGAACGCTTTCGAATAACATTTTGGTATGAAAATTGCGTTTTTAAACGAAAAAAACTAAACGCAATGAGACACAAAATTTTGCTTATCAACAACGACTCGCAGCACTTTACGCAAGTTTCTGAATTTTTGCGTTCAGACGACAGAGAAATTTGTTCACTGCAAATTGAAAATGAGAAAACAATTTTATCAAAGGTAAAAACGATTTCTCCCGACTTAATTTTGCTTGATTTAACAACTCTTTCTCTCGAAAATAGTTTGAATTACATTTCAGAATTGCATTTCGATGTTGAAACTTCTTTGATTCCGATAATTATTGAAATTTTTTCCGAAAACATTGAAGTTTTACGAAAATCTGTTGCTGCGGGTGCGTTGGATTATATTCGCAAACCGTATCATTCAATGGAGTTGTCTGTGCGAATCGAATCTGTTTTGCACCAGAGAGATTTATATAAAAAAATTCTTCGACAAAATGAAGCCATTTTAGAGCAAAAAGAAGAAATTTGGCAGCAAAAAGAAACCATTGAGGAGCAAAAACGCAAAACCGAATCTTTGTTGTTGAATATTTTGCCGCATCACGTTGCGATGCAATTAAAAACTTTGGGATATGTTCGTCCAAGAAATTATCCCAAAGTTTCTGTTATGTTCACGGATTTTGAAGGTTTTACGAAATCTTGCGAAACGCTTACTCCCGACGAGATAGTTACTTCTTTGCACGCTTTTTTCGCTCATTTTGATGAGATAATTTTGAAACATTATCTCGAAAAAATAAAAACTATCGGCGATGCGTATATGTGTGCAGGTGGAATTCCGTTGCGAAACCGCAGCAACCCGATAGACATTACGTTAGCCGCTTTGCAGATTCAAAATTTTATGCACTTAATACGAAATACGGAATATTTTCTCCCGCTTCCGCAGTGGAAAGTCCGAATCGGAATACATACAGGCAATGTTACCGCTGGAGTGGTCGGGAAAATTAAGTTTGCATACGATATTTGGGGTGATACGGTCAATATCGCACAACGCATCGAAACGGCGTGTGAACCTGATAAGGTAAATATTTCTGGAACAACGTATGAATTTATTAAAGAATTTTTTAATTGTGAATATCGCGGGAAAATTGAGGCAAAAAATAAGGGGAAAATCGATATGTATTACGTTTTAGGTTTAAAATCAGAATTTGTCGAGGACAAAAACGGAATTTTTCCGAATCGCGAGTTTGAACAAATTTTAAACGCACTTTAAAAAATGACTGACACCTATTTGACTGTCGCAAATTTTTGCGAAGGTTTTTTCAAAGACAGAAATAGTAAATTTGTTTCTCTTGTTTTTCCTGTTTCGTCAGAGGAGGAGATTTTAGAGATTTATAAACAGGTGAAAAAAAAATATCACGATGCACATCATCATTGTTTTGCGTACAGATTAGGTGCGTTGCGGGAGAAATATCGAGCTTCAGATGACGGCGAACCCGCCAATTCGGCTGGAAAACCAATTCTCGCACAAATCGATGCAAGAAATCTTACAAATATTTTGATAATTGTTGTGCGATATTTCGGTGGAACGTTGCTTGGAGTCGGCGGGCTAATCAATGCTTTTCGCACAGCAACCATTGATGCTTTGAGCAAAGCAGAAATTATTACGAGGATTGTCGAAATTCCTGTTGAGATAACTTTCGATTATGCCGCAATGAACAACGTTATGCGGGTGATAAAAGACGAAAATTTAAAACCTGTGAATCAAAAATTTGAACAAAATTGTTCTTTAACGGTTTCTGTTCGAAAAAGTGTTCTTGAAAAAATTATTGAGAAACTGACGAAAATCGAGACGGTACGAATTTGCGATATGTCAATTTTGTTTTCATAATCCATTTTAGTTTTGAAAAAATTAGATATTTTGCCGTTAAATCAATGGTTCAACGGAGAATTAGAATTTCCTGTGATTATTTCGGGACCTTGCAGTGCGGAATCTGAATTTCAAATTTTCGAAACTGCACGGCAGATTTCTCATTTAAAACAAATAAAAATTTTTCGAGCGGGAATTTGGAAACCAAGAACACGCCCAAATACTTTCGAGGGCGAAGGTGAAAATGCGTTAAAATGGTTAAAAAATGTTAAAAATTCTTTTCATTTCTTAACAACAACTGAAGTTGCCACCCCAAAACACATCGAAGAATGTTTGTTATCTGAAGCGGTTGATATTTTATGGTTAGGTGCGCGCACGGTTGCGAATCCGTTTTCGGTGCAAGAAATAGCAAATTCTTTGCGAGGAGTAAATATTCCTGTTTTGGTGAAAAACCCGATTCATCCCGATATTTCGTTGTGGCAAGGTGCATTGGAAAGATTAAACAAAAATGGAATAAAATGTCTTGCTGCGATTCACCGTGGTTTTTCGCCGTTTGAAAAGAGTATTTTGAGAAATATTCCCAAATGGGAATTGCCTATTGAGTTGAAAATCAATTTTCCTGATTTGCCGATTTTTTGCGACCCAAGTCATATTGCGGGCAAAGTTTCGTATATCGAAACTATTTCGCAAAAAGCGTTAAATCTGAATTTTGATGGTTTAATGATAGAAACGCATTTTGACCCGCGAAATGCTTTGAGCGATGCGGAGCAGCAACTTTTGCCGTCAGAGTTGGAAAATTTGTTGCAAAAACTTCAGTTTCGCAACACAACTTCAGAAAATTCTGATTTTAAAAAACGTTTGGAACAATATCGCGAGCAAATTGATTCTGTAGATTTGCAACTTATGGAACTTCTTTCGCAACGAATGAAAATTGTCGAAAATATTGGAATTTACAAAAAACAAAATAACGTAACTATTTTGCAGCCTTCGCGTTGGCGGGAAATTCTGCAAACTCGCACTGAATGGGCAAAAAAATTGGGACTTTCAGAGAATTTTGTGATGCAACTTTTGCAAATTATTCACAAAGAATCTATTGAAAAGCAGGAAAAATAATTTTTTTTTGTGAAAAAATGTTATACTTTTGCAAAAAATTTCACAAAATGGAGTGTAAAAAATCGAAAAATATAGAAATTCATTGCAACTGCAGTTATACGCCGTGTTCGCGTAAAGGTTTTTGCTGCGAATGTCTTGCTTTTCATCGCAAAAATGGCGAATTACCTGCGTGTTTTTTTCCCAACGATGCAGAAAAAACTTATGACCGCTCGGTAGAATATTTTATTGAAATAATGCAAAAAAAACGAAAATAATGTCTCCTGACGAAAAAATCGAAATCGTAATTTGTCTCGGAAGTTCTTGTTTTTCAAGAGGTAACAAAAATATTCTCAAGGTCATCAACCAATATTTAAACGAACATCGCTTGACAGAAAAAGTTTATTTTCGTGGCGGACATTGTTTCGGAAAATGCGACCAAGGACCTTTTGTAAAAATCGGCGAAAAAATTTTCGACAACGTTTCGCCGACAAACATTCTTGAGATTTTAGAATCTGCACTTTTGCAAAAATAATTTTATGATTTTGAAACAAAAAAATGAAATGCATTTTTTTCAATTTGAGATATTCTCGAAATTTTCTTTCGAGATAAATCATTTTATCTCGACTCGCAAAGGCGGTGTGAGTAAATTTCCGTTTGATTCGTTAAATCTCGGACTCGGCGTTGAGGATGAAAAAACTTGCGTTTTAGAAAACCGAAAACGGTTGTCTGCCGCTGTTGAAATTCCATTAGAAAATTTTGTTATTCCGAATCAAGTACACAGCAATAACGTTTTAGAAATCAACGAGTTACATCGCGGAAAAGGTGTTTGGCAGCGGGAAGAAAGCATTCGTTGCACCGATTCTTTCGTAACCAACATTCCTGAAATTTGTCTGACAGCTTTTGCCGCAGATTGCGTTTCGCTTTTATTTTTTGATTTTGAAAAAAAAGTTATCGCAACGGCACACGCAGGCTGGCGGGGAACGGTCAATAAAATTTCGCACTCAACAATTGAAGAAATGGTTACAAAATATGGCTGTAAACCTGAAAATATTTTAGTGGGAATCGGTCCTTCGATTGGTCCTTGTTGCTACGAAATTGGGCAAGATGTTGAGTTTGAGGTTAAGAAAAATTTTACAAATTTTGATGAACTTTTGACGGAAAATTTTGTTACAAAGAAAAAACATTTTAACCTTTGGAAAGCAAATTTTGCTTCGCTTTTGGAGAAAGGAATTTTAGAAAAAAATATCGAAACAGCAGAAATGTGTACGCTTTGTCGCAAGGATTTATTTTTCTCGTCTCGCAGCAATGAGGGGAAAACAGGCAGAATCTTGGCAGGAATAATGTTGAGAAAATAAAATTTGTCAGATTTTTTTTGAGAATCTGACAAATTTTTGATTTTTTAACGTTAGTCCAAGTCAATGTTGCCAAATTTTGTTGAAACTTTTACGTTTACAGATGGATTTTTTTCTTTGCCGACACATAATTTTGCCGCACCGTCGCATGTGCCGCCGCTGTATTTTATTTTCCCAAACGAACTTTTTGCGTCTAAATTATATGAAACAGATTCAGGAATCGCAACTTTTACGCTGGAATATTCCGATTCAATAGAAATTTCTTTGAACTCGGCAGACAATTCTTTGATTTTTGCGCTGGAAAATTGGATGTCCAATTCTAATTTGCTGTTTAATTTGCCGATTTTAAAACTGGAATATTCGCCGTTGCAAACAAAATTATTGGTTTCTCCTACTTCAAATTTGTCACAAAATTCGCATTCCGCAACGATAGAGCGACATTTCACAATTTCTAATTTGCTATATTTGGCATCAATCATCAAGGCGGCACCCTCTTCGATTTCCAAATCCGAGTATTTTAACGAGACTTTCAGCCAGTTACATTTTTTAATTTCAGCCTTAGAGTATCCCAGGTCAATCTCGGAAACAGGTTTTTGGTCAGAATCGCTCAGAAGGTTGATTTTCAAATTGCCATACTTCACGGTAATGTTGGTTTTGCCCGAAAGTTCGTCAATAAAAACATCACCGTATTTTTGAAAAAACTCTGTTCGCAAAGACTTCGGCATTTTAACCTTGTAATTGATACTAAGATCGGCATTATTGACTGATTTGTTAATTTTTGTAACTGCCGAGAGCAACGTATCTTTTGCTTCAAAGAGAATTTCAATAACTTCGAAGACTTTGTCTGCTTTCTTTTGGTCTTTCGTTTTCACCTCAATAGTTACATCGATAGAAACCTCAGATTTATCCCAATTCTCGACAACAAGTTTGCCAAATTTGTTTTCGATTTTTAACAGACTGTTCGCCGCAGTTGTAAAATCGTGGTGAAATTTTTTTGTTATCACCTCTGTTGAGTCTTGTGCGTTGATAATCAAAGTGTTAAGAAAAAACACTACAACGCAAGCAATTTTTAAAAACGTACTTTTCATACGAAAATTTTTTTGAAAAAGTTTAACAATGACGTTTAATTTGTTGTATAAAATTGTCAATAAGTTCAATACGGAGTTTGTAATTTTTCACCATTGCCCCTATAACTTCTTGATTATTAGGTGTTTGCAAAAGTTCTTTTTGTAAAATCTCATATTCCTTGTTCAAAACGAACAATTCTTTTTTCACTTTTTCCTTGTCAGCAGACAAATTTTGACATTGCAGTTTTTGAAATTCGCTCCATTTTGAGTTCAAGTTTTGTTGATAATACATCTCAGCCTCAGAATATTCTGCAATGATTTCATTTACTTCACTTATCTCTTTGAAAATCAAGATTTTATAAGTAAAAATTCCTAAACTAAGAAGCAAAATGATTGTCGCTGCGAGTTTTAAAAAAAAATTCGATTCGAAAAAAGAAACCCGTTTTTTGTTTTGCAACCGTTTTTCGAAACGGGAAAAATGATTTTCTGAAGGCTCCTCGTTATCGAAAAAATTGCGATTTTGTTCAATAAATTCCTGCAAATTCATAAATTATTGATTTAAAAGTGTTAATAATTTCTTTTTTGCTCTTGAAAATTGTGAACGAACCGTTTCAGATGAAATATTTAACATCTCGGCAATCTCGCTATGACTATAATTTTCAAATAAATGCAAAGATAAAATAATTCTATAACCGTTTGCTAATTCTTTGATTTTCAACTTTATACGTTCCACTTCGAAAAAAATTTCAGACTCTGTTTTTTCATTTTCCTCTTCCTCTGAAATATTTAAAATATCATTTTCTATCTCGCAAAAATTCATTTTTTTCTTCCGCAACGCATCTAAAGATTTGTGAATAACAATTTTTTTTAACCACGCTCCAAAAGTCGATTTTTCAGAGTAATTTTGTATTTTCTGAAACGCTGCCAAAAACGATTCCTGCATAACATCTTCTGCCTCAGCAGAGTGATTTAAAATTCGTAAAGCAGTGTTATACAAAGACTTATAATACAATTTATAAATTTCGAATTGTGCTTTTTGGTCGTTTTTGCGACAACGCTCAATCAAATCTTGGTGAATATTAAAAATTTTTGTTTCCACTTTTTATTCGTTTTTCATTTTAATGACGTAACTTTTTTCGTTTCGATGCAAATTTTTCGAAAATTTTTTTGTAAAAAAAAAATATATATTTATATTTGTCCGCAATTTTATGATTTTATTGATGAAAAAAGCAATAAAACTTCTCTGTATAAATAATTTTTCTAAAAATTTATGTTAGACCGTTTTGCAAACTTCGAATTTTTATACCTTCTCTTCATTTTGCCCATTTTAACTCTCATTTTTATTTTGCGAATTTATTTTCGACAAAAAGCACTGAAAAAATGGGGCAATATTGAAATTATTAACTCTTTGATGCCTGAAATATCGCATCGAAGACCTGTTTTTAAATTTATTCTTTTTTTGATAATTATTGCGTTGATAATCACTGCGTTAGCACGACCGCAAAGCGGCTCAAAATTAAAAGAAGTAAAAACCGAAGGAGTAGAAATTATCATTGCCCTTGATGTTTCGAAAAGTATGTTGGCAAGAGATATTTCTCCCTCGCGTTTGGAAAGTGCCAAATTGGCAATAGCGAAGATGATTGATAAATTGGAAAATGACAAAATCGGTTTAATCATTTTTGCAGGCGACGCATATACGCAAGTCCCGATAACAACCGATTATTCCGCAGTAAAAATGTTGTTGAAAACCGTTTCTACCGCCAATATTCCTGTTGCGGGAACAGCAATTGGAAAAGCAATAGAATTGGCAACAAAATCTTTTTCTCCCGACAATGAGAAGAATAAAGTTTTAGTTATCATAACGGATGGAGAAAATCACGAAGACGACCCGATGGAATCTGCGAAAAAAGCAAAGGAAAAAAATATTTTCATTCACACCATCGGATTCGGAAATCCTGACGGAGTGCCGATTCCCGAATCTGAAGCAGGAAATGATTTTAAACGGAATGAAAAAAATGAAGTTATTGTCTCGAAATTAGATGAAACTTTGTTGCAACAAATTGCTGCGACAACAGGCGGCATTTATGCGAGAGCGACTAACTCAAATGTAGGGCTAAATTCTTTGTACGATGCAATCAATAATATGGAAAAAGAAACTTTCGAGACAAAAATTTATTCAGATTATGCCGATATTTTTCATTATTTTGTCTTTTTGGCATTATTTTTTGCCCTTTTCGATATTTTTGTTTTGGAACGCAAAAATCGACTTTTCAAAAATATAAATCTTTTCAAATAACTTCATCAAGTTTTTCTTCCCGCAAAAAATTGCGGGTTTTATCATTTTTTGAGTTCTGTTTGCGTAAAAAAGTTTACAAATTTTTCAAAAAATTTTGTTTATTTCGAAATTTTTTTGTATTTTTGTGAAAATTTAAAATGAAATTTTATGGGAAAACCTGAAAAAATTATTTTTCAAACGGCAGAATTTGATGATTTGCGGCAAGTTGTTGATTTGAATTCGGTGATAAAAACTACAATTTTCAACGAATGGTTCAATTTTGATTATTCGTTGAATGAAGAGGAAACAAATTTTTTGATTTCTCTTATAGAGAAACATCGAAGTCTTGTAATGAGTTACGCAGAAGAAGATTTGAAAATGTATTTTATTAGCAGCATTCTGAATAAAGTTGATTTTTTGATGAAAAATAAGCGTGGTTTTTTTGATAAACCGTTAAAAGCAGTAATTAATGACGTAGAATTTTGTGGAAAAACAGATTTTATGGTTGCTTTTGGAATCAAAAAACCCCAAAAACCTTATTTTTTCATTCAAGAATTTAAACAGACAAAATATTCTGTCGATGCGGAAGATCAACTTTTAGCCGAAATGCTTGCCGCACTTGAGTTAAATAATGTTAATTTAATGCGAGGAGCGTTTATTGTCGGAGCAATTTGGCGTTTTATGATTTTAGAAAAAATCGCAGAAAATTCGTATCAATTTTACATCTCGGATGCTTGTGATTCGTTAAATTTCAACGGTTTAAAGCAAATTTTTGTTTGTCTACAGGCAGTGAAATTGAAATATTGCGAATAAATTTCCCCGCAAAAAATTACGGGAAAATATTTTTAATTTAATTTTAAAAAAATTAAACATTTTTAACTCTTTCGAGTGCCGAGTCAACAATTATTTTTATTAAATCTGTAAAAGAATAGCCGTTTTTGTAAACAATTATTGGCAAGTCAGAGTGGAGATAATTCAGTCCCGCGAGCGGATTTACCTCAATAAAATTCGGGATTCCTTTGTTGTCGCAACGCAAATCGATTCTTCCTGCGTCGCGGCAGTTTAAAATTCTCCAAGATTTTAACGCAACTTCGGCACATTTCTCAAAAATAGAATCAGTAACATTTTGATATTCAACGGTTTCGGTGTAATTTTCTTTATTTTGATAAGAATACGCATTATTCTCTGCTTTTTCATTCAAAATGACCTCGACCATTCCGATAACTTTTGCTTTCTCGCCTGTCCCAACAATTCCTACGGTAAATTCTCGTCCCGAAAGATACGTTTCGACTAACAAAGGTTGTTGAAATTCTTTTAACAAAATTTCACAAACTTCGTTTAATTCGTTAAAATTTGTTACTTTTGAGCGTTCAGAAATACCTTTTCCCGAACCTTCAGCGGCAGGTTTTACAAACAAAGGAAAAGGCAAATTTATCTTCGCAATATCTTTTTCGTTTTCGACGACAAAAAAATCTGCCGTAGGAATATTTGCCCCTCGAATGATGTGTTTTGTGATTCCTTTGTGCAAAGTCAAGGATAAAACTAAAGGGTCTGAAAAAGTGTAGGGAATTTTGTATGCGTCCAAAAGGGCGGGAATTTGCGATTCGCGACCAATTCCGTACATTCCTTCGGCAATATTGAAAACCAAATCCCAACGTTTTCCCTGCGAAAGCAGCGAAACTAAATTTTTGATATGTCCGATTCTTTCGGTTTCGAAATTTAATTCTCGCAAAGAATTTTCGATTCCGTCAATGGTTTCGTCTTTGTCAAATTCAGCGACTTCGATTTCTGAAAATCCGAGTTTTAAATATTCGGAACGCAAATCATAAGTTAAACCTATTTTCATTTTTCCAAAAAATTTTCCGCAAAATTAAAAAATTAATCAAATAATTTATACATTTCTGAAACTTTTTTACGAGATGCATTTCGCAACACCTCGAGATTCATCGGCAAAACGAGTCTTGCTCCTTTCAACATTTCCTCAATCGTTACAATAGAAATTTTGCGAAAC
>DYQK01000233.1 GCA_020719385.1 Rikenella microfusus | reverse complement strand
GGTTTATTGCAAGCCAACAGTAAACAGATGACAAATAATAATTTGATAAAAAGATTTCGGCAAAGCCGATTTCCTATCGTTCAAATTCAAAATTCCAACTTTTGTGCTAAATTTGCATTGAATAAATATTAGAAATATGTTAGATTTTAAACAATATATTAAAGAGTTACAAAGTGTTCCGATTGAAGAAATTACAGAACATTCCAAGCGCTTCGCGCTTGAAACTCTTTTACGTGAATTAGCGAGCGGCTGCGCCGCGGCTAATAATATTATTAATGTTTTGCACGAACCTAAACGAAAAGAAAACTATGGTTCACCCGATTTTAAAATCTATACAAATAACTCAATAATTGGATATGTAGAGAATAAAAAAATCACTGAAAATCTCGATAAAACTTTAAAATCAGACCAGATTAAAAAGTATAGAGAATTATCTCAAAATATTCTTTTAACTAATTATGTCGAATTTGTTTGGATTAAAGGAGAATTAATACAACGCGAAACGTTATGCTATTTATCTGATATAGAAAATAAAAAATTTAAACTTGATGACGAAAAGTGTGATAAAGTTCAAAAAATACTAACAAATTTCTTTTCACAGCCACCAGTTGGTTTGGCAACAGCCAAAGAATTGGCAATTGCACTTGCAATTCGAAGTAAAAATCTGAAAGATTTTTTAAATGATGAATTAACCCAACAAGAACAAAATAACCAAAAAGGTTTATTAATTGGTCTTTATGAAACATTTAAAAAGCATATTTTTAACGAACTTTCAATTTCAGAATTTTCGGACGCTTTTGCTCAAATGTTGGTTTATGGTCTTTTTCTGGCTAAACTAAATGCTGATACAAAAACAATTTCGCTCGACAATGCAAAAAAATTCATACCACAATCATTTGAATTAATTCGTGAATTAGTTGGTTTTCTTGATGAACTTGACAATCGAAATTATCAAGAAACAAAATGGATAATTGATGAAACATTATCAATTATGAATAATCTTGATTTAATTGAACTTAAAAAATCTTTATTATTCAGTAAAACTGTAAAAGACAGTGAAAATATTGATACAGACCCATATATATATTTTTATGAAACATTTCTTGCCGCTTATGATAGCAAATTACGAAAAGCAAAAGGAGTTTATTATACGCCTCCACAAATTGTAAATTTCATTGTTCGAGCAATTAATAATGTTTTAAAATCAGTATTTAATATCAGTAGCGGCTTCGCCGCACATGATAATGTTACTGTTTTAGATTTTGCTACAGGCACAGGAACTTTTTTAATCGAAATCCTTAAACAAATTTTTGAAACATTGCCTCCTAACAGCAAACCACTTAAAGACATGTTAATTAAAGAACATATTCTTAAAAACTTGTATGGTTTTGAATATCTGATTGCACCTTATACAATTGCCCATTTAAAACTTTCACAATTTTTAAAAGAAAATGATTACGAATTATCCGGTAACGACCGTTTTCAATTGTTTTTAACAAATACATTAGAACCAATCGCTGATATACCACCAAATCTTTATACTGTTGCATTATCAAAAGAAGGTAAATTAGCACAGCAAATTAAAGATAAACCGATTTTAGTAATTACAGGAAATCCACCATATTCAGGTCATTCAAAGAATAAAGGAAAATGGATTGATAATCTTTTAAAAGGTAACGACATTTGGGCAACCGAAAAATTGGATTACCAACCAAATTATTATGAAGTTGACGGGAAACCACTTGGAGAAAGAAATCCTAAATGGTTGCAAGATGATTATGTGAAATTTATTCGCTTTGCTCAATATAAAATTGACCGCGCAGGTCATGGAGTTGTTGGCATAATAACAAATCACTCATTTTTAGATAATCCAACTTTTCGGGGAATGCGTCAAAGTTTAATGAAATCGTTCGACCAATTATATTTTATTGATTTACACGGCAACAGCAAGAAAAAAGAAAAAAATCCAGACGGTGAAAAAGACCAAAATGTATTTGATATTGAGCAAGGTGTTTGTATTTCAATTTTAGTAAAGAAAAAAGGATTAGAAAAAAAAGTGTTTCATTCTGATTTTTGGGGAACAAGAAAACAAAAATTTGAACTTTGCATAAATAATTCAATTGAAACAACAGATTTTATTGAAATAAAGCC
>DYQK01000122.1 GCA_020719385.1 Rikenella microfusus | reverse complement strand
TTACATTTTAATAAACGTTTAATTTGCAAAAATATTACATTTTTTTTGAAAAAAAAATTTTTTACCTTTGCAGCGATAAAAGAATTTTTTTACTTAAATTTTTTGAAATGAGAAAAATTATTTTTTCTTTTGTTTTTTTGTTTTCAATTTTATTCTTAGTGAATTGCGGCGGCAAAAAATCCGACAAAACTTCCGATTCACAAAACAAATTGTCTGGGAAAATAAGCATTTCAGGTGCGTTTGCTCTTTATCCGATGGCGGTAAAATGGGCAGAGGAATATCAAAAATTGTACCCCGACATAGTTATTGACATCTCGGCTTGCGGAGCAGGAAAAGGAATGACCGATGTTCTCTCGAATATGGTTGATTTAGCAATGGTTTCGCGAGAAATTGTTGACGAGGAAAAGAAAAAAGGTGCATACGAAATTGCCGTTGTCAAGGACGCAGTCTTGCCGACAATTAACGAGAAAAACCCTGTTTTAAAAGAGTTGATGGAAAAAGGAATGAAACGCGAGCAGTTCATTGACATTTTTATCACCAAAAAATTAACCACTTGGGGCAATGTTGTTGGCACTTCGACAGGCACAAAAATCAATGTCTTCACGCGTTCAGACGCCTGCGGCGCAGCAGAGATGTGGGGAAAATATTTGGGAAAAACACGCGAAGCGTTGCAAGGAATACAAGTCTTCGGCGACCCAGGAATTGCGGATGCAGTCAGAAATGATGTAAATTCTATCGGTTACAACAATTTGATGTATTGTTACGATATAAAAAATCGCAAAAAATATTCAGGAATGGAAGTTATTCCTATTGATATCAACGAGAATGGAAAAATCGATGCCGATGAAAAATTTTATGATTCGCTTGATAGTTTAACGAAAGCAATTGCTGACGACAAATATCCTTCGCCGCCTGCGAGAGATTTATTTTTTGTTTCAAACGGAAAGACAACAAATCCGCTTGTGATTCATTTTATCAAATGGATTCTTACGGAGGGACAAAAGTTTGTGAAAGAAGCAGGTTATGTGCAGTTACCTGAAGCAAAAATTTCTGTCGAGCAGGATAAATTAAAATAAAAAAATTAATTTTGTGTTAAATTTGCGTTTTCATCTTTTAACGAAGGTGAAAACGCTTTATAAAATTAATCTTTGAAAACAATTTTTGCAACCGTATCAATAACATTTTGTAAAACGCCCAAAAGTTGCGGCAAATTTGCGATATAATAATGCTTTTTATCAAAAATTATCTCGTTATTTTGAAATTTCAAAAAATGCCACACTTCGCCTGTTGTTGTTGCTCCAAATAAAATTTCACAAGGAAAATTTTCTATTTCGTTATATTTTTTTGCCCCAATAACTTGTGCTGATGCCTGAATTATTCCTGCTTCTAAATCTTGTTTTTTTGCTTCTGCAATGCAAAAAATCGGCGGTGCGAGAAGTTCTTGCGAGCCATCAAAGGAAAACATAAAATCACATTCACCGTTTAAACCAAGCGAGGCATCAACATCAAGATTCATTCCCGAAATTATTGCGAAAGAATCCCGTTTTTTTTCATTTAACAAAGCTATTTCAAGCAAAATCGGACTAAGAATACGTTCAGAACGAGATTTTTCATTGCCAATACCAAATTTCTCTCCTCGTTTCAATGCAGAAACTAACCATTCCGAAGGTTTTATTCGTTTGACATCAGAAAATAAATTCGCAATTTTAAATTTCACTCCAAATTTATCTTCTAAATCTTTTTTAGAAAATTGAGAATATGCCATAAAATTTTTGTTTAATTTTTTACAAAGATACAACATTTTTTTTAAATTTTTTGCGAATTTGTAAACTTTTTCGAAAATTTTTTGTATTTTTGTAAAAAATTTAAACGAAAAAATGATGAAAAAGCGAAAAATGATTTCGTTCAACACCATCGAATATGATGAATTGTGCGAAATAATCAATTTAATTCCCAAAACCGCAGGAAATATTTTTGACGAATGGTTTAATTTCGATTATTCTCTGTCAGATTCAGAAATTTCGTTTTTAAAAGATTTGATTATCGAAAATGAATTTTACGTTTCCAGTTATACCGAAGAAGAATTGAAAATGAAATTTTTATCGCCGCTGCTGAATAAAATTTCTTTTCGGCAAGCAAATAAACGAGATTGGTATGAGCGTCCATTGGTTGCAGAAATTAACGGCGAAAAAATCGGCGGCATTGTCGATTTTATGGTCGCAAAAGGCGAAAAAACGCCTGTTTCCCCGTATTTTTTCATTCAAGAATTTAAACGAACAAAGCATGCGTCTTTGCCCGATGAACAACTGCTTGCGGAAATGTTGGTCGCAACAATTCTAAACAAAACAAATTTAATTCGTGGTGCGTATATTATTGGTCGGATTTGGAATTTTATGATTCTCGAAAAAATAGGCGAAAATTCGTTTCAATATTTTATTTCGAAATCTTTTGATTCTCTCGATTTTGACGGTTTAAAGCAAATTTTTATTAATTTGCAAGCAGTAAAACTTGTTTTTTGTAAAGATTAAACTTTTGTTAAAATGTTTCCACAAATTCCCATTTTCTCACAAAAAGAGTTAAAAGTTGCTGTTCAACAACAAACTAAAGAAATTCCTGACAAAGAGAAAAAAATCGACATCATAAAAAATTGGCAACATAATTTTCGAAATCCGAATTTTTTGAACGCAAAAGAAGAAGAAATTAAACCACTTTTTCTCACGCAAATTTTCGGTGAAGTGTTAAATTATAAATTTGACTCCGAAATTCGAAATTTGAAATTAGAAGTAAAAACCACTTTCGACAGCACAAAAGCTGACGCCGCTCTCGGTTATTTTTCCACAGAAAAAAACGAAACAAGAGTTGTTGTTGAAATCAAAGATGCACAAACCAATCTCGACCAAAAATTTAACCATCAAAGTGCTGTCGAACAAGGTTTTGCGTATGCGTACAAAAACGGTGAAAATTGCAAATGGGTAATTATTTCGAATTTCACAGAAATTCGGCTGTATCGGGCTAATGACATCTCGAAATATGAAAAATTCGATTTGTTTTCACTCGCAGAACATAACGAATTCGAAAAATTTTATTTTTTACTGGCGTTCAATAATTTATTTTTACCTTTTTCAATTTCCTGCGTTGAAAAGTTTTTCATCGAAAGATGCCAACGACA
Source organism: Rikenella microfusus (assembly GCA_020719385.1). Lineage (GTDB taxonomy): Bacteria > Bacteroidota > Bacteroidia > Bacteroidales > DYQK01 > DYQK01. The sequence goes on along the minus strand of DYQK01000122.1, from coordinate 7,400 downwards.
AGAAAATATCACAACAGAATTTTACAACCAATATCGCGACATCAGATATGATTTTTTCGAACATCTAAAACGAAAAAATAAAAATCATAAACCGTTGATTTTGTTGCAGTTCACACAGACAATTATCGACAGAATCGTATTTATTTGCGTGGTCAAAGCGTTTGATTTTCTGCCGTTTAACGTGTTGCAAAAAATCGAAAATATCGCCGCCGAAATTTATGTTGATGACGAATACGAATTATGGCGTCAACTCAAAAATCTGTTTAAAGCGATGGACAAAGGATTACCACCGCGAATTTACAAATTTAACGGCGGTTTATTCCGACAAAATAACGACATCGAAAATTTGATTATTGAAAACGATTTTCTCAAAAAATTGTTAACTCTCGCCAATTATGATTTCGAAAGCGACTTAAATATCAACATTCTCGGACGAATTTTCGAACAATCGATTTCAGATATTGAACAATTAAAAATCGAAATCGAAAATAACGAAAACCAACATTCGCAGCGAAAAAAAGACGGCATTTTTTACACGCCCGAACAAATTACGCGGTATATTGTTGAAAATTCTGTCGGCAAATATCTCTACGAATTTAAACGCAACATCGGTTTTCACAAAAACGCAGACAAAGAAATTTTCGAAAAATATCAAAATTTTTTGAAAAATATCAAAATTCTCGACCCCGCTTGCGGAAGCGGTGCATTTTTGACGCAAACTTTCGATTTTCTATTGCAAGAATGGAATAATCTCGACATTTTTGACAACGCAAAAACGAAAAATGCAGAAAATATGCTCGATTTTGCAGACGAAACAGAAAAGCCGTATTCGATTTCGAAAATCAAAAAAAATATTGTCAACAATAATCTTTTTGGTGTCGATTTGAATATGGAATCTGTCGAAATTACAAAACTTGGTTTGTGGTTAAAATCTGCTTCGAAAAATGACGAACTCGCACTTCTCGACGACAATATTAAGTGCGGCAATTCGTTGATTTCCGACAAAAATATTTCCGACAAAGCATTTTCGTGGGAAAAAGAATTCCCGCAAATTCTTAATAATCAAGGTTTTGACGTCATAATTGGAAATCCACCGTATGTGAGCAGCAAATTAATTGAAAATAAGGAATATTTGAAAATTTACAAAACTGCCGTTTCGCAATTCGATTTATTTTCGTTATTTATCGAAAAATCGCTTTCGTTGTTGCGCGAAAATGGTTTTCATTCGTTTATTGTTCCCGATTCGATTTTGGGCAGAAGTAGTTTTACCGAAATTCGAAAAATGTTGTTAAACGAAAATAATTTGATTTCGATTTTTCAACTCGACGAAGTTTTCGCAGACGCAAGCGTGAGTAATTGCATTTATGTTTTGTCAAAAAATAATTGCAACAAAAATCCGAATCTGATTTTTACAAAAGCGAAAAATTTTGCAGAATACGAATCGAAGCAAGAAAAAACAATTTTTCTTGAAAAAAGTAAGATTCAACGCAACGGACATAAAATTTTGTTTGTAAAAAATGACGAATATGATTTAATTTTCAAAATAAATCGTCATTTGCCGCTTTCAGAAATTGTGTTTGCGTTTCGCGGCGAAGAAATTGGGAAAAAATCGAATAAAATTGGGAAAAAAAAAGAGACAGACTTTTGCCGTTTGCTTGTTGGTGAAAATATTGCGAGATATTTTTTCAAAAATGTATCTTTTTACATCGACAAAAATAAAATTTCGAAACATTTCGACAATTATTGCAGCGAAAAAATTGTGATTCGTCAGTTGGGCAATCAAATTAATGCGAATTTTGATAATAAAAATTTAATTTCGACTCAAAGTGTTTATAATTTGAAAATTACAAATGCGAATTTCGATGCAAAATACGTTTTGGCAATTCTAAATTCGAAAGTTATGCAGTTTATTTACAAAACTTTGTATGCCGAAAAGCAAATTTTTCCGAGAATTTTGTTGGAAAACATAAAAGAATTGTCGATTCCGCAAATTTCGTTGGAGCAACAGCAGCCGTTTATTGATTTTGCAAATCAAATTCTTGACAAAAACAGAGAATTTTACAAATTAATCAACAAATTTTTAACGTTTACGCAGAGTCAATTTTCAATAACAAAATTTTCTGAACGTTTAAAAAAATGGTTTTTATTGGAATTCAAAGAATTTTCTGCCGAATTAAACAAATTAAAAGTTAAGTTTAACGCAAAAAAATTGTATGATTTTATCGAAATTTTCGAAAACGAAAAAACAAAAGCGTTAGAATTGCAAGACGAAATCACAAAAATCGACAGAGAAATCGACAAATTAATTTTTCAATTATACGAAATTTCCGATTCAGAAAAAGAAATGATTTTGAAAATTTAATTTTTGAAAAATTTTTTTTTGTACCGAGAAAATTGCTTTTTGTACCGAGATGTCTGTTTTATGTCCCAAAACACACTTTTTCATAAAAAATTTTTTGCGAATTGAAAAAAAAAGTGTACTTTTGTCGTACTTATGTGCGTGGAAAAAATGCGATGGGAAAACGGCTGAGGAGACACAAAAGTTAGCGAAGCGTACATATTTTATTATCTTGTCGCAAACCTGATAATCCTCGGTCAGTCCCCAAAAGTTAACTTCTCAGTTAACTTTTGGGCTTTTTAGGTGGTTTCCAATTTAAAACTTGTTTCTTAGTAAATTGTTCTAATTTTTCTTTGTAAATAATCCAAATTTCATCAATTCTGTCGCTTTCTTTCATTATTCCTTTCAAATAACGAATGAAAATTTCAAAATCAATATTCGCAACAACGTGAAATAAAATATTCGGTGCTTGTTTTTTCCCCTTTTTTCTGTACGCATTTTGTATTGCGGTTTTTGAATTTACCTCAATAGTTTTAAACTCAAAAGGTTTTCCGTTGACGGTTGCATCTCCGTTTCTGATTCCTTTTGTGTAACTTGGGGCTAATAAACAAATTTCTGCGTTTATTTTTTCTGCTAAAAATATTGCAATATTTTTATTTTCGACAAATTCTGTTTGTTTTTCGATAGAAGGTGCTTCTTGTGCCAAAAAAAATACGTTTCCTATTCCGTTTTGACTTATATAAATGGTTTTAAATTTCATTTAGAAAAAATTTTGTGCAAAAATAGTAAAATTTTTCGATACTTTTTGAAAATTTTGTAATTTTTCGTATTGAGAAAATTGTTTTTTGTACCGAGATGTCTGTTTTATGTCCCAAAACGCATTTTTTCATAAAAAATTTTTTGCGAATTGAAAAAAAAAGTGTACTTTTGTTAGACTTATGTGCGTGGAAAAAATGCGATGGGAAAACGGCTGATAGGAAACAAAAGTTAGTGAAACGTACATATTTTATTGTCTTGTCGCAAACCTGATAACTATCGGTCAGTCCCCAAAAGTTAACTTCTCAGTTAACTTTTGGGCTTTTTAGGTGGTTTCCAATTTAAAACTTGTTTCTTAGTAAATTGTTCTAATTTTTCTTTGTAAATAATCCAAATTTCATCAATTCTGTCGCTTTCTTTCATTATTCCTTTCAAATAACGAATGAAAATTTCAAAATCAATATTCGCAACAACGTGAAATAAAATATTCGGTGCTTGTTTTTTCCCCTTTTTTCTGTACGCATTTTGTATTGCGGTTTTTGAATTTACCTCAATAGTTTTAAACTCAAAAGGTTTTCCATTGACGGTTGCATCGGCACTTTTTACTCCGCTTGTGTCGTTGACGGGTAATAAACAAATTTCTGCGTTTATTTTTTCTGCTAAAAATATTGCGATTTTTGTATTTTCGATATATTCGAATCGCTTTTCAATGAAAAGTGCAGACTCAACTTTTCCTTTTCCGTTTTGACTTATATAAATGGTTTTAAATTTCATTCAGAAATAATTTTGTGCAAAAATAAAAAAAATTTCAGAAAATATATAAACGAAATCGACAAATTAATTTTTCAATTATACGAAATTTTCGATTCAGAACGAGAAATGATTTTGAAAATTTAGTTTTTGAAAAAAAAAGCATTGCTATCTCTCGAAACGATGGCAACGCTTTTTTAATTTTTTAGAAAAAATTACAACATTTTAACAATTTTATTCACAATATCTTTTGCAACTTCTGTTTTGGGTTTCAATTCAAAATGTTCAAGAGAATGATTTTTGTCAATAATCGAAATTTTATTCGTATCAAATTGAAAACCTGCCCCTTTGTCGTTCAAAGAATTGAGAATTATCGCATCAAAATTTTTCTTTTTCAATTTTGAAAACGCATTTTCAATTTCGTTATCTGTTTCTAACGCAAAACCGACTAACAATTGTTTTTCAGTTTTCATTTTTCCTAACTCACACGCAATATCTGCTGTCGGCACAAGAGTCAAAGTTAAATGTTGTTGCGAATGTTTAATTTTTTTCTCCGAAGGATTTTCAATGGTATAATCAGCAACTGCCGCAGACATGATTGCTCCATCAACATTTGGAAAAATAGTTGCACATTTTTCAAGCATTTCTGCCGCAGAGAGAACATTTATTCGGTCAATGTTGGAATTTTTGAGAGATAAATTTGTTTGTCCGCTGACAAGAATCACCCTTGCACCTCGATTCGCAAGTTCCTCTGCCACCGAATACCCCATTTTGCCCGAAGAATGATTGCTGATAAACCGCACTGCATCGATTTTCTCAATAGTTGGTCCCGCAGTGACTAAAAAAGTTTTTCCCTTCAATTCTGTCGAAGTTTGAAAAAATTGCGTTAAAACTTGCAAAATTTCTTCAGGTTCAGCCATTCGTCCTTTGCCGATTAAACCGCTTGCTAATTCGCCTTCGGCGGGTTCAATGAAAAAATTGCCAAAAGATTTTAAAATTTCGATATTTTTTTGCGTGGCGGAATGTTTATACATATCTAAATCCATCGCTGGAGCAATGAAAACAGGGCAAGTTGCCGACAAATAAGTTGTTAAAACCAAATTATCTGCGATTCCGTTTGCCATTTTTGCGATAGTGTTAGCCGTTGCGGGTGCGACTAACATTAAATTTGCCCATTTGCCCAAATCTACGTGACTATTCCATTGTCCGTTTTCGGGATTAAAAAACTCGACTAATATCGGTTTTTTCGAAAGAGTGGCAAGTGTAAGCGGAGAAATAAATTGTTTTCCCAAGGCAGTCATTAAAACTTGCACTTCAGCACCGTTTTTTATCAATAATCGCAAAAGCACAGCCGCTTTATAAGCCGCAATGCTTCCTGTTACCGACAAGATAATGTGTTTTCCTTTTAACATTTTTTAACGAAATATTAATTTTTAAGATTTTTCGAGTTTTCCGTTCACTTTTAACTTTATAATTTCCATATTTTCTAAACCTTCGTCATCAATAACTTTCACAGCAATTTTGTATTCTCCCGATTTAAAAAATCTCGTCTGACTGCCTTCGGGGTCGCGAAGAATTTCTGCACAAAAATTCTCGTTAAAATTGAAATCCCAAGCAAAAAATTCGATATGTTTGCCCTCCGCAACTTCACCTTTCGCAACAAATTCTATCTCTCGCAAATGTTTTCCCGTCTCGCCTTTGTCAATCATTTCGATGCGAACTTTTGGTTTCACAGAAATCGGCACAATTTCGTCAACGCGAAGAAGTTTAATCAACACATTTTCCTCATTTTGCAGACGAGCAATTTCCTGAATCGCACCTTTTCCAAAACTAAACGCAATGATATAACCTGCAATTTTGTTTTCCTGAATATTTCTCTCGTATAAATTTTTGTCGAAACGTTTGACGGCTGAAGCAAAATTATCAACAACATTTCTGCCGATATTTTCGCTTTGTTTCACTTGAATCGGAATGTTTTCTCTCGTTTTTCCGTCAATTCCTGAATCGCTTTTTTGTTTAATATTTCCAATTCCACCGAATTGTTCAATAATCCACGTTTCAAACTCGAAAGGATTTTTGTTAAATAACGTATCATAATCGTATTTGTGCAGTTTCACAACAAAAGGATTCGCAAACAAATTTCTGTCACTTGACAAACGCATTTCTGTCACTTTGACTGCCTGCACCGATTGGTCGATTCCTACCCAATTTCGTTTCAGTTTTTCTGCAACCACAACGGTTGTTCCGCCGCCAACAAATGGGTCGAAAATCGTATCGCCTTCGTTTGAAGCACACAAAATAATGCGTTCAAGCAATTTTTCAGGTTTTTGAGTCGGATAAATTGTTTTCTGCAAACGTGGAATATCTAAAATTATGTCTTGCAATTGCAAACCAACACTCAAATGTAAATATTGTTTGTAAGAAGGTAAACTATTTTTATTTTCTGGATGCACGATAAAACCTTTTTCGTCCAAAAAATCAAGCACTTCGAGAACACTTATTCCATAAGGAATATCAAAATGATCTCTTAATGATTTCGGAATTGCCCAATGTCTGCCTTTTGCTGTCGGATTATAATCTTTCCAAATTTGTCCTGATTCACCGTTTCGTGTTGCGGGACCGGTTAATCCTCCTGGTTTGTAATTTCCAATTGTGTTTTCTTTGTTAAAAGTGCGTTGATATTCCTCCGAATATTCCGCAGGAATGCGTTGAAAGAAATAATTTTCACTTTTCGAATAAAAATAAATGGTGTCGTGAATGGGACCAAAACGTTTCGCAGAATTATGACTTCCTGTTCTTTTCCAAATAATTTCGTTTCTGAAATTATTTTCACCGAAAACTTTGTCGAGAATGTAAACTCGAATATAAGAATTTGCGTGATAATCGCAGTGGAGAAATATCGAGCCTGTTGGTTTCAAAAGTCGGTGCATTTCAACAACTCTCTCTTTTAACCACGCAATATAATGGTCTACGCCGCCGCTCCATCGGTCTTGAAAACTACGAATTTCACCTTTGTCGCCCCAAATAATTTCGTAATTTCTGTTGGAAAAAAATGGCGGGTCGAGATAAATCAAATCAACAGATTCGCTTGCCATTTCTTTCATAATTTCGAGATTATCTCCCAATGCTAACAAATTCATAATATTTTTGTTTAGAAATTTTTTGCAAAGATAAAAAATTATTGGGATTGTTGTTTAAATGTAGGTACATCAATAATTATCATTCGTGACCCTGAAAAAAGGGAAATTCAATTAAAATATTTCACAAATTTTAACTTAATTTATCAGATTTTAACAAAAAATAGAGTTTAAATGTAATAAATTAGGGAAAATTCTTGTTTTGTCTTTAATTTTTTACAAAATTATCCATAATATTGGGTTAATTATTGCAAACCTATATTTAAACAACAATCTCGAATATTTTTTTTCGAATGTTAAACGACTTTTTCGCGTAATTTTTTGAGATGTTCGCGTGAAATTTCTGCCATTTCGAGGATTGCATTGTCTTCCCAACCTTTGCGAATCATTTTTAACGCAATTTCCTCTTCTTTTTTGCG
>DYQK01000232.1 GCA_020719385.1 Rikenella microfusus | reverse complement strand
AAATATTCCATCAAAATTCCTGAAAATTGTAAAACTTTAGAATTTTCGAAGCAAACGTTTCGCGTTCAAGAAGTTGAAATTTCAGGAAATGTCGTCAATATTACGTTGACTTCGATTTATGACGTGAAAGATATTTTCGAATTGTCGCTTGAGGAATTGATGCAAGTCGAGGTAACAACCGCTTCGAAGACTTCGCAAAAAATTTCTGACGTTCCTGCGAGTGTTGTCGTCGTTTCGCGAGAGGAAATCGAAAGATATGGGTTTAAAACTTTCGAGGAAATTCTCGAAAATATCACAGGAATTTATATTACTGACGATTTATTTTATAAAACCGTGAGTGTGCGTGGTTTTTGGAGTCCGAAACCGAATCATATTGTTATTTTGATAAACGGCGTGCCTCAATATGGTTTTTACGAATCGGCGGTTTTGTCTGCGATGTTTATTCCTGTTCAAAGTATCGAAAGAATCGAAATTATTCGTGGTCCAATGTCGGTGATTTATGGCAGCGGTGCATTTTTCGGGGCAATAAACGTTATCACCAACACTTCGGTGAGCGAAAATCCGCAAAGCAACATTTCTGCTTCGTTGGGTTCTCTCGAAACAAATAAACTTTCGGTCAATATTCGAAAAAACAGGAAAACTTCAGTTTTTCGTTAAATTTAGGTTATTCCAAAAATGACGGCGAAAAATGGGAATATAACGATATGGCAACCGAAACGAAATTAACCAACATTTCGGGGCAAAATCTTGTCGGGCAAAAAACAACTGCCGATTTATTTTCGCAAGAAAATAAAATATTTAATCTCTCGGCAGAAGGAAAAGGTTTTTACGGCGATTTTACGTTTCTTCAAAATGATGTCGGCGTTTGTGCGTTTACGGCGGCGGTGCCAAATAAGCGGATGTACAAAGATTTCACCGTTTGTCGATGGATGTTGGGTTACAAAAAAGAAATTACAAAATGGCTGACTCTCGAACCCAAATTTTTCAACACTTACGAAAATATGTTTACTTACCGTTATTATTTTCTGCCTGACGAATTTGGTCCACAAACCGATATTTATGCGTCTTACGAAGGCGATTTCAATGCGTTGATTAAACCGAGTCCGAATTTTAATATTTCGTTGGGAGCAAGTTTTCGGTCAATTTATGACTGGCAAGAAACAGGAAATCACCCCACAACAGGTGCAGAAAATTTTGCTGTCGGCATGAAAACCGATGAAAAAATGAATTCTTGGTCGGTTTATTCGCAAATCACTTATAAACCCATTTCGAAATTTCAGATAATTGCAGGAATTCGTCTCGAAAAAAATTACGGTTACACCAATATCGATTATTTGAACATTGGAGTTGACACTGCCACGCAATTTGACCCGATAGATTTTAAGGGCGAAGTGAAAGTTCCCGACGGCGAATTTAATTTTATCCCGCGGCTTGCGGTTTTGTATTCGTTTAATGCGAATAATCAAATTAAATTTTTGTATGGAAAAGCAATAAAAAATCCGTCTATCACGGAAAATTATGATATTGCGTTGAAAATTGAGTCAGGAATAGATATTTCGTTTCTAAAACCTGAAGAAATTCAGACTTTCGAGATAAATTATACGGCAGCATTTAGCAAATTTATTGCGAATATAAGTTATTTTCGCAATTCGATGGAAAATTTATTTCTCCGCAGAACGCAATCTATCAATGGAAATTGGGAAACGTTTTCTGCCAATTCGGGGAAAATAAACTCAACCGGTGTTGAAGTTTCGACACAAATTAAACCTGTGAAATCGATATTTCTCGATATTTCTGCCACGTGGCAACAATCTGAATATCCCGATTACAAAAACCGCGACGTTCACTTTTCGCCGCAATGGTTGGGTTATGTTAAACTTTCGTATGATTTTCCCAATTTTTCTGCGAATCAAAAAAATAAAATTACTTTTGCCCTGACAGGAAATTATGTTGACGAAATGTTTGCGAAATTTGATGATAATCCTGCCAAAAACTCTCCGACCAAAGACCCTTCCGACCCAAATTTTATTCCTGTTGGACGATTAGGTGAAAAAACGCCGTCATATTTTCTTTTGGGAACAAATTTTCGAGTCAACAATTTGATTTTCGATAGAATATTTTTTAATTTTCGCATTTCGAATTTGTTAAATCAAAAAATTATATATCC
>DYQK01000231.1 GCA_020719385.1 Rikenella microfusus | reverse complement strand
TATAAAAACAAATTTTCCCAATGAAAGCCGTAAAATTGAGATAATTTGCGTTTTAGGTAAATTGCCTATTCCTTTTGATGAAAGCGACATAAATGAGGGAAAATTGAGAGTGATTGATGCGAAATGCTTTACATATAATGAATTAATAAGCAAGACTGTTAATTTTTACGAGAATGAAATAGAGAAGTTTTCTAATTTCTGATTTTTATACAATTTTTTTATTTTTTAATAAAAAAAATATTATTTTTGTAACGTAATTTTTTCGAAAAATGATACCTGAAAATCGCATAAAAGAATTAATTTCTCTAAAATTCATAGAATTAATTGCCAATTATAACGGTCACCCAACATCTATTCCGCATTCCGATTTTGGGACGGATTTAGATGTAAAAGAAGTTGATTATAGAATCGAAAATGGACAAAAAAGATATTTTGAAACAGGAAAAGAACTAAAATTACAAATAAAATCTACAACAGAAAAAAATATCATTTCTGACAATTATTTTATAAAATATCATTTGGAATCAAAGACATTTAACGATATAATTATTCGCAGAAAAACTAAAAAACCACTAATTTTAATTTTATTTATATTTCCTGAAGACAAAAATGAATGGATAAATATTACCGACAATGAATTAATTGCAAAAAAATGTGCTTATTGGTTTTTCCCAAAAGACAATGAAAATCAAACTGATAACATATCAACAAGGCAAATTGCCATAGATAAAAATAATTTAATTACAAAAGACACTTTAAACTTTCTATTTGAACAATTTTCCGAATGAAAAACTTAATTTACAAAAATATTACTTCGCTTTTGCAAAACCGAAACTGGCATAAAGGTGAAATAAAAACAAAGCACGATGTTTTTATTCCTCCCAAAGAATTAGGTTTCTCAGAAACTTATAAATTGTACGTTTATAACCAAGTGCGAAATGCCGATTTTGAAGAAGGAATAAATAAAACGTTACAAATTATTTCACAAATTTATAACGAAGACGTAGACGAATTAATTTCATTAATTATAGAAGACCGACCAATTTTACAGTTTCACATAGAAGACGACAACATAAAAAATGGTCGTCCCGATATTGTTTTTTTCGAAAATTTTATAACCAAAACTAAAGATTTATTGTTAGAATCAGCTAATTTTTCCATAAATCGAAAACCACATTATCTTGATAAAGAAGACGAATCTGAACGATATTTGAGTTTATGTAATTTTTTTAAAATAGACAAAGGCAGTTTAATAACCAAAATACAATTACCCAACAAAGAGGAAATTTTGGAAAAAACTATTTTTGATGAAGGTTTAACGGGCAATAAAATTAATCAACAATTTATTGACATCACAACTTTTATCAATGAAAAAGTGATTTCACAAAATAATTTTGAACCCACAGAAGAGTTAATTACTCAAAATAGAAATTTAATCTCTGCAAATATAACAGAAAAATTGCGGAATCTGTATATTTGTGCAAATTATGCTGATGTAGATATTACGTTAAAGAGTGTAGAAAATACTTTTATGACAAAAGTTTCTGAATTAAATAATGAAAAAATTGAGAATTTGAAAAAATTTTCAACATTTATCAAGCAGCAAAATAGAGATATTTTCGATTATGAAATGTCAGGAAAAATTGTGGAATTAAAATCGAATGACGTAGAAAGTGATAAAAATTCTATAAAAATTGTTGGAAAATTAAAAAATGCTTCCGAATCTGTTGTTGTACAATTGAAATCAAATGAGATAAAAATTGCAGCAGATGCGTTTAAAAATAATAAAACAATATCTATTGGCGGCATTTTTGAAAAAGAAAAAACGCAATATCGAATTTTAGAATTACATAAATTTGAAATCCGAAAATAATATTCGAAGTGCGTTAAATAAATTTCGGGTACAGACTCACAAAGTTTGCACCCGAATTGTTTTTAGAAACTTTTTTCAATTGCAAAATAAAACTTTTTAGTTTTATTTTTACTTGATAACCACTTTTTGTGTTGTGATTCCTTCGGCGTTTTGAATTTTGACAATGTGAATTCCTGCGTTTTGTAATGCAAATTTTACAAAATCTGAATTTACATTTTGCGAAATAATCAATTTGTAACTTTTTTGATAAAACCATATTTGCCGTTTAGTTTAACTGCACACAAACCCTCAGAAAATATAT
>DYQK01000121.1 GCA_020719385.1 Rikenella microfusus | reverse complement strand
TCAGATTCCTGCAATTTTTTGAAATCCGCAAAAATTACAAACAATTTTTTCAATAATTCCTCCGAAAAATCGAAAATATGGTTCATCAAAAGTAAACCTGTTCGCAACGCAACTTGATTAAACAAAAATTTTATCTTTTCATCAGACAAAGAATTTGTGTTGACAAGTTCAAAATCGAAATTCGGGAGATAATTTCGCAAAAAATTATCCATTTTCTCGAAATACGAATCAAATTTTTTCTTTTCCCATCTTTTTTTTCCGTGATAAAACAGAATCGGAATCACAGGAATCAATTTTTTGCCCTGTTTAACATTCGTTTCCCAAATTTTCAGCATATAACCGAGAAGTTGAAGGTACGGATGCTGCGGAACATAACTTTTGTGTTCGAAAAGCAACGCAATATTCAGTTTGTATCCTGTACCATATTTGCAGGAATAAACCAAATCCGAATATGTATTTTGCAGATTCTCATCAATATAAGTCGTTTCGTCAAGTTTGAGAGAGTTTAAATTGAGATACTTCGCAATATGTTGCAACGCACCTGTGAGAAAATCTTGCATTACCTCTCTTTGCGAGAACAATTCGCGAAAATATTTGTCGTGAATATTTGTAATTTTTTCCATAAAATTAATTTTAAAATGCAAAATTACGAAAAATTTTTGAGAAAAATGTTACCTTTTGCGAGGTAACATTAAAAAAAGTAAACAAATTATTTATTTTGCGGTGAATTACCCCCCTTTGCTGCTGACAAATGGGCTTCTTAGCATTGTGCCAAGAACTTTTCTTGGTTCACAGAGAGTATGCTTTTTAGGTTTCTTGCGAAACGGTCATCCACAGCGGCTATCTCCCCAAGCGTAACTTCGGAACATTCCATTCCTAGAAAGAACATAGAGATAACTTGGTTATCGTTATCAGCGGCAAAGGTAAACATTTTTTTCGAAAAAACAAATTTTTTCAATGTTTTTTTCTTTTTTTTTCAAACAAATTTTTATCCCCTTTGCTAAAAAAGGGGATTTAGAATTTAGTTAAATCTCGCATCATTTCCTGTACTTGTCTTGGTGTTTTAAAAATTATTGGGTCTTTGATATACTTATTGACAGGCATATCTGACCAGAAAAATGGAAAACGGAATTTTCCATCTAAAATATACGCTTCATTTCCTTCAATAATTATCTCGTAAGGCATCGCCGTGAGATGATTTGTCCCTAATTTTGAAAGAAAAACTGCCTCGCCGCGTGAGGGGTCTAAAAGTCCGACTCCAAAAATTGCTTTTTTCTCTTTCGCAAAGATAATTTCATACACTTTGAACGTTCCTGATTTTCTCGCAGACAAATTTTCTTGAATCACTTTCACTCCTGCTTCGAAAGATGAAAATTGTTGCAAAGAAATTACCTCGTTAAAACTTGGCATTCGCACCATATAACGAAATTGCATTATCTCTTCCTCGGACAAAGAACTCGCAATATAGGGTGAAAATTCTCTTGCCACAGACATCAACGCAATTTTTACGTCCATCGAGATTTGGTTTAATTCCATCGCAAAATCGTTTATTTTTTCCCGCATAAAACCACAAAACAAATATTCAGGGTTTAACAAACTAACGATGACACTGTCTTTGTGATGTTCATTGACCATTAATCCGACTCGCAAAACGCATCCTGCCACGACACCTTTCTCATTGATTTTCAAGACAATATCTTTTAAATCTTGACGGGTAAAAGCGATAACATACAAATTATTATCTTTTGCAGGAATATATTCGCCGACAATAGAGAATTCAGTTATGCCCATCTCCTTTAGTGCTGATGAAGTAAGAGCATTTTTCACCTGTTCAGCCACTTCTTTTATTGTCCCTTTGACGGTTCCAACTTTATAAAAGGCAACCAAATTGGCAAACAAAAACTGCGTATTCACAAAGAAAAACACAAAAATTGCTGCCGTTAATCGCAAAAAGTATTTATTCATATCGAAATTTTTTAGAGGATTGCTGTATTTTTCGGTTTTCAAAAAACATTAATATACCGCAAAATTTGTACCAAAAAGAATATTTCTTTTAAAAAATTATTCTGCAAATTAAAAGAATTTTTTTTAATTTACCAAATTTTTTCGAAGTTTTTTTCATTTCGCAAAAAATTAATATCGATAAGCAGGACAAGGAACGGCAGATTTTCGATTTTTCTTGGGAAAAACAAAACCAATCATTATCTCGTGAGTACCAAAACTATTTTTAAAAATCTCCGAAGGAGTATAATCGTACAAATAACTCAAATTTAATTTTCCAACTTTGAACGCAATAATGCCCATCAAAGTATTCGGAAATTTATAACCACCTCCAAAGGAAAAAAAGCAAAACGAATGAAATTTTAAATATTGCGAAAACTGAATATTTTTCGAGGCAACAGAATATCGAAGTAAAGTATAAGGTTCAATATAAAAATCGCATTTGCCCAATTTCCCAATATTTTGCATCAAACTTAGATGGAGAAAAGCATTGTAACTCAACTCTTCTGTTTTATTTTTGGGAGAAAGAATTATCTCGGTCGGAGTAGAAGCGGTTAATGTTGTTGCCACAAACAACGCATTCCAATAAAATGATGCACCGAAATTGCCATAATAACTCAATTTACTTTCATTTCCATTGATAATTGGGTCGTTATTTTCTGAAAGTTTAAATTTTGACTGGTCTAAATTGTGTTGCGTTGCTCGTGCAGAGATTCCGAAAGCGAAACCTTTGTCATCGTTTTTGCCCAATTTGATGTGATAAGCATAAATAAATTGTATTCCTGTGAGACTAATATTTCCTGACTTGTCGCCCAAGAGAAAACCTCCGAATCCTGTGTTTTCGCCGAATCTTGTTATGGCTCCTGCCAAAAATATCTTCGGCGAACCATTGATTCCTGCCCATTGCTGTCGAAAAGTGAAACGTACAATTGTCGAATTTTCTTTGCCTGCCACCGTCGGGTTAAATAAACTTTGATGATATAATGAAAGTTCTTGCGAAAAACTGCAAAAATGAACGAAAAATAATATTAAAAAAATAAATTTCATAAAAACAATTTTAAATTTTCACAAAGATACGAAAAAAAATTTCTTTTCAAAATTTTTCACAAATATTATTCCAAAAAATTAAACATTTCCATTTAAAAAAAAATGAAAATGTTTTTAACGTTAAAATGTTGAGAAAATTATTTGTAATTTCGTTGTTTTACCTCAATACTTTCGTAATTTAGAGATTCTTTGTTCAATATTGGGTCGGAATTGTTTGCAAATTCCCACGCCGCAACGTACATATTGGAATCGTCTTGACGCAATGCCTCGCCTTCGGGTGTCTGAAACTCTTCTCTGAAATGTCCGCCGCAAGATTCGTTGCGATTCAAAGCGTCGCGTGCCATCAATTCTCCCAATTCTAAGAAGTCAGCAACACGATTTGCTTTTTCTAACTCTTGATTCAGAAAGTTTAACTCACCCGAAATTTTTACATCTTTCCAAAAATCTGAACGAAGTGCTTGAATCTTAGGAATAACAGACTCTAAACGTTCTTTTGTTCGTCCCATTCCGACATTTTCCCACATCAAAATTCCTAATTCTTTGTGAAAAGAATCGACAGTTCGCTTTCCTCGCACAGACATTAAATTTTCGAGTCTTTGTTTAACGAGATTTTCATTTTCTTTAAATTCAGGTGCTTCAGTCGATATTGATTTCACCTTAATTTGATTTGACAAATAATTTTGAATCGTATAAGGAAGAATAAAATAACCGTCAGCAAGTCCCTGCATTAAAGCAGAAGCACCTAATCGATTTGCTCCGTGGTCAGAAAAATTTGCTTCTCCGATGGAAAATAAACCTTCAACAGAAGTCATCAAGTCGTAATTTACCCAAATTCCGCCCATTGTGTAATGAATGGCGGGATAAATCATCATTGGAGTTTCGTAAGGATTTTCGTTGACAATTTTTTCGTACATTTGAAACAAATTTCCATATCTTTCCTCAATAGTTTCTTTGCCGAGTCGTTGAATGGATTCTGCGAAATCGAGATAAACGGCTAAACCTGTTTTTCCTACTCCGAATCCTGCGTCGCAACGTTCCTTCGCTGCGCGTGAGGCTACATCTCGCGGAACAAGATTCCCAAAAGCAGGATAACGTCTTTCTAAATAATAATCTCGAAATTCCTCTTTAACTGCGGAAGGTTTTAACTCTCCTTTTCGAATTTTTTCTGCGTCTTCAGGATTTTTCGGCACCCAAATTCTGCCGTCATTTCGCAAAGACTCGCTCATCAACGTTAATTTTGACTGATAATCGCCGTGAACGGGAATGCAAGTTGGGTGAATTTGCGTGAAACAAGGATTCGCAAAAAATGCACCTTTTTTGAAACATTGCCAAGCCGCACTGACATTTGAACCCATTGCGTTAGTCGAAAGATAAAAAACGTTTCCGTAGCCGCCTGTTGCCAAAACTACTGCGTGACCGAAGTGACTCTCTATTTTTCCTGAAATTAAATTTCGCGTAATAATTCCTCTTGCTTTTCCATCAATAACGACTAGATCCATCATTTCTGTTCGTGGGAAAACGGTAACATTGCCGAGTTTAACTTGTCTATTCAAAGCACCGTAAGCGCCGAGTAGCAATTGTTGCCCCGTTTGTCCGCGTGCGTAAAATGTTCTTGAGACTTGAGCTCCGCCGAAGGAGCGATTATCAAGAAGACCGCCGTATTCTCTCGCAAAAGGAACGCCTTGAGCAACACATTGGTCGATGATATTGTTGCTAACTTCGGCAAGTCTGTATACGTTTGCCTCGCGAGAGCGGTAATCTCCGCCTTTAATTGTGTCGTAAAAAAGTCGATAAATGCTGTCTCCGTCGTTGGGATAATTTTTAGCTGCGTTGATTCCTCCTTGTGCGGCGATGCTGTGTGCGCGTCTTGGGCTGTCTTGATAGCAGAAAACCTTTAGTTTGAAACCCAATTCACCTAATGATGCTGCTGCTGAGGCACCTGCGAGTCCCGTTCCGACAATGATAATTTCGATTTTGCGTTTATTAGTCGGATTCACCAAATTTTGATGTGCTTTATAATAAGTCCATTTTTCGTGCAAAGCACCTTGAGGAATTTTGGAATCAAGTTGTTTCATAAAATTATTTTTTTGAGAAATAAAAAATTTTCACCCCGCAAAGATAAAATAAAATTTCAAATTTTCACTTTGTAAAATAAAAAAATAAAAGTTTATTTTTCCTAAAAAAATAAAAAATTTTGTTTTTCTAAAAATTATTTTTAATTTTGCAAAAAATAACAGTAGCAAGAAAAGAGTTACTTCATCAATTACGGCAGAGACAAAGGTTCGACTCCTTTTATTGCCTTCGGGCTGTATGGTTTAACGGTAGAACGCTGCAAAAAAAAGCCTCTTTTCGATTTTCTCTGTTATTTTTTTTGTTAAAAATTGTTAAAAAATTTTTTTATCCGAAAATTATTTGTAATTTTGCAAAAAATAACAGTAGCGAGATAAAGAGATACTTCGTCTGTTAAACGAAAGGCAAAGGTTCGATTCCTTTTGTAACTTCGGTTATATAGTTTAGTGGTAGAACATTAAAAAACTCTTTTCGATTTTCTCTGTTATTTTTTTGTTAAAAACTTGTCAGATTTTTTAGAATCTGACAAGTTTTTAACTCGAATTAAGAAAAATAACCATTTTTTTGCTTCAGAGATGTCATCGAAATTTTTTACATCGAAAATTTTATTCGAAGCGGCTGCCAATTCTTCACTTGTTTGTTTCACCGAAACGGCGGTAAAAATATCTGTTCCCAAAACAATTGCATATTTCATATTTTCAGGATAATGAAAATCTGCTGCATGTTTTGCACTCCATTTCTGCAAATCTGTAGTAATAACGAATAACAAATCTCGTAAATCAGATAAATACAAAGTGAAAAAAGTGTTATAAGAAATAAAAAAGTTCATTTCCTCCAAAATAGAAGACTTATATTCCTCTTTACTCATTTCTGAAGTTGTTTTGTAAAAAATTATCTCTGCATATTTGCTGTTTCTGTCAAGATTTATCTCAAAAAATTTGTTTTTAAAACAATTTTCCATTTTAAAAAATTTAGATAAGTTGATTTATTTTTGCAAAAATAAATATTTTTTTTAATTTTGCAAAATTAATTCTATAATTTTTTTTCTATGGGAAGTTTTTTTAAAATGTTATTTGCCTCGATTTTTGGGGTAATTATTGGGTTATTTCTGTTGATAATTATTGTGATGATTTTTGCTGCGAGTTCGTCGAAAGATAAACATGTCGAGATTGAGGAGAATTCGATTTTACATTTAAAATTTGACAAACCAATTGTTGACCGCGCTTCTAAGAATCCGTTGCAAAATATCAATTTTATGGCGATGCGTTCTGAGTCGAAGATGGGTTTAAATCAAATTTTAGAATCGATTCGCAAAGCGTCAACTGATAAAAATATCAAGGGCATTTATCTGGAATTTGCCGATTTTCAAGCAGGTTCGGCAACTATTGAAGAGATAAGAAATGCGTTAGTCGAGTTTAAAAAATCGAATAAATTTATTATCTCGCATTCTGACGGTTATTCTCACAAATCTTTTTACCTTGCTTCTGTCGGGAAGATGTATCTCACGCCTGAGGGCGATTTTCAATTTACAGGTTTGAGTGCCGAGTTGATGTTTTTCAAAGGTGCTTTTGAGAAACTTGGTGTTGAGCCGCAAATTATTCGTCATGGAAAATTCAAAAGTGCTATTGAACCGTTCATTCTTGACAAAATGAGCAACGAAAATCGTTTGCAAATGCAATCTATCATTGGTTCAATATGGAAGAATTTAACTTCGAAAATTTCTGAGTCGAGAAATATTCCTGTTGACTCGTTAAATCGATATGCAAATGATTTAGTTATCTCTGATGCAAGCGAGGCTTTTTCACATAAATTTGTTGATTCAACGAAATATAACGATGAAGTTGTTGCGGAACTCAAAAAATTGACGAATGTAAAAGAGAAAGACAAGTTAAAACTCGTTACTGTTGAGACTTACTGCGAGATAGAAAGCGAAGAATCCGAGAAAAGTGAGAATTCCAAAAATAAAATTGCGGTAATTTACGCTGCAGGCGAAATTGGAATGGGTAAGGCAAAAGGTGAAAGCATTGGTGCTGAATCTTTGTCGGAGGAAATTCGAAAAGCACGTCTTGATGAGGGAGTGAAAGCAATTGTTTTGCGAGTAAATTCTCCTGGTGGAAGTGCTTTGGCATCTGAAATTATTTTGCGAGAGATGATTCTTGCCAAAAAAGTTAAACCCGTAATTGTTTCGATGGGCGACGTTGCCGCTTCAGGCGGATATTACATTTCCTGTGCCGCAGACAGCATTTTCGCAAGTCAAAACACAATAACAGGCTCTATCGGTGTTTTCGGTTTAATGTTTAACGGACAAAAACTTTTGAACGAGAAATTTGGAATCACCACAGACGCAGTTACCACAAACACCAATTCGAGTGTCGGGACAATGTTTCGCAAATTCACCCCAACAGAAGAAGCATTTTTTCAACGTTCTGTCGAAAAAGTTTATGAAACGTTTATTTCTCACGTCTCGAAAGGTAGAAAAATCGAGAAAGCAATGGTTGACAGCATCGGACAAGGCAGAGTTTGGACAGGAAATTTGGCAAAAGACATCAAACTTATCGACCAATTCGGTGGACTTCAAGACGCAATTCTCGCTGC
The DNA here is from genome assembly GCA_020719385.1 of Rikenella microfusus. Classification (GTDB taxonomy): domain Bacteria; phylum Bacteroidota; class Bacteroidia; order Bacteroidales; family DYQK01; genus DYQK01. The sequence continues at coordinate 2,900 of DYQK01000121.1, read as the reverse complement.
CGTTAAAAAAGCAAGAGTTGAGAAGGATTATAAAATTGTTGAATATCCGTTGGCAAAAGGAATGTTCGCTTCGTTTTTAGAACATGTTGAGGAGGAAACCAAAATGTCTGTGATTCAAGAAACATTAGGTGAAAATTACAGATATTATGAAGTTTTAAATAACTTGTTGAAAATCAACGGAATACAAGCACGTTTATTTCCTGAACCCTGCATTAATTAATTTTTTAATTTCTCAACAAAATTTGTCAGATTTTTTGGAATCTGACAAATTTTTAACTTTTTTTATGAAAAAATTTAGTTTTGAATAATTTGAAAAGAATCTTTTTCGTCAGAGAAAATAATTTTTTCACCTTTTTGCGAAATATTTAGTTTTTTTATATTTCGTAAAGGCTGCGGAAATTCAATAATATTTTTAGAAGTATCAATAAAAGCAGTCGCAAAACACGACCAAGTAATTTCAGTTCCAAATCGATATTGATAAATAACCTTAATTTTATCTGTTTCTTTGGAAAAATCGGTAATTTGGAGTCGCAAAATTTCTTTCGAAAACCCGCCAATAAATTGACTTTTGAGATTCAATTTCCAATAAGGAACAGAATTTTGAGAGGAATAAAAAATTTTAGACAAAATTAAACCTGCCAAAGCGAGAAATATTGCACTGATGATAAAAATTTTTGTTCGTGTCATTGAAAAATTTTATTTAAAAATAATTTCTACTCTTGCGTTGCTGGCTTCTTCGGTATATTTCGCAACATAACCTTTTCCCTTCGCTTCTTTAACGTTGATAAAAATTCCCTCGTTTTTCAAAAATTCCGCAACACTTCTTGCACGCGACTCGGAGGCATCTGTTGGGTCGGCATCGTTTTTTGAAGCAAAACCGTAAATATAAACGGAAACATTTTTGCGACCTTTGTGAGCAATTTGTACTAAATTTCTCAAGCGGCGTGTGTCAATGTCGCTGTTGGAAACATTGGTTGTATTGGTGTTGTGAAAACGAAATTCTATTGTATCATTGACAGATAAAAACGTATTTTCAACGTCTAATTCGTCAAAATTGCGGAAGGTTTGCGATTTAAACTTGTCTAAAACGGCTTTTTTCTCTTTTTCGAGTTGCGAGATTTTCTCTTGCATAAGTTTTTCATTGGAGGAATATTCCTCTTTGATTTTTTCAACTTTGTGAGAATACTCTTCTGAAATTTCCTGAATTTTTTTGTCTTTTTCTGCGAGTTGTTTTTTTGTTTTTTTCAACTCTGTTTGCGTTTCGACCAAGCGGCGTTTATATTCGTCATTTTCTGTCTGCAATTTCTCGATTTCAACAGCCTGCTTTGCCAATGTTGGGTCGGCGTCATTTTTGTAAGACTCAAATTCTTTTTGTGCTTGTTGAATAATTTTTATCAAAGTATCTTTGGTCAACTCGTTAAATTTCGATGTATCCAAGATATTATCCAATTTTTTCAATGTAGAATTTAATTCTGCACTGTTATTGAACAATTTTTTGTACTTCGACTGCAAACTTTGCAATTCGTATTTCATATCTTCTTTTTGCAAATTTGCGACATCAACTTTTCGATTCAAAATCACTATTGAATCTTGTTGATACTTCATAAATTGATACGATGCGACTCCGAGAGTGGCAATTATTAACGCAAAAATGAAATATTTTATACGTTTGCTTTCGTTTTGAACTTGTTTTTGCATACAAAAAAAATTTAGTCTTCAAATTTACTATCTAAAAACGAGAATAACATTAAAACACTTGAGAAAATAACGACAAAAACGGCGACTGCTTTCACAGGAAAACCCTTCAAAAAATCAGTAATCGAGTTAGTCCAATCTACTGCAAAGACAAAAATACTAATAAAAATTAATAAAATTAACTTTTCTCTCGAAAAATATGAAAAAAATTTACTTCCTTCCTGCTGATTTTGTTTTTCCTTCGCCTCAGCTTCTTTTTCCAACGTTAAAGAAGTAATAAACTCATTTTTCCCGTCAACAAAATTGCTTTCTGTGTGCGAAAGAGAATTTTTATTCAATATATTTTCGATATTTTCGGAAATTTTATTATTCTTAGGGGTTTCAGTTTTTTCAGGAATAATATTGTTGTCTATTTTTTCTAATTTTTCAGGGATAATATTTGTATTTTCCATTTTTGAAATATTTTTCTCAATAGTTAAAACTTTTTCTCCGTTCAAATATAAACGGGAATACAAATTTTCACAAATTTTTTTATAATTTTCGGATGAAGAATTTTGTGTAAACTCTTCATTTTCAAAGACATCCTCGAATTGAAAAAAAGTATAATCGCTAAAATGATGTATAATTTTATTTCGCAGAATTAAGTCTGCATTTTTGGGAAAAGTCAAATACAAAGGAATATTTCGCGTAGGGCATTCATTATCAAGCACTTTGTTGAAATCTATATAACTGCCATAAATGGCAAAAACATTGGGCATTCGTCCTGCTGCCATCGCAAATTTCACTTTTTCCGTTTCGTTAACAGACAATACGTGCCACTTGTCAGCATTTGACATAGCCGCACACACAAAAAATTCCTCAAAAAACGCAATGGCAATTGCCTTGTCCATAGTTTTATTTCGTTTAAAACTTTCATTATTAACCCTTTGCGAGTTTTATGAAAAAGTAAACATTATTTTTGGGGCAAAAATAACATTTTTTTTCATAATTGTATCGCTTTTTTTACATTTACAATAAATTATTTTTTCAAAATTATTTTTTCTCACAGAAAATACCTCAATAATCGGGCAATTTTTTCGTTTTTCCATGATTAATCTTATTTATTTTACGATATTTTTGCAATTTAGTTACAATTTTTTTCGAAAAAATAAATAAAAATCATTATATTAACGTTCTACTCTTTTTTTTAATTGCTTCATTTTCAA
>DYQK01000120.1:8479-10698 GCA_020719385.1 Rikenella microfusus | reverse complement strand
AATTTAAAGAATCCCATTGTATTTTCGAAACCATCGTAATCAAGCACTAAATCGTATTCAAAAGTTATGGAATCATTTGGCGGCAATGGTTTTTCAAGTTTCACTAAATAAACACAATTTTTTTTGTCTTCGAGTAAAATTTTAGAATTTTTACCAAAAGAAAACGAATTCAACTTTACATCAGGAATATAATTCATAAAAATGGTGTCAACAGGTTTATCTTTTCGATTTTTTAATATCGAAACACCTTTTGCAGTAACTTTTCTCTCGTAAGGGAAAATATCGACATTGACATTCACTGCTTCAACGGTTGGCTGAGTCAAGTTTTCGTACTTTTTATACAAATTTTCGTAATTGAAAGCTGCTTTTTCGTTGTCATCGGCTGTTGCGTTTTTGTTTAAAATCGAAGTGTTGTAATAAATCCAACTTCCTGACGAAATGATTCCGAGAGAAATAAACAGAAAAGCAATTTTCACAGGTTTAGTTATTCGTTGCAAAGCCATTTTCCATCGAATTTTCAACGCTGTTTCTGTGCCGCGATTCCAAAGTAAAACCGAAAGAATCACAAATAACGCTGCAAAAAACGACCAATAGAAAATATACCAATTAGCAGATGTTAAAGAATGCCCAAAACCGTTCATATCCGAATATGTTGGTTCAGAAAATAACGGATAACGGTAGAGATAATGCGTTAAACCAAGCATTGGAAATGCGAGATAAAGCAAAACATAATACAAAATCATTATTCCGTGTCCTGCGTACTTGTCTTTGACCAAAGTATGAATCAGAATTGCCAATATCGAAATCATAAAATATTTCGGAAGTTGTATTAAAAACAACATTTTGAAGTACAAAGGAAAGTTAAACACATAAAAACCGTCCATAATTTGTATGAGAACACTCGCCGCAAAGACAAGACATTGTAAAAATATCATAATAAAAAACATTGCTGATATTTTTGAGAAAGTAAAAACCCAATTTTTCACAGGCAAAACGTCTGTAATTTGCGAAATATTGAGTTGTCTCTCTTTCCACACCAATTCTCCTGAATAAAAAGTGATAATAATCATCATGAACATTGCGAAATTATCGCTTGTCAATTCCAAAATGTTATAAGTAACGGGATAAGTTTCGGTGCCGTAAAAAGTTACAATTCCAATTGAGTTCGAAAACAACAACATTACTCCTGCCGCCGTGATTCCCAAGAATGGAATTTCTTTTAAAACACTTTTAAATTCTAAAATTCCTAACGACAACGAAGTTTTTAACTGAAATATTAATGAATTGTCAACGGAAAAACTGGGAAACTTAATTGTTTCGATGCTTACTTTTTCGTTTTCTTCGGTTTTCACTTTCGTTTTCGATTTTTTTGAACCTAAAATAGTTTCAAATTTGAATTTTTTGAGAACAAAAAACAAAGTCAACATCGAAATGCCGAGCCAAATTAGTCGATTTACAATTAAAAGTCCCGAAATAGGAACTAAATTTTTGTTTAACTCTGCGGGCGTCCAGTATTGCGTGTCTGTGCCAAACGCAATTAAACCAAACGGGTCAACCAAAGAAGCAACCGATTTGTTGTCCATATCCGCAATTTTGTTTACTGCCGCAATGTACAAAACAATTAATAAAACATTGCCCAAATATGACCAAATCATTTTGCGAGTTAATGTTGCGAGAGCGAAAAATATTACGCCTGTAAAGAAAACATTAATCATTACCACTACAAAAAATGGCTGCAAATATGCGATAAGTCTGAAGCTGTCGAATCGTTCGGCGTCCATTAGTCCGAATGTTGGGGCAAACCAAGACCCAAACATTATGGCAAGCGGAATCGAAAACATTACAAAAATGGCATAAACGTAAGAACCTAAAAATCTGCCAAATAAATACGCACTTTTTTGCATCGGATACGCAAAAAGTATTTGAAAAGTTTTGTGTTCGAAGTCTCGCAAAATGGGCGTACTCATAATTGCTGACGAAATCAAAATCGAAATCAAACTCATTATTGTCATAATTCGAAAAATGACGACAGGCGCATTTCGAAAAACGTTGCCTGCTTGTTCGCCGAGGATGATTTTGTCCGAGACCGTTGCTCCGAATACGAGTAGAAAAAATATTCCAAAATACGCATACGCAGCAGGGCGTTTTAGTCGATATCGTAATTCAAAAAGAAAAATATTCCAAAACATAAGAGAAAGCTTTTTATGAAAAAAAGTTTA
>DYQK01000120.1:1874-8379 GCA_020719385.1 Rikenella microfusus | reverse complement strand
AAAAAAGTTTAATTTGTGTCGAAAAAACATTCGGCATTAATTTGTTTACACATTTCTTTTAAAAAAGAAAATTTTTGTTGAAAAAAATTGCTTTCGAAAATTAATTTTTCCCGATTTGCAACAGACATTTGTGCGTTAAAATTTTGCGTTACTGCAACAGACATTTCTGCTGCTCGTAAGAAAATTTCGATTAATTCGTTAATTTTTGCAGAATTCTTTGTCGCTGCGAATTGTAAACCTGCAAATAAACCGCTGCATGCGTCAAGGGCTAATGACGATTCTAAACTGCCAAAAACTTCAGAATCGGGGGCAATGTCATCACTTTCAAGTAATTCTTTTGTGATATTTCTCAATTTCTCGACATCAAAAGGAATATTGAACGCATTTTTTTTCAAAAATTCGATTCCTGCAGCCCAAATTTCAATATTACCCCAATTTTCTATTTTGTGAAAATGATTGTAATAATGAAATAAATTTTCAACAATTTTATACACAAACATCGATTTTGCTTGATAATCAAGATGTTTAACAAGGTTTTGAATCTCGTTGATGCTGTTTGTTACGTTCATTACTTGTTAAATGTGGTTGCGAAATAAACATCGTCTAAGGTTGGTTCGACAGACTCAAAATGGTCAGGATTTGAATCAGAAAATACGTGAATCTCAACTTTCCCGCCGAACAAATGACTCGAAATCACTTTCAAATGTTTATAATCGGTAAGTTTTTCCTTCGAAATCACTTTTCGCCAAATTTTACTTTTCAACGAATCTATTGCTTTGTCGGGAGAATCTGCCAAAAGCACTTCGCCTTTCGAAATTATCGCCATGTTGCTGCACAACGACTGAATATCCTCAATAATATGCGAAGACAAAATAACGACAATATTTTCGCCGATTTCAGAAAGCAAATTGTAAAAACGGTTTCTTTCTGCGGGGTCTAAACCTGCCGTTGGCTCATCAACAATGATTAACTGCGGACTGCCCAAAAGTGCTTGTGCAATTCCAAAACGTTGACGCATTCCTCCCGAATATCCACCTAAATTTTTCTTTCGATGGTCAAATAAATTAGTGCGTTGCAAAAGTGCGTCAACAATTTCTTTTCGTTGCTTCGCATCAGAAATTCCTTTGAGACGGGCAAAATGGTCTAACAAAGTTTCTGCGTTTACCTTCGGATAAAGTCCGTATTCTTGGGGCAAATAACCCAATATTTGTCGGATTTTATTTTTTTCTTTCAAAACATCAATATCGTTGAAAGAGATAGTGCCAGAATCGGCTTCTTGAAGTCCTGCAATGGTTCGCATCAATGTTGATTTTCCTGCACCGTTTGCACCTAATAGTCCAAACATCCCGACAAGAATATGAAGAGAAACATTTTTCAACGCAGTAACGCCGTTAGAGTAAGTTTTTGATAAATTTGAAATGGAGAGTTGCATATTGTCAAAATTTTTATTATTAAACGAATTGAACCGCAATTAAGTTACAATATTATAAAAAATTCTTATATTTGCAGCAAAAAATTTGTTTATTTTCTTTGTATGTCAGAAAAAATTGATGAAAATCGAAAACGTTTTTTGGGTGAATTTTTTACGCCAGTAAACTTTGCGAGAAAAGCATTGGAATACATCGAAAAAGTGTTGGGGAAGAATTGGTGGACCTCGGGGCAATATCGACTTTGGGATATGGCTGCGGGAACAGGAAATTTGGAATATTATCTGCCCATTGAAGCGTTAAAATATTGTTATCTCTCGACAATTTACAAAGAAGACATTGATTATTGCGTTAAACTTTTTCCCGAGGCAACTTGTTTTCAATATGATTATCTCAACGATGATGTGGAAAATGTTTTTGCAAATGGCAAAATTGATTACGAAAAAACGTGGAAATTGCCTGAAAATTTGCGAAAAGATTTAGAAAATCCTGAAATAAAATGGTTAATTTTGATAAATCCACCTTACGCAACTTCCCAAAAAGCGGGTGCAGGTTCAAAAACCGAGATTAAACAAGACGTTAGTGATACAAAAATTCGCAAAATGATGCACAAAGAATATCTTGGTGAAGTTTCAAGAGAATTATATGTGCAGTTTTTGTTTCGAATTCACAAAGAATTTGAAAATAAAAATGCGTTTTTAGGATTATTTTCGAAAATCAATTTTATTAATGCAAATAATAATCAAAAATTTCGAGACAAAATTTTTCATTTTATTTTTGAAAATGGTTTTATTTTTTCATCTGCAAATTTTTCAGGAACATCAAAAACAAACGCTTTTCCTGTCGGTTTTTTGTTTTGGAATTTGAAAATTCACCAAAAATTAGAATCGCAAAAAATTGAAATTGACATTTTCAATGAAAAAATTGAGAAAATTGGTTGTAAAAACATTGAAGCTGCTGACCGTAAACAATTTTTGAGTAAATGGATTAAACGTCCTGCTGCAACAATTATTTTTCCGCCATTAAGTTCTGCTATTTCTTTTAAATTCAACAATAAAGATACGAGAAATCGCATTGCTGATGGTTTTTTGATTTCGTTGATGTGTGCAGGAAATGATTTTCAGTCTCAAAATCAAACGGCATTGTTATCTGCTCCTGGAGCAAGTGCTGGTGCGTTATCTGTTATTCCTGAAATTTTTGAAAAATCAATGGTCGTTCACGCAGTGCGTAGAATTCCGAAAGCAACTTGGATGAACGACAGAGACCAATTTTTTCAGCAAATCAAGAAATTTCTGACGAATTTATCACCGATTGCGTTATTTGGAATTTGTTTTCTAATTCTAATCACACTGCGGCGTTGAGAAATGTTGAGTATAAAAAGCAAATTTTTCAAATTCGAAATCAATTTTTCCCATTTTTACTTTCTGATGTGAAAAAATGGAAAACAACAGACAGCGATATTCGTTTTACAACAGCCAATGACGGAGACAGATTCTTGGCAAAATGGTTACAAAATCGCAAATTTTCTGTCGAAAGTGAGAAAGTTTTAGAGAAGGGCAGAGAAATTTATCAATATTTTTTCGAAAACTTAAATCAAATTCGCAATAAAAAATTTGAAATTGCCTCTTGGGATATTGGTTGGTGGCAAATTCGCAATTCTTTGCGAGATGTTTATCTCGGAGAAACTTTATTTGAGGAAATAAAAATTCTTCATAATGTGTTGAAAAACAAATTGTTACCACAAATTTACAGTTATGGTTTCATTAAATAATGAAAATCGAAAACGTTTTTTGGGAGAATTTTATACGCCGTTAAACTTTGCTCAAAAAGGTTTGGAATATATCGAAAAAATTTTGGGCAAAAATCTTTTTGATTCGGGGCAATATCGACTTTGGGATATGGCTGCGGGAACGGGCAATTTGGAATATTATCTGCCCACTGAGGCACAAAAATATTGTTATCTCTCGACAATTCAACAGCAAGAATTTGAAATTTGCAAACAAAATTTTCCCGAAGCAACTTGTTTTCAATATGATTATCTCAACGATGATGTGGAAAATGTTTTTGCAAATGGCAAAATTGATTACGAAAAAACGTGGAAATTGCCTGAAAATTTGCGAAAAGATTTGGAAAATTCTGAGTTAAAATGGTTAATTTTGATAAATCCGCCTTACGCAACTTCGCAAAAAGCAAACGGCAAATTCAAGGAAGGTGTAAGCGATACAAAAATTCGCAAATTTATGCACATAAAAAATCTCGGCGAGGATTCGCGGGAATTGTACGTTCAATTTTTGTTTAGAATTCACAAAGAATTTGAAAATAAAAATGTCATTTTGAGTTTATTTTCGAAAATCAATTTTATTAATGCAAATAATCATCAGAAATTTAGAGAAAAAATTTTTCACTTTATTTTTGAGAAAGGTTTTATTTTTTCGTCTGCAAATTTTTCTGAAACTTCGAAAAATAATGCTTTTCCTGTTTGTTTTTCGATTTGGAATTTCAATAAAAATGAGAATTTACAAAATCAAACGATAAATTTCGATATTTTAAATGAAAAAACAGAAAAAATTGGCACAAAAATTTTAAAAACAGAGGATAAAAATAAATTTTTGAATCATTGGGTGCAACGTCCTGCGGCGAAAATTATTTTTCCGCCGCTTGGTTCTGCGATAACTTTGAAAATTGATAACAAAGATAAACGCGATAGAATTGCAAAAGCGTTTATTGCGTCTATGATGTGTGCAGGCAATACGTTGCAAAATCAAAATCAGACGGCAATTTTTTCGGCTCCCGCAGCAAGTGCTGGTGCTTTTTCAATAACATTTGAGAATTTTGAAAAGTCAATAATCATTTTTGCAGTGCGAAACGCTTTGAAAAAAGATTGGTTAAACTGCGGCGACCAACTTTTACAGCCCAATAAAGGAATTTCTGACGAATTCATTTGTGATTCAGTGATTTTTTCGTTGTTTAATCCTTCTAATCAGACTGCGGCGTTGAGAAATGTTGAGTATAAAAATCAAATTTATCAAATTAATAATCAATTTTTTCCATTTTTATTATCAGAAATAAGAAGTTGGAATGTTTCGGAGTCGAAAATAAAAAATTCCTTCGCAAAAGATACAGATAGATTCGTTGCAAAATGGTTATTGAGTCGCAAATTATCTGTCGAAAGTGAGAAAGTCTTTGAGAAGGGTAGAGAAATTTATCAATATTTTTTCGAAAATTTGAAAAAATTAAATTTAGAATTGTTTAAAATCGAAAGTTGGGATGTTGGTTGGTGGCAAATTCGCAATTGTTTGAAAAAAAATAAAATTTCAAAAAGTTTATTTTGCGAAATGAAAGTTTTTTACTCCGAACTTCGAGAAAAAATTGCTTCACAAATCGAGAAATATGGTTTTTTACAATAAAAAGATAGAAAAATGATTAATTTTTTTTCAAAGAAAGAAAAAATAAACCCAAAAATGTAATTAAACCGTTCAAAATTAATAATTCGAAACCAAATTTATAGCCGTTAAACCAAATTGTTGAGTGAGTACTCAATAAAAAACAAATTATCGGAGATAAAATTGCAACGCACGGCACGAATTTATCTCGCACATTTAATTTTGTGAACAACCCAAAGGCGAATAAACCCAAAAGTGGTCCATAAGTGTAACCTGCGACGGTGAATAATTTTTGAATTACTGCTTGGTCGTTGATAGTTTTGAAGAGAACAATTAAACATAAAAGCAAAAAAGCGAATGAAAAATGCACAAAATATCTTGTTTTCTTAATTTCTCGTTCCGATAAATGTGTTTTCTTTTTTAAATTGAGAAAATCTACGCAAAAAGATGTCGTTAAAGATGTCAATGCGCCGTCCGCACTGGGAAAAGCAGCCGATATTAACCCGATGATAAATATTAATCCTGCTATTGGTTGCAAATATTTCAACGCAATAGTCGGAAAAACATCGTCTGTCGTTTGCGGAATCGAAATTCCTTTCGCTGCAACATACATGTATATAATTGCTCCCAAAAATAAAAACATAAAATTCACAAAAACTAACACAAAACTAAACGAGAACATATTTTTTTGTGCGTCTTTCAAAGTTTTGCAGCTCAAATTTTTCTGCATCATTTCTTGGTCTAATCCTGTCATTGCGATGGCAGTAAATGTGCCGCTGAGGAATTGTTTTAAAAAATGTCGCTTGTCGTTCCAATCTGTAAAAATGATTTTCGAAGTTTCTGACTCTAAAACTTTGTCTATCAAAGAGTTAAGAGAAAAACCTAATTCTTGAGAAATAAAATAAATTGACAGAAAAACCGTTGCAAGCATAAATGTTGTCTGCAGGGTGTCGGTCCAGACAATTGTTTTTATTCCTCCTTGGAAAGTGTAAATTATCACTAAGAGAATGAATAATGTTGTTGGAATCCAAAAGGGAAGATTCCATTGGTCGAAAATAAAAATTTGTAAAACGTTGATAACTATATACATACGAAACGATGCACCAATACTTCGAGATAATAAAAAGAAAAAAGCACCTGTTTTGTACGACCAAAAACCAAAACGTTTCTCTAAATAGGTGTAAATTGTTGTTAAATTTAAGCGGTAATAAAGTGGCATTAGAATCGTTGCGATGACAAAATAACCGAGTAAATAACCAAAAACCATCATTAAATAAGAGAATTGCGTATCTTTAACCCAACCGGGAACGGACATAAATGTTACTCCCGAGAGTGACGCACCAATCATTCCGAAGGCGACAACATACCACGGCGACTGTTTATTTCCGACATAAAACGTTGAAGAATCGGCATTTCGAGAAGTAAACCAAGAAATAAACAGCAACAACAAAAAATATAAAACAACAACAGACGAAATTAATAACGGCGACATTTATTTTTCAAGATTTTTTTTGCAAAAGTAAAATATTTTTGAGAGATAAGAAAAAATATTTGCAAATTGAAAATTAATTTATATTTTTGCAAAAGAGAAATATTTTATTTTAATTTGCATTTTGAACGAAAAAATTAATTTTTATGGAAAATTTACTTTTAAACATTTTTTTATTTGATATTGATTTGTCGTCAGTTATTGAA
>DYQK01000120.1:0-1774 GCA_020719385.1 Rikenella microfusus | reverse complement strand
AATTGTGGGAGGCATTTTTTTTGGAATTTTGGGTTTTTTTTGGAAAAAAATTTATTCTGTTTATCAGGAAAAGAAAAAAATCGACAAGAAATTGTGGGAAATTTTTGGTACTTATTACAAAAATTTGATTCAGTTGTATATTCCTGTGTTTTTTCAAAGAAAACCGCCTACTTCGCAAGACTTAAATGACGAAAAACTTTATTCATTTCTGTTAAACGAAATTTTGCGTAAACCCAAAATTTTTTATTACATTTTTGCCGAAACAGGAATGGGCAAAACTGCGTTTTTAGTTAATTTTTATAAAAAATATAAATCTCGATGGTGCAGAAAACCTGCAAAATTAGAAATTTATGTTTTAAATGATTTTAACATCAACGATTTTGACAGAAATTTCACGGGCAATAAAAAAGAAACTGTTTTGCTGCTTGACGCACTTGACGAACACAAATGCAACAACAAAGAGGAATTTAATAAATTTTTTTCACAATTAATTGAATGTGTTGCAACTTTCAAAGGTGCGATAATCACTTGTCGAAGTCAATATTTGAATTCTGAATTTATTAAAAAATACAGCGAACATTGTTTGTATTTGTCTTATTTCAGCGAAGAGCAAGTGAATACATTTTTGAGCAAAAAATTCCCTTTTTGGAAAATGGGGAATTCGAAAAAACGCAAAATTGCAAAAGAAATTATTTTTTCGAAACAAGATAAACACAAAATTTTAAATGTCGCAAATCGACCTTTGATTTTGCAATGGATAGATGAAATTATTGACGAAAAAGATAATTTGAAGTACAATTTCTCTTTTTTCAAAATCATCATTGCGAAATGGTTAAAACGAGAAAATAATAAATCCCAAAATTCCCCCGAAAATCAGCAAAAAATTGATGTTGCAAAACTCAACAATGCCGCGCTGGAATTGTTTCTCCATAAAAATATTTCTACACAAGAACTTAATAAAATTGACGAAACTCGTTCTTTGTTCAAACAAAATGCCGACGGCAATTTTACATTTCTTCATAATTCCTTCTATTATTATCTGCTTGCGAAACTTATTTTTGAACAAATTATCGATTATAACGATTTTGACTTCAATACATTTGCTGAAGTGAAAAAGTTTTTCAACGAAATGCGACATGAAACGTTAAAATCGCAATTCGAAAATTGCAGTTTTGACAAAAATGAAAAAATTAACCCGACAAATTATGACAAAGCAAAAACCATCACCATCAAAAATTGTAAACAAAAAGACGTACTGCCTTTTTTGCAAATTTTTACCACGGCAAATAAATTTATTTGCAATCATGTTGATGCAGAATTTTTGCTAAACATCAAATTGATACACAAAATTAAAAGTTTAGTTTTGCAAAAGTGTGTAATCGAAATGGAATTGCAATATTTTGCTAATTTCGAAAACCTCACGCACTTGTGTATCAACAACATTGATATAAAAGGGAAAAGTAAAATCGGTGAATTTTTAAACAAAGGAACACTCAACATTGGCAAAACGCAACACGGCGACAAAGAAAATTTTGATATTGATTTGTTTTTTAAAACGTTATCGAAAATTAAAAATTTTTCTTTGCGAAAATTAGATTTGCGATTTTTAATTTTCGACCATTTGCCCAAAGAAATCACAAATTACACCGAATTAGAAAGTTTAATTATCGATGGAATTTGGACACAAGAAGAATTCAACGCAGATATTGACAAGGATTTTTCTATTCCGTTGAAAAAATTACCTGCAGATTTTTCTAAATTGACAAACTTGACA
>DYQK01000119.1 GCA_020719385.1 Rikenella microfusus | reverse complement strand
TAGAACTTGGGCGAGTATTTCCAATTTTGCACACACACCCAACCACCAAAAAGGGCATAATCTCGAAAAACAATACGAAAATACTCTTGCACGGAGATATTGTACAAAATCGCTGCAACTGTAACCATTTTTTTTGAAATCACCAAATTTTTTCGCAAAAAAATTTTCACTTTTTTTAAAATTATTTTTTATCTTGTTGATAATTAAGTGTTTAAAAATAAAAAAATGTTATTAAACATCTTTTCGACAGAAAAACTTGTCTCAAAGTTTTTGTGAAACTTCGAGACAAAGGTTTTTATCCCATTAAAAATCAAGAGAATACAATTTTTTGTGAAAAATATTTGGTAATTTCAAAAGAAATGTTTATCTTCGCAAAAAGTCATAAAATGAAGGAATTGCTAAAACGTTTATGGATAACATATTTTAAAGTTAACCGTGAAAAAGGGCTAATTTACACAGGAATAGCCAGCGGTGCTGCGACCAATGACATCAAAACAGATATTAAGGAAATTATGCGAAGAAAGAGACAGCAGTCATCATAAAAATCAAGAAGGATACGAAAGTGGGCAAATTGATGTCATATCAGAAAATCGAGATGCTATTCGTGGCAGAGAACATTTATTAATCATTGAACTTCGAAAATTAGGCGTTTGCGGCAACACAAATAATGGAATCAGCAACAGAAATGTAAAAATGCAACAATATTTACAAGCCGCACAAGAATTATTCGGCGAAACTGCATTAACGCAAGAACAAATTAATATTTTACTTTCATTTTTTACAGAAAACAATGAAAACAATTAAACATCAACAACGCACTGTCGGGGCAATAGTTAAAATTCCATTGGAAAATGGATTTCATACTTACGCAAGAATCTTGAAAAATGATTTTGCGTTTTACGATTCTCGCACAAACAAGGAGTTAACATTAGAGGAAATTGTTAAAAAACCTGTTTTGTTCATTCTTACCGTTCACGATTCGGCAGTAACAAAAGGATATTGGGTTAAAATTGGAAAAATTTTACCTATTGAACCACATTTATTAATTGATATTCCTGTTTTTACACAAAATATTTTAAATCCACTTCATTTTACAATTTATTTTAACGGAAAAACGCAACCTGCCACGCAAGAAGAGTGTAAAGGAATGGAATATTTTATGATTTGGACGCACACAGATGTTGAGAAACGTTTAAATGATTATTATTCAGACAGAAAAAATGAATATACAGAGCAAATTAAAAATGCAGATATGTATTCTTGGTTATATCGAAAAGTAAGAGAAACACACAAAATTTAATTTCATATTTTTTTCGACAGAAAAAATGAATATACAGAGCAAATTAAAAATGCAGATATGTATTCTTGGTTATATCGAAAAGTAAAAGAAACACAAAAAATTTAATTTCATATTTTTTTTCGACAGAAAAAACTTGTCTCAAAGTTTTTGTGAAACTTCGAGACAAGGTTTTTTTTTATATTCGTTGATATTCAAAAAAATACAATTTTTTGTGAAAAAATATTTGGTAATTTAAAAATTTTATTTACCTTTGCAGCAGAATTTAAAAATATGATTTTTATGAAACTTGAACACATTCACATTGATAATTTGTATCAATTTCAAAATTTTGACCTTGATTTAACGTATCCCGAAGGACACGCAAAAGCCGGCGAACCACTTGATAAAATTTGTTTTATCGGACAAAGCGGCATAGGGAAAACTACGTTGTTGCGAATAACATACGAAACAATTTTCGGATTAGTGAAAGGGAATTGGAAACATTTAGGAGCAATAGACGTTTCAAAATCTAATGAATATCAAAATGGTTATTTTAAATTTGAAAATTTTAAATTTGTAATACATTTTTGTGAAACAGATGATGCGTCAAAAAAAATTATTCCTGTTGTTACAAGTTCGTCTGCTCAGATAAACGATAAATTACGTTTTGTAAAATTTATCTTTCTTTCTCACATTTTGCATGGCATTGAAAATTTAACACCACAACCATTTTTGAATCAAAAAAATGGAGTTGTTGTTACTCAAAATGATATTGAAAATCAAAAAAAAGCAAGAAAAAATTCTATACAAAAATTTAAAAGTGAAAATACCATTCACAGTGATATGTTTAAAGAGAAAGATTTTTGGTTATATATTTTAGAGAAACTTGATAATTTTGATGATTTAGCAAAACAAAAAGGTTTAGAATTTGTGGCAAAAGCAATTAGTAGCAATGTTGAAAAGTTAATTATTGAATTAAATGAGTGGAAAAAAAATAATCCAAATCCTCGTGTTGCGTTAAGTGAAAAATTAAATTGGGTTTTAGAAAAATTTAATGTAAAAATTGATACAGAATGGGCTGAAGGTGGAATAAAAATTCAACATTCCGATGGCATCGAAATACCGTTGTCTGCGGCAAGTAGCGGCACACAAAAAATATTTCTTACCGCATTGCCTCTTTTTTTTATGGAAACAAATGATTCAATAATTTTGTTTGACGAGGTTGAAAACAGTCTTTATCCCGATGTTCAACGAGAAATCATAAAATTTTATACCGATTTATGTCCGAATTCGCAATTTATTTTTGCGACACATTCGCCATTAATTGCCTCACAATTCGAGCCGTGTGAGCGAATCCATTTGTTTTTCGACGAAAACGGTTACACACAATTTAGAAAAGGTATTTCTCCCGAAGGTTTAACCGCCAACGACTTACTTCAAGACGATTTCGATTTGGACGAATTATTGGGTGTCGAAGCATTGAAAAAATGGGATGAATTTGTTCGTTTGGGACGGGAAATAAAACTTTGCGAGGACAAAAATGAAAAAGCAAAACTCATTAACAAATATTTCGGAATAGGTAAACTTTACAAATTTAACCCAAATGAAACGCATAAACAAATCTGATGAGTCAGAAATTGTGAAGAAAAGTTTGTCTTATCCTAAAGATAGAAAGCAAATTCGAGAGATTCTCGAAAAAGAACAAGAATATTTTTGTGCTTACACGGAATGTCGAGTTGCGGCTGCAACAGCTATTGATGTGGAACATTTTAATCCCAAATTAAAAAATACGGAAAATGATTCTTACGAAAATTGGTTTGCAGTAAGTTCAGTTTGGAATAATAAGAAGGGTACCAATAATTCTATTTCTCGATGGGAAAAGTATCAACCAATTTTACATCCAACTGCGAGCGATTTGGAGGAAAGAATTTTATATAACGAAGACGAAGGGACTTATTATTGGAAGGAAAATGACAAGGAAGCAGAAAATTTAATTTGTTTATTAAACTTAAATGAGATAAAATTAGTAGATGCAAGAAGAAAACACATTGATTTATTAAAAAGTTTCGTTTCAAAAAAATCTGAACTAATGGATTTTTTAACTAATCCCGAATGCAGAAAAACATTGATAGAATTTCGTCGAGCAATAGAAACTGTTTTTGAGATAAGTTTTTAATTTTACAGAAAAAATTTGTCTCAAAGTTTTTGTGAAACTTCGAGACAAGTGAAAAAATTAACAAGAAGAAAAACTTTTCTTAACCGTTATATTCGGCGAGAATGTCTTTCACACCTTCGGGAGCAACACGTCCGTAGACTTTGTCGCCCACCAAAATAGTGATTAATAATTCATGTTTTCAGAATAATTGCTGCTGTTTTATTCCATTTTAACCCTTAATTCGCATCCTAATACCAAAAGTTGTTACTATTTCATCAATTTGTTCTTTGTACCAATCTATAGGGTTTTTATCAGGGTAAAAATATTTATTTATAGGATAGTCTGTACCAAATAATACTCTATCCTGCAACCCCTTATCTACAAGCTGTTGTAAATCATCAATAGACATAAAAGCAGTATCAGTCAAAACATTGTTGCATAATTGCATTATCTTGATTGACTGTTTAATTGGTCTACCATGTGCTAAAATAAACTTCTGATTGGGATACGTTTGACAAATTCGCATATAAAAACCTGCTTCACTATGCTTGCAACCACCTGTGTGAAACATAATTGGCAGTTTTTGTATTTCTGTAAATTTGATGATTCTGATAATATTTTCTTTTGTCCAATGATGCAAATAACCATGAATTTTTATGATTTTATATGGAATTTCTGACATCAATGTTTCTATTTCTGACATCAATATGTGTGGAGGCACCCAAAGAATTGGAATTATTTGAGTTTCATATTGGGTATAGTATTTTTTTAAAATTGAATGAGAATCTTTTAAATTGCTTGCATTCTCATCTAACAAAGGCATTAATCCAATTTGAGTTATACCCTGTTGAGTCAAATTTTCAATAATTTCGGGTATATTCGTTTCTATACCTCTAAATTTTCCAAAGTGAACATGAATATCAATCATTTATGTTTTTGATTTGAGGCAAGTTTCAACAATTTTTTTATTTAAAAAAGCAACATCGCAGAAATGCTTATTAATTTTAAATAAATCTCCATTGTTTTCATTATAATTGCGTACCATACACATGGAACAATAATCAAAAGCATCACAAACTACACAATTCGGAAATGATCCATTAGTTATACTACGCAATACTTTCAACTGTTCAGAATTTTCCCAAACATCCTTCAATATCTGTTTATAAGCATTGCCTACTACCATGCCTTGCCATCCTGCACATGGATAATAATCTCCATTTGCAGATAGACAAATATTGTCCACTCCAACTCCACAAACAGGCATTTTTTTGACTTGTTCAATATTTTTGGTTTTGGGATTCATTTGTAAAGTACTGTTTAAGTAATCATGGTCGAATTGAAGTATATCTGTAAGTAACTCTTCTGTTTCGGCAAGTGAAATGCGCTGCGACAAATTACTGGTCTTACAATCAGCTTGTGCCATCATGATAAAATCAGTCTGTGCTTTTGTACGTAATTTATGGGCATACACCAATACATCTTTGTAAGACTTACGATTAATTTTCATTACAGGACAACTAATTTGTACAGGTATATCAGCAGCAATTAATCGTTCTATGCTGTTTTTCGTCTTTTCAAATGAACCTTTTACTAATGTTATTGCATCATGTTCTGATGGTTTCATAGAGTAAAGTGAGACCTGAACAAATGAAACATTTACTTCTTTAAATACTTGGATATGTCCATCTGTGAGTAAAACCAAGTTACTCAATATGTTAATAACAAAATCATTTTTCCGAGCATGACGCAAAATCGTTACAATATCTTTATGCAAAAGCAATTCGCCTCCTGATAAATTTAACTGTAAGGTTCCCATTGCTTTTGCCTCATCTAAAACTCGCAAAATAAGAGGTAGTTCAATATGTGTACCTATATCTTTTTTGTCGTTTGGAATATAGCAATGTATGCAACGTTCATTACAGTTTGATGATACCTCTATTTGTAAACAAAAAATTTGTGGAACTTGATGAAAGTGTTCATAAAAAAAATCCGCACTATCTGTTAATACATCTTTTCTATCGGGATTGCTAAAATCGTAAGTAGCTGTTTTAGGATTTGCCATTTGGTAGCTAAATGACGGTTCTTTATCTTGCAGTTCTTCTTCTGAGTCGCCAGTTACCACAAACCAATTTGTTTCCAAATCTTCCACAAATTCAAGAAAGTCTGCTTTGAGTTCATTAAACTCAACATCTTGGTATAATGACAACAGTTCTCTTACTATTGCATCTACATCTTTAGCTTCTCTCTGTATTTTTTCTAAAAAATCAGCACCTGTTTCATTGTAATTTCTGTCGTGTTTGGTAAGTTGATTGGCAATATAGCCAATATTACCAAAACGTCGTATAAAAGTATCTTTGCATTGACGGATTAATTTCATATTTTTTAATTTTTAGATAATTTGATGGCAAAAACCAGCAAGATTTGAATGCCTTGCTGGTTAAAATACAAGATCACATTTTAGACTACGAATACTTATGAACTACGTTCGCAGCTTCTGCAATAAGTTGATGTGCCTGTTCCTTTTGCAGGACATCCTGCAGCATAAGAACCTTGTGGATTATTCTTAGCTACAACTTTAGGTTTTTGATACTTTTTCATGATTAAAAAAATTAAAATTGCTTACTCTGTTTTAGTATTTTATAGTTTCAATTTTAGTAACCGATAACGAAACACAATATGCGCATGTCGCGGGTTTTCAAGACACTATCGTTTTCAAAGTTGCATAAAGGCTTCTTTCTTGCACAGTGTTTCAAATCGCATCTACCTTCCCACCTTTTCACGCTGCAAAGGTAAACATTATTTTCGAAATAAAAAATCTTTTCGCAAATTTTTTTCACTTTTTTTAAAATTATTTTTTATCTTGTTGATAATTAAGTGTTTAATAATAAAAAAATGTTATTAAACATTTTTCACTTTTCAAATTATTTTTATCGACATAAAAAATTTGTCTCAAAGTTTTTGTGAAACTTCGAGACAAGTGAAAAAATTAACAAGAAGAAAAACTTTTCTTAACCGTTATATTCGGCGAGAATGTCTTTCACACCTTCGGGAGCAACACGTCCGTAGACTTTGTCGCCCACCATTACAACAGGAGCAAGTCCGCAAGCACCAACACAACGCAAACAACTTATCGAGAATTTTCCGTCAGCGGTTGTTTCGCCGACTTGAATTTTTAAGTGTTTTTTAAATTCTTCCAACACTTTTTCTGCACCTCTTACGTAACAAGCCGTTCCCAAACATACAGAAATGGGGAATTCGCCTTTGGGTTTCATGGTGAAAAACGTATAGAACGAAACTACTCCAAACACATGTGCCACCGAAACATTTAATTCTTGGGCTATCACTTCTTGCACTTCAGCGGGAAGATAGCCGAAAGAGCTTTGTGCTTTGTGAAGGACGTTGATTAATTCGCCCTTTTCGTTGTTGAACGATTTGCAAATGTCTTTTAATTCCTGCAATTTTCGTTCTGGAATTTTGATTTTTGCTGCCATAAGTCGATTCAATTTTATTCGTTTACAACAATTTCTGCACTTTTGTCAAAGTAATGTGTGTGTAACAAGTGATGGGAAATTTCACTCATTGGTTTGCCTAAAAATTCCTCATAAAGTTGTTTAATATAAGGATTTTCGTGGGATTTGCGTAAAGGTTTTTCTGCGTCTTCTTGATAAAGTGCAGCAGCGCGTTTCTTCAGAATCTCAAAATTGCCATGATGATATGGTTGACCACCGCCACCAATGCAGCCGCCTGGACAAGCCATAATTTCGATTGCGTGGAATTTCGATTTGCCTGCGCGAATGTCTTCAAGCAATTTTCTTGCGTTACCGAGACCATGTGCGATTCCAATGTTGATGGAAACTCCGTTGAAATCAATAGATGCTTGACGAATATTCTCTAAACCGCGAAGTTCTGTGAAATCAACTTTGTTCAAAGTTTTTCCTGTGTGAATTTCGTATGCAGTACGAACAGCCGCTTCGATGACGCCGCCTGTTGTGCCGAAAATAACGGAAGCACCTGTCGATTCGCCTAATGGTCTGTCGAAATCTTCTTCGGGAAGTGAGTTAAAATCGATATTTGCCAATTTAATTAAATCGGCTAATTCGCGTGTTGAGATGGAATAATTGACATCGGGGTCGCCGTTGACAGAAAATTCTTCTCTCGCACATTCGTATTTCTTTGCTAAACAAGGCATTACAGAAACAACAACCATGTTTTTTCTGTCAACACCAATTTTCTTTGCGAAATAATTCTTGGCAATAGCACCGAACATTTGTTGCGGCGATTTTGCTGTTGATGGAATGTCTCGCATTTCGGGGAAATTTGCTTCGAAGAAATTCACCCAACCTGGACAGCAAGAAGTTAAAATGGGCAATTTCACTGATTTATCACCTTTTAAGAATTTTCCTAAACGGTCTAATAATTCAGTTCCTTCTTCCATAATTGTTAAATCGGCTGCGAAGTCTGTGTCGAAAACGTAGTTAAAACCGAGTCTGCGAAGTGCGGCAACCATTTTTCCTGTAACTAAACTTCCTGGTTCCATTCCAAATTCTTCACCCAAAGCGGCGCGAACGGCAGGTGCAGTTTGTACGACAACAATTTTGGTTGGGTCGGCTAACGAATTAATTACGTTTCTTGAGTGGTCAACTTCGGTTAAAGCACCTGTTGGGCAAACCGAAACGCATTGTCCGCAATAAGTGCACGTAGATTTTTCGAGATTCATTTCGAAAGCAGGAGCAACAACAGCGTTGAAACCGCGATAAATTCCTGACAAAGCACCAACACTTTGCACATCATTACACATCATTTCGCAACGGCGGCAAAGAATGCATTTGTCAATGTCGCGAATAATGGCGGGAGATGTATCTTTTCTGTATGTTGATTTTGCACCTTGATAATGAATTTCTCGGATTCCTAACTTGTGTGCGAGAGTTTGTAATTCACAATTTCCTGATTTCGCACAAATTAAGCAGTCAAAAGGATGGTCAGAAAGCATTAATTCAACGACTGTTCGGCGTGCGTTCAACGCTCTAATTGAGTGCGTCTTAACGACCATTCCTTCGGTGCAGACGGTTGTACAAGCAGGAGCAAGATTGCGTCTTCCTGCGATTTCCACAACACAAACACGACAGCCGCCGGGTTTGTTTTCGATTTTCATACCGTCCAATTCGAAATAGCACAACGTAGGAATTTCGATTTTCGCTTTTCTCGCTGCTTTTAAAACGGTAGTACCTTTTTCGACTTCTAAAGGTTTGTTGTCTATGGTTAATTTTACAATGTCCATATTTTTCTGTTGTTTGGGATTCGAAAAAAGTTATTTAACACTAATGGCGTTGAATTTACATTTTTCATAACAAACTCCACATTTAATGCAAATGTCTTGATTAATCGTATGTGGCTGTTTACGTTCACCTTTGATGGCGTTGACGGGGCAGTTTCTCGCACAAATCGTGCAACCGGTGCATTGTTCGGCATCAATAATGTAACGCGTTAATGCTTTACATTGACTTGCTCGACAACGTTTTTCGTTGATATGTTCAAGATATTCGTCCATAAAATTGTCCATAGTAGACAAAACAGGATTCGGCGAAGTTTGACCAAGTCCGCACAAAGCGGTGTCTTTAATGGTGTTGCTGAGGTTTCGGAGTTTGTCTAAATCCTCCATTGTTCCTTTGCCTTCGGTGATTTTTTCGAGAATCTCGAATAAACGTTTATTTCCGATTCTGCAAGGTGTGCATTTGCCGCAAGATTCCTCAACGGTAAATTCGAGATAAAATTTTGCGATAGAAACCATGCAGTCGTCTTCGTCCATAACAACCATTCCGCCTGAACCCATCATTGAACCCGCAGCGATAAGATTGTCGTAATCGATAGCAGTGTCTAAATGTTTTTTGGTTAAACAGCCGCCTGAAGGCCCGCCAGTTTGAACGGCTTTAAATTCTTTGCCGTCTTTGATTCCGCCGCCGATGTCATAAATTACTTCGCGAAGAGTTGTTCCCATCGGAACTTCGATTAAACCAACATTGTTGATTTTGCCTGCAAGTGCGAAAACTTTTGTGCCTTTCGATTTCTCCGACCCAATAGACGCAAACCATTCTGCACCTTTGAGAATAATGGGAGGAATATTCGCAAACGTTTCAACGTTATTGACATTTGTAGGTTTTTCCAAATAACCTGATTCTGCTGGAAATGGCGGTTTAACGGTTGGTTCGCCGCGTTTTCCTTCCATCGAATGAATCAACGCAGTTTCTTCTCCGCAAACGAAAGCACCTGCTCCATAACGAAGTTCAATGTCGAAATCAAAGTCTGAACCGAAAATATTTTTGCCTAAAAGTCCGTATTCTCTTGCCTGATTAATGGCAATTTTTAAACGTTCAATTGCCAATGGATATTCGGCACGAATATAAACGAGTCCTTTTGTTGCTCCGATGCTGAATCCGCAAATTGCCATTGCTTCGATGACGGAATGTGGGTCGCCTTCCAAAACTGAACGGTCCATAAATGCGCCAGGGTCGCCTTCGTCGGCATTACAGACAACATATTTTTGGTCGGCGTAGTTTTTACTTGCAATTTCCCACTTTAAACCTGTGGGAAAACCGCCGCCGCCTCTGCCTCGAAGTCCTGATTTTTTCATTAAATCGATGGTTCTGACGGTACCGAGTTCGTTGATGACTTTTGCGAGAGCGGAATAACCGTCTCTTTCGATGTAATCGGTAATTTTTTCGGGGTCAATGACGCCGCAATTACGCAATGCGATACGAAGTTGTTTGTGAGTTGCCATTGAATTTCGGATTAAATAGTTTGATAATTCAGTGGAATAACGTCTTCGACTAATATACCGTTTTTGATATATTTTTCGATGATTACGTCTGCTTTTTTCGTATCGACATAACCGAAAACAACGGGTTCTTTGCCCTTGACGGTTACTTCGACAGTGGGTTCGGCATAACAATATCCCAAACAGCCTGTTGAGATAACAACTGCTTCGATATTGCGTTTAGCGAGTTCGGCAGTCATAAAGTCATAGACGGCTTTTGCGCCCGAGGCGAGACCGCAAGTAGCCATGGCGATGCGAATCTGCACAACATCTTTGGTTGCTTGACGTTGATTTTGCAAATCGAGTCGCAATTTTGAGAGTTCTTCTACCGATTTGATTTTTGCCATAAGGAAAAAATTTTAGGTAATAAAAAGTAAAATAAGTTTTTTAAAAAAGAATAAATTTTTCGAAAATTTATATAAAATTTTTTCGTTGCAAAGTTAAAAAATTTTTCTAAACCTGCA
>DYQK01000118.1 GCA_020719385.1 Rikenella microfusus | reverse complement strand
TTTTCGCCAATTTTTCGTTTTCCATCAAATATTTGAAAGCCGTATCGTAAAGCGGGTTTATAATTTTCATAAAAAATAATTTTTGCAAAAATAAAAAAATGTTTTGAAAAAAACAAATTTTCTTATTTTTTTCTCAATTTATTTGGGGTACTCAATTCTTGCGTGGTAAATATTTTTTAATTTCTTTTTAAAAACACTTTTTACTATCGCAATTTCCTTGAAAGTTATGGGTGCATCATCAAAAAAACCTTCACTCATTTGACTATTAATTATGTCATCAACAATTTTGTTGATGGTTTCCTCTGTTTTAACTTTTAAACTTCGCGAAGCCGCCTCAACAGCGTCAGCCATCATTAAAACTGCCGTTTCTTTGCTAAACGGCGGCGGACCGGGATAAGTAAACCTCGCAATATCAACAACTTTGTCAGGATATTTATTGATAAAAGAACGATAAAAATAATTTGCCCGCGACCTGCCATGATGAGTCACTATAAAATCAATAACCTGCTGTGGAAGTCTATATTTTTTTGCAATTTCGACACCGTTTGTTACGTGACTGATAATTATTTCTGCACTTTTATCGAAATCTAAACCATCGTGTGCATTTATACCTGATTGATTTTCAATGAAATACAACGGAATCGCCATTTTCCCGACATCGTGATACATCGCACCTGTTCGGACTAACAACGTACTTCCGCCAATTTGAAAAATTGCTTCTTCCGCCAAATTGGCAACCTGCATCGAATGTTGAAAAGTTCCAGGCACCTCTTCCGCCATTTTGCGAAGCAAAGGTTGGTTTGAATCTGATAATTCTAACAAAGTTACATCTGAAAGAAAACCAAAAATTCTCTCAAAAACATAAATCAAAGGATAAGCAGTTAACAATAAAAGTCCGTTGACAATAAACCAGCCAAAGTTTCGCCACTCAATTTCTCGTACATTTCCGATTTGAATAATTAAAATTCCGAGATAAGTGATGCAATATGTGAAGACAACAGCCCCTGATGTGAAAAATAATTGACTTCTGCGATATAATTTTGCTAAGGCAAAAATCGAAACCATTCCGACAATAAACTGTATAAAAACAAACTCAAAACTATTCGGGACCCAAAAACCAAGAAGTAAACAAATAATAATATGGATAAACAAAGCAAGTCTTGAGTCATAAAAAGTCCGAATAATCATTGGAACTAACGCAAAAGGCAAAACATAAACATTGACAATATTGAAATTTATCACCAAATTGGCGATAAGAATCACCAAAGTTATCAACATCAAGAGAAAAGTAACTTTTAAATTATCTCGTAAAATATTTTTTCGAAAATTGCTTAAAAACAAAAATAATACCAAAAACGAAACCGTAACCAAGACCGACTGCCCAAATAAAATGACGTAATAATTTGCATAAACGGTTTTATCTTTCTCCTTGTCCTCGTAAGTCTTCTCGTATTGCTTGCGATAGGATTCTAAAATACGAAATTTATTTTCATCAACAACCTCGCCTTTAAAAATGATTCTTTCTCCTGCTTGAACCTCGCCGCGCGTTTCAGTAACCTCTGAAACAGCCGCATTCATATTTGCCTCTGAATTTAATTTGTCATAAATTAAATTTGGTTTTAAAAAATCCTTCGCCGACAATAAATCCTCAATAAAACTCATTTCGAAAGTTTTTTGCGTTAAATACTTCGGCTCAGCGGAATGTAACTCTTTCATTACGTATTGATACGCATTTTTCAACGTAAAAACCTCGTCATAATCAAACTCTTCAGCAACTTTATCTCGAACAATAAAAATACTTATTTTTTTATTATCCACATTTTTAAAAACATCGTCATAACTAATTATTCCTGTCGAATAAATAAAATCTAACGTATTTAAAACGATTCCGATATATTTATTGAGCAAAAACTTATTATAACGCGGCAAATTCTTGTCGTTTGGGTTAAAATTCAGTAAATTTTGATAAGTTTCCCATTTATATTCATATCTTTTTTTCAAACGGGAAAGTTCTCGAATGCTGATAGAATCGTCAAGGGTGTAATATGGTTTTGCGTTTTTGCGAAGGGTATCTCTTTCATTTTCAAGTTCTTTCGAAAGTTTATAAATTGTAAATTTATACGGAGCAATCAAATTTTCGTGTTTCCAAGGACTGCCTTTTTGATATTCATATCGAAATTTACTGCCTCGCGGGAAAAGCGAAACGACAACAAAGATTGTCATCATAAAAATGATGACGCGATAAACTCGTTTATTCCGCCATATTAATAAAATAAATTTCTTCATATAAGTTGAAAAACTATATTTCTCAATAAATTTTTTTATTTTTGGGCAAAATTAATAATTTTTTTTTGATTAAAAAATTTTTCGATATATTTTTTCAAAAAATATTTTAAATTTTATTACAAAAAGTGTACTTTTTTTGAAAATAATTTTTATTTTTGTGCAATAAAAAAAACCTGCCAAATTTGACAGGTTTTTTAAATTGTTTATTCTTTCACCAATTTTTCGATTCGTACTCCGTTTTCAGTTTCAATTTTCAAAAGATAAATTCCTTGCGGCTTATCTTTTAAATTTATTTTCAACAAATCAGAATCGAAATGTTTTTGTTCAAAAATGATTTTTCCCGACAAATCGCAAACAACTAACTTTTTGATTTTCAAAGAATTATCTGTTCGAATTTGAAAAATATCGCTACTCGGATTTGGGAAAATCTCTAAAACCTGAGAATTGTCCCCGCAAATCGAAGCAGGAATAATTACGTTTATCAAAACCGTATCGGCGTCCATTGCGTTGCATTCGTCTTTTACAGAAACCAAAATTGTGTCGATGCCTGCAAAATTAGAATTTATCAACGAAAATCTCGCAACACGATTCACAACTGAAACAGCCACATTTTTGCCCGAAATATTCCAAATCAATCTCGATTTGGCGGTAATATCGTCATTGACAAAATTGTCAAGCGACCAAGTCGGATAATAAACGCTTTTCAAAATAGAATCATTTGAAATTTTTGAAAGTTCAGGAGCAGAATTTCGTTTAATTGAGATAACATTTGAGAAAATCTCCGCACAACCAGCGCCATTTTGAGAAATAAACGCTTTATAAAAAATATTTTTCGTTAATTTCGCACTTTCGTAAACGTTTGAAGTTGCATTTTCAATGTTGACAAAACCCGAATCTGCAAATTCTGACTGCAACCATTGAATGTTACCTCGCGAACCCGTTAACGTTAATGTTACCGCCGTATCTTTGCAAAGCGAAACAAAATTTGAACTTGCTTTTCCCGCAACCGTTGACGGAATAATCGAGATTTTTATTGTCTCGGAAGTATCTTTTTTGCAGCCTTTCGCAATTTGCGAAGAAATTACTCGATAAAAAGATTCGGAAGTGAGAGAAGTCGTTTCATAAATTGAGTCTGTTGCATTCGAAATCGTTGAAAATAAACCATTTTGCGTTTTTGCTTTTTGCCAAATCAAATTTCCCACAGAATTTTGCGAGGTTAAAACCACTTTTCCATTTGCACAAGCCGCAGAATCTGAAGGTAAAATATTTCCAGCAAAACTTTGAGATAAAACGTTAATTTTCGAAATCGAAGAGAAAGACTCAACGCACCCAAAAGCATCTTGCGAGAGTTTTGCTCGGTAAAAATTAGTTTTTGCGATATTTTCAAAAATCAAAATTGACGAATCCGAGAGTTCAATATTTTCAAAAATGCCATTTTCAGAATCAGATTTTTGCCAAACAATATTTCCTTCGAAATTAAACAACGTTACAAGCGAGTTAGAATTTTCACAAAGAATCGTATCTTTTGCGGTAGAAATTCCACCTTTTGGGTTTTTATAAAACATCACAGAAATAACGTTACTCGTTGATTCACAACCATTTACGGTTGCAACAACTTGAAATTCATAATTTCCAATCAAAGAATCGTTTAATGACAAAGAATTTTGACTCAAGTTTGAAAAATTTTCAAATTGCGAATTATTTTTTCGTTTCCAAGTTAAATTTCCTTCGAAATTCGCAACATTTAACGTAATTTCGTTTCCTGAACAAATTTTTTCGTAATTTGAAGTTAAAATTCCAATATTCGCTGTCGGTTTAACCGAGATTTTTACAATATTCGAAAAAACTGTGTCTGTTGCGAGAAACACTTTTGCTCGAAAATAAGTTGTATCCGTGAGATTCGGAGTAACAAAACTCACCGAAGTCGCATTTGGAACGTCAATAAACCCTTCTTGCGTAGTTGAACTTTGCCATTGAACATTTCCTACCGCACCGTTTAAAATAATTGTTGCTGAAGTGCCGCTGCAAATTGTTGCGTTTTGCGTTGAGGCAATACCCGCATTGAGGGATAAAATTTGTGAAATATCTGCCGTCCAACCAAGTTTGTTGACACTTCCATCGGAGGAGAAGACGAATGTTATCGCACCGTTAGAATTTGTTGCTTCGAGATTTGCCAGTTCGGCAGGAACAGAATTACCGCAAAACTCACCGATTAATGTTGCTTGAGCATTTAAACCGTCATAGACTTTCAAAACGTCATAACAGCTGCCTCCCGACATTGACTCAACGTCAAATTCTGTGAAATTAAATTTCAATTTTGAGTTTGGCGTCAAAGGACGAAATGTCATCGTATAATTTTCATTGCTTTGATGAGCCGCATTTGCACCGCCTGAGTCATAAAATTTTCCTACCGCAACATTGACCGTTGTATTGTTCATTAAAAATTCAGGGATAATTCCGATGACTAAATTTGTTTGCATTTCTGCGGAATATTGACCGTTGGTAACGGAATACGAAATATTCGCGGGCGTTCCCATTGGCGTGTTTGCCGCAGCTGAGATGTTAAACGAAATATTTGCAGAATCACCTGCATTTAACGAGGAAATTGTTGCTGTTGCGTTATTGATGGTTAAATATTGACTTGTCGAGGTGAAAATTGCGTTGAGATTTTGAATATTTGAGTGTCCTTCGTTAAAAACTGCTACTGAAATGTCGGCAGTTTCACCTGCGTCGAGAATTCCGTTCTGATTTCCGTTGTCGTTCACAACGTAATTTCCTAATTTTAACTTTGGTGCTTGAACTGAAATAGAAAAATTGCTCATCCAAGTTGTGTCTGTCGAAATCATTCGCAAAGTAAACGGAATTGCGTGTCCGTCAGGAATATTGTTTGCAATTTGAAACGAAAAGGCAAGATTTTGTGTTGCCGTTTGGTTTCCAGCAATATTTCCATAACTTTCTATGCTGTCAATTATCGAGATATAAGAATCTGAGGCAGACAA
The DNA here is from genome assembly GCA_020719385.1 of Rikenella microfusus. Taxonomy (GTDB): domain Bacteria; phylum Bacteroidota; class Bacteroidia; order Bacteroidales; family DYQK01; genus DYQK01. The sequence goes on along the minus strand of DYQK01000118.1, from coordinate 5,439 downwards.
AAGTGCTGTTATTGAGTTTGCTGCGTCGGGACCAACATTTTCAATTTGCACATCAAGCGAAATCGTTTCATTATATTCAGGAATATTATTATTGTTACCTGAAATATCGTGAATCGTATTTGATTTATAAACTAAAAATGGTCCTGCGGGGGCAATAATTTGTATTTCTGTTTGATAAGGAATTTTATTAAACGCAACAACCGTCAATTTTAACATTCCAACATTCGTTAACGGAGTAAAGTTGATTACTGCACCGCCATCAACAATGGTTGTTGTTCCAATAATTTCGTTGTTAAGAGTTAATGTTGCTTGAGCGTTTTGCGTTGGGCAAGTAACTGCAAAACTTCCTGTTCCAATTATTGCGACATTTGAGTGCGAAACATTGAGTTGTGTTGGGATGTCTGTGCGAATCATAAGAGATGGGTCTCCAAAAACGGTCCAAGTATCTGTCATCTCTGAACCGTCTGCTCCGTATGTGTCGTTCATTTTGAAACATCCGTTCATTGCAATTCCTCCGAATGTTCGTTTAATGTTGTTAGCGTAAGATTCTGTTAAAATATCGACCATTTCATCTTGTCCTTCCATCGGCGGATTCCAAGACTGATTAATAGTTGACATCAGGGTTGCGACAGCACCAGTTGGTTGTCCGTTTTTAGTAGAACGAAGCCATGTTTCTGCAAAACAGGTTTGTCCGACAAAATTTCCATTTACACAGGCAACCGAGAATATCAGCGGTAATTTTCCAATATTATTCAAATTAGAAATGTCTGTGCTTGAGAAGCTTGAGGTAACAAAAGAATTATCGCTTCCGTGTCCCGTGTAAGTAATGATTCCTGTGCCTGAGTTTAAGACCGTAGAAACCATTGTTGGCGTGGGGTCGCCTGCGGCATCATTTCCTCCTTGACTTCCATCATATAATTCATAACCTGGTTGTGCGTAGGTAAAACCCAAAAGGTCAGTTTGAATATTTCTGATGTGTTGCCAGTCATATTCGTTGTCATCGCCGGGTCCTTGTTCTGACGCAATTCCGAGCGTTTTTTTCAAAAAACTGTTATCCGAAAATAATGCTTTCTCATAATTAATAGTTCTTTGCACTTGCGTTTCGACTTGTTGCAAATTTTCTGCCGAGAATCTGCCGATAAAAATTTCTTGATAATGGTCAGTTCCTGTGATGTAGCCGTATGCGTTGTCTGAATCGCCGCCGAGTCCTGAACCCGAATTTGTCGGCACTTGTTGGGCATCTCCGACTAACAAAACATACGTTAAACCGTGATTACTGTAATAATTTGTGATAAATTGTTTGACCTGCGTTGCTGTTGTCCCAATAGTTGAGAGATTTACCACTTCAATAATTCTTCCAGTTTGACGTTTCCACTCAATAAACGGTGCGAGTGCGGGAGCAAAACTGTTATAAGAAATAATTAACATTCTGCCTTGTTCTTGCAGCGGCGTATATTTGTTAAACGTTTGAAAATTAACGAATTGACGTTTATAAATTGTGTAAAAATCTGCGTCAAGAGCGGTTGTGATTTTATTTCTGATAAACTGATTTTCGCCGCCATTTTTTCCTGTTGTTGAAATTTTTACCTCAATAGTTTTATAAATTCGCAAAATTTTGGTTACAGGATTATATTGAAACGGGAAAAACGAGATAGTTTGTCCGCGAAAATCTCTCAAGATATACGGTTTTTGCAATTCTGCAATTTTTTCAGGGAAAAAGTTGTTTTGCGAATACGCATTTCCGTAGGAATAAGGAATTTGTGCTGGATTTTTCGTTCTGTCGAAATTTCCCTTCGATGGAGCAACACTAACATTTGGAATATCAACGTATTCGGTGTTTAAAATCTGAAGTTGCGTTTCAGCGAGGTCGGGAATAATAACGGAGGAAGTAAATTTGGGCAAATCGGGCGAGCCTTTTTCCAAAATCGGCGTTGCATTTTTACTTTTCACAATTACTTCGGTGCCGTTAGGTGTTCGAACTTCTTCGAAGGAATAATTCGAAATCGAGAGTTTCAAAATTGTGCTTTCAGTTTTTGAATCAAGCACTTTCGTTGTGTTTTGTGCCTTCGCAACGTAACACAGCGTTGTTGTCCATAAAAACAGGAACAATGAAATTTGCAAAAATCTTTGCATAAGTTATTGATTATTAAAAGATTAGAGTAGTTAAACAACAAAGTTTACACTTCGCAAAGATACGAAAATTATTTCAAAAAAATAGAATTTTTTTTCGTATTTATTCCTGCACAGAAAAAATTATTTCAGAAATATGGTTTAAAGTGCAAGTAATCAAAAGTTCGTAACTGAGAAGAATAAAGAGAAATTGAGTTTCCTACATTTTTTTGCCGTATACCAAATGTAAGCCGTTTCGTATTTCGTTCATAAATTTTCCAAAATCGGCATTTGCAACATAAATTCCATTTTTTGTATTTAATTTTTTTGAAACGTCAATAATTTCGATTCGGCAAGTGTGCGAGATAAGTTTTTTATCATTTTTAACATTACATTTTACAAAATCAGTTTTGATACGAAAATTTACCTCCATTTCGTCTTCGTCATATTCCAATTTCAGAGACAAAAAACCATTTTCATATTTATATTCCTGCAAAATAGAATCGCCGCTTCGGGCAATTAAATGTTCGAGAGAGTAAAATGTTGTTGTCATAATTTAAAATATAAAACAAATTCGTCCCATTGTTTTCGATTTTTAATTTTATTTTCTAAAAATAAATGTCCTTTTCGATTTCCAATAGAATAACTGCAAAGAAAACTTTTTTTTTAGAATTTACAAAATATTTCTCGTTTATTTTTTCAAAAATTGATGTTAAAAGATTTTTTGCAAAAAAATTTCAAATAAATTTTACTTTTCAAAAGAAAATTATATCTTTGCAAAGAAATTAAAATTAAAAATTTCTCTACGAAAAGAGAGATTTTATTTAATTTGTTTTTCCTTAACTCGTTGATAATATGGATTTTACAGTAACTAAAATAGAAAATTATAGTTTGATAAAAGTTTTATCTGAACGTTTAGACACGCGAATTGCTCCTGCGGTGAAGTCTGAATTGGTTTTGTTAGCAGGCAACGGCGAGAAGAATATGATTATTGACCTTAGCGAATGCAATTATTGCGATTCGTCAGGGTTGAGTGCCATATTAGTCGCAAATCGCTTGTGCAAAGCAGGAAAAGGCACTTTTATTCTCACAGGTTTGCACGATGCCGTTGAGAAATTAATTTCTATCTCACAACTTGAACAAGTGTTAAACATCACTGAGAGCATCGAACTGGGTGCCGAATTGATTCGCAAACAAGACAAACAATAACTCAAAATTTTTTGTGTTATCTGTTGATTTTCAATAAGTTAAACAAATTTTTAATCGCAAACTTTCATCTCTTTTTAATGAAAGTTCAGAATTGTTTTTTATGTCATTTTCGTTAACCGTTTTGGGCAGCAGTTCAGCATTGCCAACCGCGTCTCGATTTCTCACCGCACACGTTTTAAATGTTTCCGAACATTTTTATCTCGTTGACTGCGGCGAGGGAACGCAAATTCAGCTTCGAAAGTGTAAAATTCCGTTTGGAAAAATCAATAACATTTTTATCAGCCATCTGCATGGCGACCATTATTATGGACTTTTCGGGCTTCTTTCGAGTTTTAATTTAATGGGCAGAACCTCAGAATTGAACATTTATAGTCATTCAGATTTAGAAAATATCTTAGAAATATTTTTTTCGCGAGAAAAAAATGAGTTAAAATATTCTTTGAAATTTCATTCGCTAAATTATCAACATTCAAAACTTATTTTCGAAGACAAGCATATCGAAATTTATAGTTTTCCGTTGAAACATCGGATTCCTGTTTGCGGTTTTTTGTTCAGAGAAAAGCAAAAACCTCTGAATATTCGCAAAGAAATCATTTCGCAGTTTCATCTTTCGATAAAAGATATTTTGAAAATAAAAAATGGTGAAAATTTTATTTCTCAAACAGGCGAGGAAATTGAAAATAAATATTTAACTTTTCCCAAACAAAAAATTCGTAGTTATGCGTTTTGTTCGGATACAATTTACTTGGAGAATCTTGCCGAAGTGGTGAAAAATGTGGATTTGTTGTATCACGAGGCAACATTTCGAAGTGCGTTGCAGGAAGAGGCAAAAAATACATTTCACTCAACAAGCACTCAGGCGGCAATGGTTGCACAAGCAGCTGACGCAAAAAAATTATTAATCGGGCATTTTTCATCGAGATACAAAAATGTTGATGAGTTACTTGCGGAAGCAAAAGTTGTTTTTCCCGAAACTTATGCAGTTAATGACGGCGAAACTTATTCTGTTCCTGAAGAACGAGAAGATTAAAATATTGTTACTTAATTTGTAGTTTGTAATAAAATTACCTCTTAATTATAAACTACATTTTAGGTAACAATTTCTCGGATTTTATTTTGCAGGAATATTTCTCTGTCGCACTACTTCGTAAACCATCACTGCTGTTGCTGTCGAGACATTTAACGAAGAAATTTTGCCAAAAATGGGAATTTTAACTTTTTTGTCCACCCAACGAAGTGTTTCCACCGAAATTCCTTTGTCCTCCGCACCGATAATTATCAAAGTTGGCAGCGAAAAATCTACGGAATAATGAGAATCTGTTGCCTTCTCGGTTGCAGCAACAATTTGTAAACCACAGTTTTTCAAATATTGCAAAGTGCGAGACAAATTTTTTGAACGATACAACGGCAAATGATGAATTGCTCCAGCAGAAGTTTTTACCATATCTGCGTTGATTTGTGCAGAATTTTTATCTGCAAAAATAAACGAATCCACGCCTGCACACTCGCAAGAACGAAGCATTGCCCCAATATTGCGGACATCCGTTATTCCGTCTGCGGCAACGAGAAACGGCACTTTACCCGAATCAAAAATTTGCGGCACCAGTTGTTCAATATCCACATATTCCACCAAAGAAATATACGCAACAACTCCCTGATGATTTTTTTTCGTTATTGAGTCTATTTTTTCAAGCGGAACAAAACGAAAAGGAATTTTACAATTTTTCAACAACTCCATCAACTCGGCATACAACGAACCTTGTAAACCATTTTTTATCAACACTTTATCAACATTTTTCCCTGCTCTAATCGCTTCGATAATAGTGCGAATTCCAAAAATATATTCCATAAAATTTAATTTTTTACAAATTTTTGTGAGTAAATTTTCTGAAAAAACAAATTAAAATTTAACTCAATTTTCCCACCTCTGAAACAGAAATTCCCGTCAATATTGAAATTTCTTCTTTTGACTTGCCCGAAAGCAACAAAGTGCGAACCAAATTTTCAATAACAAAACGTTGATTTTGCAACTTTTCACGTTCCTCACGCAATTCCTTGTCCTTGCTCTCCAATTCCTTGTCCTTGAGTTGCGATTTCTCTCGTTCCTCACGCAATTCCTCT
>DYQK01000117.1 GCA_020719385.1 Rikenella microfusus | reverse complement strand
AGCAAAGGGGTAATTCACAAGATTCTGTTTATTTTTAGAAAAATTTGAGAAAATATTTGGAAAATCAAAAAATAAAATTTACTTTTGTGCAAAATTTTGCAATTCGATAAAAATGAAATTAATTATTGCCATTGATGACACCGATAATTTGGAAAGCCGCGGCACCGGACATTTGGCTCGCGAGTTAGCCGCTTCGCTTGAAAGAGAAAATTTAATTTTTCTCGAAAATGTGGTGCGTCATCAGCTGTTGGTTCATCCGCAAATTCCTTACACCTCTCACAATAGTTCGGCGAGTATTGTCGCAAATTCAAAATCAGAAATGTCGCAAATTATTGATTTTTGCACAGAATTTTTACTCAAAGAGAGTGCTGAAGGTTCGGATGTTGGTTTGTGTGTTGCAGAATTCGAAAAAATTTCTGAAAACATAATTTCTTGGGGCAAAAAAGCAAAAACAGAAGTTTTGACAAAAGAAAAAGCCCATCAATTAGCCGATTCAGAAAATATTTTTCTCACAGGTTTAACGGGCAAAAAAATTGGAGTCATTGGTTCGCTTGCCGCCGTTGGTTTGCGAAAAGAAGGAAATGACGGCAGAATCTTGTGGTTAAGAAATCTCCGCGAGACAACAGGCATTTTTTCAGCCGCAGAAATTTGTAAGAATTTATCTGTCGAAAAAATACAAACCATTGATTATCAAGATGTTGATGAAAAAAGTTTAATTCTCCTCACCGAATGGACGCGTCCCGTAATGCGAGACGAAAAAGTTACTTTAATAGTTCAAAATTCAGATAACAATGAAAAATATCAGTACATTGTCGCTTCAAAAGAGTTTATCAAAAGTATTTCCGAGTAAAATTGTTCTCGGAATCGAAATTTTATTTTTGTTATTTTTGGGAATATTTGCGATAACTTTACACGCAAAACTCCGAATTCCGTTGCACATTCCAGGAAAACACGGTTTAATTTTTATGTTTCTCCTAATAGCAGGTTTTTCGCTCACACAAATTCGTTATGCTGCACTTATCGCTTGTTCAGGTGCGTCGGCGTTGCTTTTCACAAATCTTTTAGGTTTTGCAGACCCATTTATTGCGGTAACTTATTTAATTATGGGTTTTTCAATGGATTTTTTGTTAAATCGGTTTCATTTTTTGCAGGCAAAATTTTGGTTTGTCGCACTTGTTTGCGGAATTAGTTATGCGATAATTCCTGTTTCGAGAATTTTTATTCATTTATTAACAGGTTTTCCTTATTCTTCCTTATTGAGTGGTTATATTTTTCCAATTTTTTCACATTTTCTTTTTGGTTCACTCGGCGGATTATTAGGATTTTTAACTCTGCAGGCAACAAAGAAAAAATAAGTTTTAACAAAATTTTCAGAGATAAAAGCAGTAAATTTTTTATTGCTTTTATTTTTTCAAAAAAATTTGAGAAATTTGATATTTTTTTTATCTTTGTAACAAAAAATTTAATTTATTTTTTTATGAAACGTAATTTTATTCCCGCAATTATTTTGTTTATTGCTTTTTTACTCGGTGGACTAACAATGCTCGAAGGAAGTCGCGATTATTTTCACCATCCTGAAACTTTTTTCTTTTCGAAAGTTTTAAAATTTTCGATTTCTTTTCTTTGCTCCCTGATAGTTTGGCTCATGGCAAGTAACGGTTTCGACCCAAAAGACGAAAAAAAACTACAAATTGCGTTTATTTTTGTCTTTCTCGGTGATTTTATTTTCTTTTTGGGTTTCGATATGCCTGCCATCGGCATTTTTGTCTTGGGACAAATTCTTTTGATCTACCGAAATGCAAAAAATTTAATTCCTTATCTCAAACTCAAAAGCAGCGAAGGCAAAACTTTACAACCGTTTATTCCGTTGATAATTGTGCTTTTTATCAATGTTTTGCAGTTGTGTTTTGCTTTTTACCCATTTATGAAGGACAATTTGGCGATGTTTTATTTCATTATTGGTTATTCGTTGTTTTTGTGCATCTCGTTTTGGGTTGGTTGGTTGGCAAGATTCACAAATTTTTTTCCGCAAAAAAACGCAAAATTAATCACTATCGCAATGATTTTATTTTTCTTTTGCGATGTTTCTGTCGGACTCGGAATTGCAATTCCAACAGGTGAATTGGCACAAATCATTGCCTCAACATTGACTTTTGTTTTCTACACGCCTGCACTTCTTTTGCTCGGAATTAGCGGCTATAAACTTGACGAAAAACATTGATTTTCAACAACTTATGTTGTCAATTTGTATTCCTGTTTACAATTTTTCTGTCGTTTCGTTGGTAAAAAATTTGCATCAACAAGCGATAAATGAAAAAATAAATTTCGAAATTATTGTCGTTGATGATTTTTCAACCTCGGCAGAGAAATTTGAGAATCGAGAAATTCAAAATTTGCAAAATGTTCAATATTTTGAGTTAGAAAAAAATATTGGGCGTTCAAGAATTCGAAATTTTCTTTGCGAAAAAGCAAATTTCGAGTTTTTATTATTCTTGGATTGCGATTCTAAAATTCCTGATTCGTTTTTTATAAAACGTTATCTCGTTGATATTCAACCCAATAGAGTAATTTATGGCGGCAGAAATTACGAAATTATTCCGCCGCAAAATAAAAATTATTTTTTGCGTTGGAAATATGGAATTTTGCGAGAATCGAAAAATGCAAAAGAACGAAATATTATTTCGCATCGTTCTTTTACGACTAACAATTTTTTAATTCCTAAAAAAGTTTTAAAAAATGTTAAATTTAATGAAAATTTAGAAGGTTATGGACACGAAGACACGCTTTTAGGTTATGAATTATTGAAAAATCGTATCGAAATTTTTCATATTGACAATCCTGCAACGCACATTGGTTTAGAAACTGCCGCAGAATTTTTGCAAAAAACGCAAAACGGAGTGAAAAATCTCAATATTATCGCAGAAATGTATCAAAATGAAACGCAAATTTTTCAAGATATTAAACTTTTGCGATATTTTCGCATTGTAAAAAAATTGCGTTTAAAAATTTTTGTGAAATTTCTTTTCAAAATTTTTGTTAAAAAAATCGAAAAAAATTTAATTAGCGAAAAACCTTCGTTAGTTTTATTCGATTTTTTTAAATTAGGAATTCTCTGTGATTTGTGATTCAAAACATTCGTTTATCCACGCAACTATTTGATTTTCATTGATTTCGTTCATACAACGAAAATGTTTTTTGGGACATTTCTCAAAACCAATTTTCGTGCAAGGACGACAACGCAAATTTTTCACCTCAAGAATCAATGATTTCTCATCGGCAAAATACGGCGTCATTCCCAATTCGGGAATAGTGTTGCCCCAAATCGAGAGAATTTTTTTCTTAAACGCCGCTGCGATGTGCATTAAACCTGTGTCGGGAGTAACAACGCAGGTTGCTTGCTGCAAAAAAGACGCCGATTCGGACAAAGAAAATTTTCCTACTGCATTGAAAATCAAATTATTACGAGATAATTGCGAAATAATTTGATTCGTTTTTTCAATATCTTCTTTGCCGCCCAAAAATATAATTGGTTGAGAAATTTGTTTGCAAACGGCAATTGTTTTTTCGAGAGGAAATTGTTTTGTGAAATGTTTCGCACCGACAACCCACGCAACATACCCATTTTGAAACGCAAACGGCAGATTTACCTCATCTGAAATGAAATAATCAAGTCCTTTTCCGTCATTTTTAACCTCAAAAAATTTTAATGTTTCGAAATATCGGTCAACAATGTGAATTTTGGGCAAAATATTTATTTTAAAATTCACTTTTAACCATTTCTGAATGTTCAATTTTTTAAACGAGAAAGATTTTACCTTTAATTTTCGTTTAATTTTCCAAGTTCGCAAGTTATGATGCAGGTCAATAATGTAGTCAAATTTTTCATTTCGCAATTCTGTAATTAGATTTTCAAAATTGTTGTCGAAAAAATGAACTTTATTGATATTTGTATTTGCGTTGACGGTCTCTGCGAAATTTTTTTTCACTAAAAAATGTATTTCTGCGGTACGAATTTGCGTTTTTAAACATCGCACCACAGGCGAGGTTAAAACAATATCTCCGATGGAAGAGAGACGAATAATTAAAAATTTCATATTTTTTTTTGCAAAATTATGAAAAATTATTGAGAAAATAAAAAATTTCGTTTAAAAATTTATTTTTTACAAAAATTTTGTTTTACTTTGCAATTTGTAAATTAGAATTTTTTTGTATGAAAACTATAAAATCAAGTATTGCAAAATGGTTAAATTTGCGTCCCGAAGACGAAAATAAATTTTTTTGGTTATTTGCTCACTCGTTTTTTTTGGGTTTTTTAATTTCTTTTCATTTTGTGCCTGCGAATGCGATGTTTATCAAACATTATAGCAGCGTTTATTTGCCGCTTGCCTACATTGCGGCAGGTTTAATGGGTTATTTAACGACATTTTTGTACTCAAAAATTCAGAAAAAAGTTGCTTCTGACAAATTATTTATCTCGGCATTGATATTTTTAATTTTCATTACGTTAGTTCAGAGAGTTGGAATTTTTTGGGTAAGTGAGAAATTTTGGAGTTTTTTTGTGTTTATTTGGGCGCCGCCGATTTTTACGTTGATAAGTTTAGAAAACGGTGGACTTTCTCTTCGATTTCTCGATTTGCGACAAACGAAAAGACTTTTTGGGTACATTAACATGGGCGGAATGCTTGCTTCGATTCTTTCTTACATTCTTATTCCGTTGATTATCAAGAAAGTAGGACATCCTTATAATTTGTTATATTTCGGGACAGCAGGAATTTGTGTTGCTTTAATTTTGCTTTTGATAATTTTAAAACGTTTTCCTGAAGAAAAAACACAAAATTCTGACTCTGCGGCGGAGAAAAAACAAGATTTGTCGTTCAAAGAATTGGTAAAAGATAAATATTTTCGTTTAATTCTTGGTTGTGCTGCTCTGGCAACGATGGTTATATATTTTAACGATTTCGGATATTTGGCAAGTGTTAAGTCGCAGAAGGAATTTCTACCGAATCAAGAGGCAGTTTCGCGTTTTATCTCAATAATTTGTGCCATTTTCAAAACTGGCGAATTGGTTTTCTCATTTTTCTCGAACAGAATTTTGGGACGTTATGGAATGTTATTCGGACTAACAGCCTTGCCCGTCACGGGAAGTGCGTTAATTGGTGCGGCGGCGGTTTGCGGAATAATTTTTGGAGCTGAAAGTCAAATTTTTTTCGTTTTTATGGTTTTAAACAAAATCTTAGACCGCATTTTGCGAATGTCGGTCAACGAGATTTCGTTCAATGTTTTGTATCAACCGCTTCAAAATAAACAAAAACTGGGACTTCAGGCAAAAGTTGGAATTGTAATTCAGGTGGCAAGCGGACTAACAGGCTTGATTTTGTGGGGTGTCGGCGGATTATTAACTCACAACGGCGTTTTTCATCTGAAATATTATACGTTGTTTTATTTTCCGATTCTTGTTACGTGGGCATTTTTTACGAGAAAATTATTTTTAAATTATCGCGAGACATTGCGGCAAATTCTTGTCGAGATTAGCAAAGATACGAAAAAAGATATTTATAAATCTTCGTATGGTTGTGAAATTTTAACGAAAAAATTTCGAATGTTTAACCCTGCTGTTGTGAATTTGAGTGTTACAATTCTTTCAGAGGTGAATCCGAATACACTTGAGCCATATTCTCCGAAGTTGTTGGAAACGCAGCAGTCTGAGATAGTGAAGGCAGTTGCCAAAAATATTGACCCGATGTGGCGAGATTGGACAAAAGAAACGTTAAAAGAGTTAGTCGAGACGTCAAATAACGAAGAAGTGAAAAAACTTTCGCAGCAAGCACTTCAAAATTTAGATTTTTCAGAAATACCCGAAACTTTGCCCGAAGGGAAAATTTATAAATTAATCAATTCCAATTCTGTTGATGACAAATTGTTTCTGATAAAATTTTTGTGGAATTATGATGTGCCAAATGAAGACGAGTTAGTCGATATGTTGTTGAAAAATGAACATTTTTTGGTGAAAAAAGCGACGATTCAGTTGATTTCGAAAAATCGTAGCCCACATTTAATTTCAGAGTTGGTAAAACTTTTGCAGTCAAATCGTTATCATTACACTGCGGCAAATACGTTGTTGGAAATTGGCGAGAAGGTTTTGCCCGAATTGGATGAATATTTTAAAAAACCTGATACTTCAAAAAAAGTACTTTTGCGAGTTATAGAGATTTTTGCCAAAACAGGAAGTTCAACGGCACAATCTTATTTGGTTTCGCATCTTGATTATCCCAATTCGGAGGTGCAGTTAGCGGTAATTTGGGCTTTGTCGTTTTGCCGTTATCAAGCGAAGAATGACGAATTTGAAATTGTTCACAAAAAATTAGAAGAGGTTATTGAGAATATTTCGTGGCTTTACGCAACCATTTCGGATATTGAGAATGAAAAAAATACGTTAAAACTTTATCAAGCCCTTGACGAGGAACGTGAACGAGATTATGAATTGGTGTTTAAATTGTTGAGTTTTCTGTACGAACCGCGAATTATTAATTTGATAAAGAAAAATATTATCGGGAAAAATACGATTTTTGCGTTAGAAATTATTGATAATTTTATTTTGCAAGACATTAAACAACCGTTAATTCCGATTTTCGATGACATTTCTACTTCGCAACGTTTAAAAAAATTGCAGGAATTTTTTCCGCAGAGAAAATTGTCTTTTACAGACCGTTTAAAAGAGATAATTAAACGCGATTATAATAGAGTTGATGTTTGGTCGGTTTCGAAAGCCGTTGATTTATTGGGAAAATTGCATCGAATGGAACACACAAAAGCAAAAAAATCGCCTGTTTTGAAGGAACTTGAGATGTGGAATAAAAATTCTGTTGACGAATTGCTTGCCAACATTCGCAAAAGTGAAATGCCTGACGAAATTTTTGCGTGTTTGTATCATCCTGAAGAGTTAATTTATTCCTCGGCAGCGAAAATTATTTTTGACGAAAATCCTTCGCGTTGCGAGGATTATTTGAGCAAACTTTCGCAAAAACGACAACATTTGCTGCACATCTTGCCGCGTGAGGATGCTGATGTGAAATATCTTTTGACAGGAAGAGTGCGTTTATTGAAGCAACATCCGTTGTTTTTCAATATTCCTGAAAATTTATTGGTGAAATTGGCGGAACTTTTTGTGGTGAAAAATGTTTCGAAAAACGAGAAAGTAAGTTTTGAGTACAAAGAACGCAGAGATGACATTTTTATTGTTCAAAAAGGTGCGCTCGTTTATCACAAAGGCGAGTCTGACGAAGCATATTTTTTCAGCAACGACATAATTGTTAAAGGTTTGAATATCAATGAGTTCGCCGATTTTATGATTGCAAAAAAAGAGACAATTTTATTAATCGGCAACCGTTATGAATATTTTAACAAATTAATTTCTGAAACAGAAATTTTGCAGGTAATTTTTGACAGTTTGCAGCCTTCAAAAAAAGATGAGTAAATTTTTAAATTTGAAAAAATGAGTTTTATACGAAAAAAATTAATATTTCTCATTTTGTACGGAATTTTTATTTTAAATATTCTCGTACAAAGAATTTTTCACACAAAAACCGAAATTCACAAAGCGATAAATCAATTTCACAATTCTTTTTTTGACATTTTTTTTCGATTCATTACTCATCTCGGCGATGGAATTTTTTTAATTTTTTTAACGTTAACATTTTTTCTGTTAAAAAAACGAAAAATCGCAATTAATTTGCTTTTGAGTTATCTCTTGACAGGAATAATTGTTCAAATTTTGAAAAAAACGTTTTTTCACGATTCGCCTCGCCCAAAAAAATATTTTGAAATATTAGGTGAAACGCTGCGAGTTGTCGAAAATGTTGAAATTCATTCGTTTCAAAGTTTTCCTTCGGGACACTCAACAACGGTTTTTGCCCTCGCAACCGTTTTGATTTTGTTTTTCGAAAATAAAATTTCTCAATTTATTTTGGGCATTCTTGCGGTAACTGTTGCTTTTTCAAGGGTTTACCTTTCGCAACATTTTATTGAAGATATTGCCGCAGGGTCAATAATCGGAATTTCAGGTGCATTTTTGAGTTATTTTTTAATCGAAAAATTTTTTCCCAAAAAATATTTGTGAAAAATTTGCTATATTTCGAAAAATATTTTTAATTTTGCAAAAATTTAATCGTATGGAAATTTACAAAAGTCGCTTTTGCATAATGGATTTTAATCCCGAAAATTCGTTGTTTATTCAACTTTGGACTGCCGAAACATGTTCTCTCTCGGAAGAATTATTCAAAGAGGAAGTTTTGAAATACGCAGAATGTTTGCAAAAATATCAACCGCAGAAATTAATTAGTAATTTGTCGCATTTTGCTTATAGAATTACTTCAGATTTGCAAGAATGGCACAAAAACACAGTAAAACCGTGTTTGAGTTCAGTAAAAAAAATCGCAACGGTTCTGCCTGACGAACTAATTAAACTTCCGTTTATCAGCGGAACAACTTTTGAAACGCAAAATTTTTTTACCGAAAGAGAAGCTCGACATTGGGTTATGTTTGATTAAAAAAAGTAAAAAATTCAGAAAAAACATTCTTCTAAATTTTCAGAAGAATGTTTTTTTGTGAATAAAAAAATTTATTTTTTGTTAAATGTTTCTGTTGCGTTGTCAAAATTCAGAAAATATTGCCCTTTCAAAAGTTTTGAGACATCAACTTTTTTGCCTTTTCCCTTCAAAATTAATTTTCCATAAAAATCGAAAATTTCGTATTGCGTTTCGGCAGAGAAAATTATGTCATCTCCGACTTTTTTGCCTTTTTCGGGTTCAAAAGTAACAGATGCGGCAAGCGAGTTAAACTCTACCTCCGCCGAGTAGCGTGGTTTATTGGAATAATCAATTTGTTTGATACGAAATCGATTTTTCCCCGAATGAATCGGAATATTGACCGCATAATGATGCTCCGAAGGTGTTCCGATTCCATCGAAAGTTCCGACTTTCACCCATTTTTTCCATTTATATTGCTCCACAATAAACGGCAAACTTCCATTTTCGTCAGTTGTTGTCCATCGAATTGTTCCTTCTTTTTCGACCTTCAGAGACGTAATATTGAAAGTGCTTTGCGGTTTTAACACCTCAGGGTTAACAATTTTGGGGCTGCAGCCATCTTTGTGTTTGATAATTATAGAAATTTTGTCTCCTTTTTTAAGTTTAAAAACCGATAAATCCACTTCGAAAGAACTTGAATTTATCTCGTCAGTGCTTAATTGACCGTTGACAGTAACTTCATAGACACAAAAACCTACTCCCGAAGCAGCAAATGGGTTTAAAATCACCACATTTTCTCCTCTAAAAATGCCTTCTAACTTCATTTCTTTTCCAAAAGAAAAAGTCGAAAAAGCAATAAAAAAAATGAATAAAATTTTTTTCATTCGCAATATTTTTTTAAAAAGTTCAGAATAAAATAAGTTTTTTCTCATAAAAAAACGAATATTTAGTGAAAATTGACAAATTTTGTACCGAAAATTTTACTTTCTCCACAAAATTTATCGCAAAAATAATATTTTTTTACGAAAAATTAAACTTTTATAAAATAAAATTTTCTTTATCGTTGTTATTGAAAGTTGAAAGTGCCGATTCTTGCTTCGCAGATTTTCCCGAAATAAAATTAAATTGCTCTTTCATCGTTTTTGCCATTTTCGAATTTAACAAATCCAACGGAATGTTGAGTGGGCAAGCAGTCGCACAATTTCCGCATCCCGTGCAACGTCCAGCAAGGTGCATTGCCCGAAGAATGTGCCATTCAAAATTGCCCAACGGCGAGGATGTTACCTCAACCCATTGCGGCTGATTACTTTCAACGGCACAGCGAAGGCAGTAACAAAGCGGACAAGCGGCGCGGCAAGCAAAACATTTCACACATTTTGACAATTCTTTTTTCCAAAATTGTTCTCTTTCCTCAAGAGTCATTTTTTCTAACTCCTCAAGTTTCATTTTCTCTTTCAAAGTAGGAAATTCTATTTGCGAGAGATATTTCTCAACATCGTTAAGTGTTTGAAAATCAAGAAGTTCATTATTTTGAGAAAATCCTAAAACCAAAACATTTTCGTCTGAAATTTGATTTTCACTCGCAAGTGCAAGAATGGTTCGCATCGTAAAAATTGGAGCAACGACTGCAATTTTGCCCATTTTTTTTATTTCAGGTTTTGTGAGGTAAACTGCTAAATTTTGAGTACATTTCTCGTTGAAAATCAATTTGTTAGTCATTTCTGGAACAGAAATAAACGAAGCACGAATTTTGTTAAAATTGCAGCCGTTTTCGTAACCAATTATCATTTCAACAGTTTTGTTTTGCAACAATTCTGCAGATTTTTTTTGTAATTTTTCCATATTAAACTTCCTCCTCAATGGTTTGTTTCGTTAAATTTTGATACATTTTAAAAGCACCGAGTTGTCGCACTTTTTCTACGGTTTCGTTGACAATTTCTGCCCATTTTGCACCCTCAGCGGCTGAGACCCAAGAGAAGGTTACCCGATTTACATCAATTCCGAGAAAGTCGAGCAAATTTCGAAAAACCATCCATCTGCGTCTTGCGTGAAAATTGCCTGAGGTGTAATGACAGTCGTTTGGGTGGCAGCCCGAAACAATGATTCCGTCAGCACCGTTGGCGAAGGCTTTCAACAGTAATAAAAATTCGATTCGTCCCGTGCAGGGAAAACGAATGATTTTGACATTCGAAGCATATTTGATTCTGCTTGTGCCTGTTAGGTCGGCACCTGCGTAAGTGCACCAATTGCAGACAAAAGCAACAATTTTAGGTTCAAAAGTTTCCATTTTTTTAAAAGTTTACAAATTTTCGATTTCTGATTTTGTTAAACCTGTTTTTTCAATAATT
>DYQK01000116.1 GCA_020719385.1 Rikenella microfusus | reverse complement strand
AAATTTATGCTGCACCATATTTTTGGTCGCCGTTTATTTTTGTAGGAAAATAAAAAAATAGTTAATTCTTTGAAAATTAAGTAGTTAAACTTTTTTTCGAATAATTTAATAAAAAAACTACTTTTTTTCTTATTTTTTGAAAAGTTTTTTTTACATTTGTAAAGTTTAAATTTATAAAAAATTGCATTTATGAAAAAGATTTTTATCGCAACAGGAATAATTTGTTTTTTGTGGCTCTCTTTTGGAGTGCAAAATCTTTTTGCACAGCCCGATGAATCTAAGGCGGAAATTTTTTCTCGCAAAGTAGGCAATCTCATTGAATCGGAATTTGTTGAGATTGGAAAAATTAAAAATGCCGTTATTGAAGTGGTAATTTACAAAGATTTGGTGGCAAATACTCGCTTTTCGGCAGTGAAGTTTTCGTATGCAAATATCTCTCGTTTTGTTACTCCTGATACGAAAGTTGTTGTTCTTGATTCTGACGAAATTGATGGACTAATCAAGGCTTTGACAATGATTCAAAATAAAATTTTGCCGCAAAAACGCAATAATTATACGGAAATTAATTTTAAAAGTCGAGGCGGTTTTGAGGCGGGTTGTTTTTTTAGCAAGGAACAGGAAAAATGGAGCGGATATATAAATTTTATCAAAGGCAGTCGCGAATCGTATATTTGGCTCGACCCTGAGGATTTTTCAACATTGGTTCAACTTCTTGAAGAAGCAAAAAAGAAATTATAATTCGTTGATTTTGTGGAAGTTACAGCGATTATTTTAGCAGGTGGCGAAAGTTCAAGAATGAAAACAAATAAAGCACTTTTGCAATGGCAAAATAAAACAATTATTGAACATTTACTCGAAACTTTGCAACCAATTGCTAATCAAGTACTTATCTCTGACAACACAAATCGATATGAATTTTTAAAAATCCCAATTATTCCCGATATTTTTCCCGCCACGGGTCCAGCGGCGGGAATTTTTTCCACGCTCAAACATTCTAAAACTGAAATCAATTTTTTTACCTCTGTTGATACGCCGTTTCTCTCGCAGGAATTAATTTTTTATTTGTTAAAAAATTCTGAAGGTTTTGAGGCAACAATTCCTCTTCATCAACATTTTCTTGAACCTTTAATTGCAGTTTACAAAAAAAGTGCGTTGCCTGTTTTTGAGAAATGTATTGAGAATAAAATTTTTTCGATGCAAAAAATTGTCGAAAAGTTAAATTGTAATAAAATTTTGATTTCTCAAGAGTTAAATTTTTATCATTCAGATTTATTTCTCAATCTCAATACGTTTTCGGATTATGAAAAAGCACAAAAAATAAACCTTCAAAAAAATTTGAAGGTTTAAACAAAAATTATTGAGTAATTTTTTCGTTTTCGGCGGCTTCCGAGAAATCAAGAAGAGAATTTTTTTGCAAAATGTTGTACCAACTTATCATTCTTTTCATATCCGAGAGATAGACTCTTGAGCGGTCGTAATTCGGAATAATACTCGCAAAATACTCTTTCAATTCCTTGTCGGCAGGTTTTGCGTTGGGAAAAATTAAATTTCCGTTTTCTTTCTCAAAAATTTGCCTAAAAATTTCGTGCAAAGGCATTTCGCCGTTTTGCAAAAATACCGCAATATCTTGCAGCGAGTTAATTTTCGAGTAAATATAAACAACAGTTCTTTTTTTGTCTTCCAAAGATTCGACAATAATTCCTGTTTTACTTTGGGCAACGTGTTTGAAGAGACCCGAATGCCCCGAAATGGTTAAAATATTTTTTAAATCCATTGTATATCAATCGATTAGGTTCGATAAAAGTTTTTTCGTTTTGTCAAGAGACAAGTTTTTTCGTTGAGAATAATTGTCAATTTGCTCGTCAGAAATTTTTCCGACAGAGAAATATTGAGTATGTTTGCCCGAAATTATCATTCCGCAAGTTGCTGCTGCGGGGTTCATTGCAAAATTTTCTGTCAATTCCAAATCAATTTTTTGCGAAACTTTTAGCAAAGAAAATAAATTGTCCTTCTCGGAATGGTCGGGCAAGGCAGGCAAACCAAACGCAAAACGCTTGAAAATTTCATTTTTCCAAGAATTTTGCAAAATACTTTTGCACAAAAATTCAGACAACGCTTCTGCCAAACGATTCGCAAGAATTTTTATCATAAGTTGTTGATAATCATCATTTTGTGGAAAATTTGAGATTTTACAAACACTCGCATAAAAACCGAGATAATCTTTTTTTCTCAAATTCTTAGGGGCAATAAAATCGGCGAGAGAGAAATATTCCGATTCTTTACTCTCCTGCTGACGCAAAAAATGAAATGTTGACAGAATTTTATTTTTGTCGGAAGAGTCAAAAATCAAAATATCATCATTTTCTGTCGAAGAAGCAGGAAAAATACCGTGAATTATTTGCGGACAAAAAATATTTTTGTCAGAATCAGAATCTAAAATTTTCTGTGCATCGAGAAATAATTGTTTTGCAACATCGCCTTTCGCTTGATTTTCAAAGATTTGCGGATATTTTCCCGTTAAATTCCATTCGTAGAAAAAATAAGTCCAATCAATTAGATGACGAAAATATTGCGGAGAATAATATCGAAAAATTTGAGTTCCCAAAAGATTAGGTTTTTGAAAATCAACATTTTCCCAATTTACTTTAAACTTTTTTTCTCTTGCTTCTTGCAGCGAAACCAATTTTTTCGAAATTTTTTGCGAATGTTTTTCAGAAAACATTTTATATTCCGCCTGAGTTTGCGAAATAAAAATATTTTTCTCGGTTTTCGAAAGCAATTTTTTCACCACACCAACGCACAAAGACGCATCCGCAACGTGAATTACGGGTGCAGAATAGTGCGGAGCAATTTTCAAAGCCGTATGAATTTTCGATGTTGTCGCACCGCCGATGAGCAAAGGAATTTTAAAATGTTGCTTTTCCATCTCTTTGGCAACTAAAATAATTTCGTCTAACGATGGAGAAATCAACGCACTAAGCCCGATAATATCAACGTTTTCATTTTTTGCAATTTTCAAAATTTCCTCGACAGAAACCATGACGCCCAAATCAATAATTTCGAAATTGTTGCAGCCCAAAATGACCGAAACAATATTTTTCCCAATATCGTGAACATCACCTTTGACGGTTGCAAGCAAAATTTTCCCATTCGAAGAAGAAATTTGAGATTTTTCCTTCTCTAAAAACGGCTGTAAAATTTCCACCGTTTTTTTCATAACTCTCGCACTTTTAATCACTTGCGGGAGAAACATTTTCCCTTGACCAAATTTTTCTCCGACCAAATTCATTGCCGTCATCAAAGGTTTCTCAATAATTTCTAAGGGCGAATATTTTTGCAATGCTTCAGAAATATCTTTTTCCAAAAAATCCGTCATTCCAAAAATCAAAGAATTTTGCAAACGTTCCTCAATAGTTTGAGAAATAGTTTGTGTTTTTGAAATGTCAGAAGTTATTTTAGAATATTTCGGAATTATTGAAATTAAATTTTCAGTTGCTTCAGGTTTTTTATTGAAAATTACGTCTTCGAGAGAATCCCGCAATTCTGTAGGAATTTCATCGTACAACGGCAAATTTCCTGCGTTGACAATTCCTAAATCCATTCCTGCTTCGATGGAATAATACAAAAAAACTGAATGCATTGCCTCGCGAATGGCGTCATTTCCGCGAAACGCAAAAGACAAATTGCTAACGCCGCCGCTAACTTTCGAGTAAAGTAAATGATTTTTTATCCATCGCACTGCTCTGAGATAATCGACAGCAAAATCGTTGTGTTCCTTGATTCCTGTGGCGATAGTTAAAATATTAGGGTCAAAAACGATGTTTTCGGGAAGAAAATGTAATTCTTGAGTCAAAATTTTGTACGCTCTTTCGCAAATTTCGATTTTTCTTTCGAATGTTGTTGCTTGCCCTTTTTCGTCAAATGCCATCACCATCGCTATTGCTCCGTATTTGCGAATCAATTTGGCTCGAAATTTAAACATTTCCTCGCCTTCTTTGAGAGAAATCGAGTTTACAATCGATTTTCCTTGAATACATTTCAATGCCGCTTCAATAACATCCCAATTTGATGAGTCAATCATTATTGGAACTTTCGAAATTTCAGGTTCTGACATTAAAAAATTTAAAAAAGTTGTCATCTCGCTTTTCGAATCAAGCATTGGGTCGTCAAGATTTACGTCAAGAATCTGCGCGCCGTTTTCTACTTGTTGCCTTGCGATAGAAATTGCCTCTTCATATTTTTTTTCGCGAATTAAATTCGCAAATTTTTTCGAACCATTGATATTTGTGCGTTCACCAACGTTTACAAAATTTTTTTCTCTATCAATTAACAAAGACTCAAGTCCTGAAAGAAATGTTTTTCTCGGCAAATAGGGAATTTCTCTTGGAGAATATTTTTTCGCAATTTCGTTGAGACATTTTGTAAATTCAGGCGTTGTGCCGCAGCACGTTCCAACAATATTTACCCATTTGTTTTGCAAAAATTTCTCAATAACTTTTGTCATTTCATCGGATGTTTCGAGATAATTTCCTGCACCATCGGGCAAACCCGCATTGGGATAAACACAAATATTGAACGGCGATTTCGCTGCCAACTCGTGAACGTAAGGCAACATTTCCTCCGCACCAAGTGCACAATTTAACCCAACGGTCAATAAATTGCAATGAGAAACAGAGTGCAAAAACGCTTCTACGGTTTGTCCTGCTAACATTCTGCCGCTTTTGTCCGAAATAGTGGCAGAAATCATAATTGGAATTTCGATATTTCTCTTTTCGAAAATAGTTTGAGCAGCGAAAAGTGCGGCTTTGGCGTTGAGAGTGTCAAAAATCGTTTCGACTAACAAAATATCAACGCCGCCATCGATAAGTCCTTGAATTTGAAGTTGATACGCCTCGACTAACTCGTCAAAAGTGACTGCCCGCAAAGCAGGATTTTCCACATTCGGAGAAAGAGAAGCCGTCTTGCCCGTTGGACCAACAGCACCCGCCACAAAACGCGGTTTTTCAGAATTTTGCACAGAAAACTGATTCGCAACTTCCCTCGCAATTTGCGCCGCAGAAACATTGATTTCATACACAAATTTTTCCATTTGATAATCTCGCATCGAGATAGAATTTGCGTTAAAAGTATTTGTCTCAATAATATCTGCCCCTGCTTCGAGATATTGCGTATGAATTTTTTGAATAATAATCGGTTGCGTGAGGTTTAATATGTCGTTATTTCCTTTGAGGCTAACTACGTGATTTTCAAATTGTTTGCCCCGATAATCTGCTTCTGAAAGTTTATATTTCTGAATCATTGTTCCCATTGCTCCGTCAAGAATGAGAATGCGTTTTTTCAATTCTGTAAAAATTGTCATAAAAAAATTTTCAATAATTTTAAAACACAAAAATACAAAAAATTTATTAATTTACAAATTTTTTCAGAAAATAAAATTTAAAATTTGTAATTTTTTTTATTTTTCGTAAATTTCTGCGTTTGAAAAATAAATTTCTGCATTTCCATCATAAGAAATTCGCAATTCCATATCATTATGTCGTCTTTGAGTTTTAAAATTTACCTCAATAATTTGAAATTTATTTTCGAAAACTTCAGTTTTTGAAATTTTTTTCTGTCCCAAATGCACCGCACCGAATTCTGCAAAAACATCTAAAACCGCAAACGTATCCGCAGAAATATTCGAAAATTTGAGAAAAAACCTCGCAGAATATTCACCAATTCCAGCAAACGAAATATAAGGTCCCGAAATTAAGGATTTTGTTTTACATTCCGCACAATTTTTCGGGAAAAGTAAAATTTTTCGATTCAAAACACTATCAAAAATTAAATATTTCTCATCAAATTTAAACTTTTCAAGCGAAATTGTTTGTTGCAATTTCACTTTTTTATATTTACAAATTTCCCTGCCGCCGACCAACATCGGCAAACCATCCTTCACCAACGGATAAGAAAATTGATAAATTGTGTCCAAAAATGTTTCTAACCAACGATTTTTCACTAAATAAATATTTTTTCGTTGAAAAATATCATCAACAATTTTGCTATTTCGCACATAATTTTGGTCGTGAGGCGTTGCTTTTGTCATATCGGGGTCAACGCAAGAAAGTAGATAAGACTCCCAATAATCTCCAATTAAACCGATTTCACCTAATTTTTTAAATTCGCTAATCAATTCTGCTTGCGGCGTGAAACTTTTTGGGTGAATAAATTTTAACGCAAAAAATTGACTTCCTGCTCCAAAAAGAATCAGAAAAATCAACATTCCTTGCAAAATTTTTGTCTGAAAATTAGTTAAAATCATATTTTCCAACGCAATAAAAATCAACATCGAGAGAGAAATATAAGTTGCCGCAAAATACCAATAACCCATGTTGTGCTTCAAAACGTGTGCAGAAACGAGAAAAGTTGAGAAAATAATCACCAAATCTGCTGCAAAAAACACAAACCATTTATTTTTCAAGAGAGTTAATAAATTTTTCTTTCGCAAAATAAATTGTAGAAAAATTAAGAAAAAAATGAGAAATATCCACAAATAAACACTCACAAAAGTTTCGTTGATGCGAAATCTCAAGGCGTCTGCCCAAAAATCGACTAACATTAAAAAAGACTTTTTTATCTCTTCTAAGTTGTTGATTCCCAAATAATTAGGAATATGCGAGGCTAAACGTTTTCCCGTTTTTATGAAGAGAAAGCAAAAAATGAGTCCCAAAAACGAATAAATAAATATTTTTTTTTCGAAGTTAAACCGTTGATTTTCAATGTAATGAAAAATAAATAAAACACTCAATAAAATTCCGATAGTTACCATCGCTAGGTCAGAAACCCAAATTGCCGCAGTAAAAATCAAAATTAATAAAATTAAAATCAAGTGTTTTTTTGTGGAATTTTTGTATAAAACGATTAAAAATGTTGCGAAAGCAATTAAATCATAACTCATTCCGATGGGAAAACGCAAGACGCAGAAAAATTTGTGAAAAGGTAAAAATAAAATGAGTGCGAGAAGTATTTTGTGGAATTTTTTTTTCAATAAATTCGAAAAACCGATAAACCCAAGAATAGCAATGAGATAAGTAGATAACGAAACCGCTGTTAATGCGGAGGTTTGAAAAATTTTAATAAAAACTTGACTCAACATTGGGATAAAAGTGCCGCCGCGGTCTTGTCCCCAGCAGTAAAAACTTGTTGGGTCGTAAAAGTGTGCCATTAAAACATTGAGTGCATCGTCAGAGTTCAATAATGGGTCGAAATTGTAGGAAAAAAACGAAAACGAAAAAATAATTATCCCTGCCACGGCGAGATAATAAACGTTTTTTGTGTTCAAAAAAAAATTTTTCATCCTAAAATCGAGATAAAATTAAATTGGTTTTCGAATATAATGCAAAATTAAATGTTGCGAATCAATAACTAACGCAACTTCGCCGTCTCCCAAAATACTTGCACCCGAAAAAATCTCTTGAATTTTAAACATCTCGCCCAACGGTTTCAAAACTGCCTGTTGACCGCCGATAATGACATCAACAACAAAACCAACTTTTCTTTGATTATGTTTAACAACAATAATTTGCTCAAATTCGGGATTTTCGTGGGAAAAACCAAATTCTTTTCGCAAATAAATATACGGAATTAACTCGCCTTCAATAACAAAACGATGATGAGATGCTTTCTCAATGTCCTCGTGTAAAATTTCGCTGCAACTATCAATAGATTCTAATGGAATGAAAAAATATTGCTCATCAATTTTCACCAGCAACGCATCAACAATAGACAAAGTTAAGGGCAATTTTATAGTTATTGAAGTGCCGAAGTTTTCTTGGGTTTGTAAATCTATCTCGCCGCGAATCTCTGAAATTTTTTTGCGAACTACATCCATTCCGACTCCTCTGCCCGAGACCTCGCTAACCTTGTCTGCGGTGCTAAATCCTGGCATAAAAATAATGTCAATAAGAGATTTGTCGCTCAAAATAACGTCTGCGGAGACAAAACCTTTCTTGACAGCCACCTCGTTGACTTTTTTCAAATTTATTCCTTTGCCGTCATCTGAAATATTGATGAAAACATTTGCTCCTTCGTGCGAGGCTTTGAAAATAATTTTTCCTTTTGGGTTTTTTCCTTTTGCGATTCTTTCCTGCGGAGACTCAATGCCGTGGTCGATGGAATTTCGTAAAATGTGCAAAATTGGGTCCGAGAGTCCGTCAATCATCGTTTTGTCCAATTCTGTGTCGATTCCTTCGGTGATAAACTCGATTTCTTTGCCCAACTCGGCAGATAAATCTCGCACCAAACGCTGAAAACGCACCATCATCTCGCGAATCGGAACGAGACAAATACTAAACGCATTTTCCCGCAAACGTCTAATTAATTTTTCGTTATTCTCGGCAATGTCTAACAATTTTTGTAAATTCGTTTTTTCCGCAAAAAGACTCAACTCTGCCTGCATCGTTACCAATTCGCTAACTAAATTCATTAAAAAATCTAACTTTTCCGCAGAAACTTTGATACTTGAAATTTTTTGTTCTTCAATAACAACTCTTTTCTCTAAGGTATTTTCTGTTTGTAAAATTTTCGTGACATCTTTTTTTTCAATAACTTGCGAAATTTCTTCTTCTTGCGGCGAATCATTTAAAATCATATATTCGTCTTCGAGAATAAACATAAAAACCTCTTCGATTTCCTCTTTTGTGTGTGTTGTTTTGAGAAAAATCTCCCAAAACAGATAACATTCCGAATGGTTAAACTCGTTAAAATCAGGAATTTCATCGAAATGTGCAGTAACATCGCAACTTCCTAAGGTATAAAGTTCGTTGATAGTCAATAATAAATTTACGCCGCGACGAAAAACATACGTATCAGGACGAATAACGATGCGAAAATTTTGTATAGAATCTTTTTTTACTTCTTTTTGCGTGGAAAAATCCTTCTGAACAGCTTGATAATGTTTAATATTTTTCTCAATTTCGCTAATTATAGAGATAATAAGTTG
This sequence comes from Rikenella microfusus, assembly GCA_020719385.1. Lineage (GTDB taxonomy): Bacteria > Bacteroidota > Bacteroidia > Bacteroidales > DYQK01 > DYQK01. The sequence goes on along the minus strand of DYQK01000116.1, from coordinate 1,905 downwards.
AACTAATCGAATATGTTTCTCTCGAATTTCGGTTTTCTGAAAATCTGCCTCGTATAAAAGTTGTTTAATATGGTCAACGGAGGTAAAAGTGAGGTTTAAAATTTTTTCATTGAGAGATAATTTGCCATTTCTCACAAAATCGTACAAAGTTTCGAGATGATGCGTAATTTCGCCGACATTATCAAAACCGTACATTCCGCTAACACCTTTGAGAGTGTGCATCACGCGAAATGTTTTTTCGATAAGTTCCTTGTCTGTTGGATGTTTTTCTAATTCCAACAAATCGCCTTCGAAATCGGCTATTAAGTCTCTTGCGTCTTCTAAGAATTTCGACTTAAAATCGTCCATTAAAATTTATTTTTTAACAATTGGACTTCCTGCAGGAGTGTAAATGGCGGTAATATTTTGTTTTTCGTTGCCGTTGTCAACGGTATATTGCCATTCGATTTTTTTCTTATCGCTTGAAACGGTGCCTTTCCCTTCGATGTCGAAGTTTTTGATGCGTTGTTTTGCGATAGTTAACGTTTTCTCTGACAAAATGGCAGAAATTTTTTCACCTTTTCCCAATTCATGAAAATTATCAAAACGCAAAAGAGCAGAGTTAGTCGCATCCATTTCTCCGACAACTTCGTATTTGCGGTCATATTCGCCGTCTTTTTCAACGCACTGCCACGTAATACTGAGTGCGTCTCTTGTGTCAACAGAAATTTCCTCTTCGTTTTGGCAGGAAAGAGACAGAAACATTATCAACAATATTCCTAAAAGTCTTAATTTCATAAAAAAAATTGAGTTTTAAATTTTTTGCAAAGATAAAAATTTTTTTGCGAATATTTTCTCAAAAAATTTTTTTTTGAGAAAAATTTTTTGTATCTTTGTAAAAGTTTTAAACTTTTTTTCATGGCTTATTCCAATTTTACATTATCTGAAGTTCTTGAGACTTTTGATTCAGAAAGTTATGGAGCAGAAAGTCGTGAGAAAGTACTCGGAATCTTGCAGCAAATTGTCGATTTTTTTTAAAAATAAAATTAAACTTTTTTTGCGAAAAAACAAATTTTTTGCGAAAACGATGGCAACGCAAAAATAAATCTTAATTTTTGTTAAAAAAGATTGTATTTTGAATTGAGAACTTCTAATTCTTTGCCAGTCTTTGTCAAAACGAGAAAACCATAATTTTCTGCTAATTCTTGCGAATTTTTGTCGAACAAAAACGCCGCAACAGCACCAACAATTTGATAATCTTTTCTGTGGGGAAATAATTTGCGAAAATTCGGTATTTTTTTCGAGTAAAACTTTTCAACATCCTCGACTCGCAATTTATGTTTAACTTCGACTACCACAATAATATCGGAATTCGTTAAAATCATATCATATTCCTCGCGAATGTCTAAGGCTTTGCTGTATTTGTTGACGTTTGTCTCCATTTCTTGCAGGTCTACGTGCAAAATTTTCATATTTCGTTGAATTGCCTTTTGAAAATATCTCTCGGCTAATTCGCCTTGTGTTCTGCCGAAACCGCCGAGTTCTTGACGTACTTCGCGCATTTCTTTGTCGGCTTTCTCGCTGCTTTTTTTCAAACTTGCCTCGAAGTCGGCTTTGGATTCAGCCATTTGCTTGGCAAAATCGGCACGCATTTCTTCAGTTTTTAAAGACTGCAGCGAAACTTTTTCAAGAATATCTAAAATATCTTGCACGGTAACTTTTTTCTTTTTCATTTTGCAAAAATTTTTAAATTAATTTTGCGACAAAGATAAAACTTTTTTTCGAAAAAACAAAATATTTTGCGAAATAAATTTAATTTTTCGTTTATTTCTAAACACCGACAGGTTTTACAAACCCTGTCGGGTTAATTTTTTCCCCACGAATAAATTCGTGGGCTAAGATTTGGGTTTATTAATCCACATTTTA
>DYQK01000028.1 GCA_020719385.1 Rikenella microfusus | reverse complement strand
ACATTCTCTTTTTCCGACAAAAGTTTGTCTTTTTCCGAGATAACATTCTCTTTTTCCGACAAAAGTTTGTCTTTTTCCGAGATAACATTCTCTTTTTTAGAAATTATCTCTTTCTGCTCGAAAATTTCGCTTATCAAAACTTTGATCTGTCGTTTATCTGATGTGTTTAAAATGTCGAATAAACGCTCATCAAAGAGACATTCTATCGGAACAATGAAATTTTTTATTACAAAACTCTGAATTTCGCCCTCCGTATAACTTCGAAAAAGTTGATATTCGCTGTCGGTCAGAAAATATTGCTCCACAACTTTTTTCACAGGGTCAATAATCCAGTATTCGGGAATGCCGTGTGCGGCGTAATCTTGAAATTTTATGCCGCGGTCGTTTTTCTTTGTGCGTTTCGAAAGAATCTCTACAACAAAATCGGGAGCAGGAAATAAACACAACGCGTCAAAAAACAAATCTGCCGTTTTCTTTAGAAAAAAACAGATATCGGGTTCATACGAATTTTCGGTCAGGTGAATCATCATTTTTTCATAACCAACTTCACCTAATTTACTTTGCGAATTGTGATTCTGCAACAACGTAATCAACCGTCGTCCTACTGCGGTGTGACTTCGTGCGGCAGGCGAATGCAAAACAACTTTTCCATTGATAAATTCTGCTTTTTGGTCGTCAGAAATTTTTTGATAAAATTTTAAACGTTCAGGATTATCGTTTTGCAAATTATATAAAATTTTTGTTTTTTCAAGCAATTTCATACGAAAATTTTTTACAAAAATACAAAATTTTTTGTGAAAACAATAAACATTTGAGAAATTTCGAAAAAATTTTTACTTTTGCCGCTCAAATTTTCATTTATGTTTATAAAAATTATTGGGCTACTCGCTGCGGCTTGCACAACTTTTGCTCTTTTGCCGCAAGTAATCAAAACAATTCGCACAAAACGAACTCAAGATATTTCGCTGCAAATGTACATTTTGATTTTTGTAGGAAATCTCTTGTGGCTCACCTACGGAATCGGAATCAATGATTTTGCCCTTATCTCAGCGAATGTCGTTACAAGTGTTTTCTCGTTTACTATTTTGATTCTTAAACTTAAATACAAATAATTTCACTCTTTTGTGTCGGTTTCGAAACGAAAAAGTGAAGGTTTATTGATGAAAAACAAAACTAAACTTATTCCCAAAATTATCAAAGATTGACTCGGTTTTTTACTAAAAAGTAACGCAAAAGCTGCACAAACCGAAATCATTTCAAAACAGACATATTTCTGCAAACAAGCCGAGAAATAAAAACTCATTTTTTGTCCATCAGAACGCCATTTTCTTGCTTCTTTGCATTTTTGCGAGTAGAGAAAATATCCCAAAGGAGTGAAAATTAAAATTCCGAGAGGTGCAATAAAATTAAAAATAAAAAGCGATTCTGAATTTTCAAAAATCCTAACTCCTTGATAATGAAGAAGAAAAAATGTTGAAAACAAAAATATTTGTCCCAAAATCATTGCAAAAAAAAGAATTTGCAAAGTTTTTAGTTTTTGTGAAATATTTTCCATAAAATTTTGTTTAAAAAAACTTCTCAAAAATTTTTGAGAAGTTTTAATTTTTTGTTAATTTCCAAAAAATCGATAAGTTAAACCAATCGAACCAACAACGTTATTTTTGTAATACGTTTCTTTTACGTTCAAATTATTTCCGTAAGAAATGGTTTTTTCGCCGTCAGTGTAATTGGTGTAAAAAATTCCAAGTTCAATGTTAAAACGGTCAGAAACTTTGTACATTCCGCCGAACCCAAACGAATGTGAACTTAGCGAATAACTCAAATCGGTTTGAAACGCCATTGCTGCTCCCATTGAAGCGTAGAGATAACCAACACTCAATGTTAATTTTTCAGACGGCAAAAACTCGATTCCTGCGGCAATTTCGTAAGCGTTGTCTTCGATAAAATAATCATTTCCCGTATGAATGCTGTCTTTTTTGCCGTAATCTGCGTCTTTGTCGAAATAATAATGAAAACCAAGAGACGTTTTAAAATTCGGCAACCATTGATACGAAACCCCAACAGACAACAACGCAGGCACGTCTGAAGCAGTTTTCTCGCCGTCAGGAAACATTTTTACATCGTCTTTTTTCGTTTCATTTTCAACTTTCATCTTTGTGATAAATTCGTATTTCAAACCAACATTCAATTTCTTTTCTAAAAGCAACAAATTTAACCCCAAATAAGGACAAATTCCTGTTCCTGTTTGAGTAACATCCACTTCTTTGTCGCCAAGTTGTGCGGCATTTCCTCGCATCATTGTTGATTGTGCGTCTAATTTTGCTTTTTCGCCGAGTAAAAATTGTTTCATTGCGGTATATTTCGCCACGCTGTCGGTTAAACCTACTTGAGTGTAAGAATCAATGGCTTGCTGTGCTTGTTGTGCGCCTGCGGCGTATTGAGCCGAGCCAGCGTCGCATTGAGCGGCTACGTCGTTGAGAAACTTGTCGGCACGCATCCAATTATTGGCAGGATTCACTTGAATGTCTTTGATATGCCCTTTGTAAGTGTTTATTGCGTAAACATATCTCACGCCTGCTGCGGCAGAAATCATTTCGTTGATTTTGTACGCACCTCCAAGTTGAAAACCAAAATATGTTGATGCACCTTCAAAAGAAATGTTGGTTTTGTACGCAGTTACTCCAAGAGGAGTTAATAAACTTTTCAAATTCGAAATAGGAATCTCAAAAGACGGAAGTCCTGTTTTGTAATCTGCACCGCCGCCGCCGCCTACAATGGTAAAACCTCCCGAAACAGCCCATTTGTCTTGTTTATAGGTGAAAAATGCTGTCGGCATTGAGGGAATAAAAACGTCTCCTTTGTAAGTTTTGTCGTTCAACAAAGGATATTCGTTTTTAATTTCTCGTTTCTGAATAATAGTTTGATTATTGAACGAGAGATGAAGTCCATTGGGCAATTCCATAACGCCTGCAGGGTTATAATAAACTGCATCAATGTCGGTGGAAGCATCGCGTGCAAGCATACGAATCCATGAACAACTTTGATTCGTGTTGGTTACAATTCCACCTGCGAATAAATTGGAAATAAAAATTCCAAAAACGAGGAGAAAAACAAAAATTCTTTTCATATTGCGAAAATTTTTCGTTAAAATATTTGCACAAAATTAAATTAATTTTAAACGAATCAAAAAATTTGATACAAAATATCGAAATATTTTATATCAAATTCGTTTTTTTGGTGAATATTTTCTTAATTTATTTTTCAAATAATTTTTTCCATTCAGAAATTTTTGCGAAAGCCTGCATTGCAGTAATGTTATTGACATCGATTAAGTTCAACTCGTCTCTAAATTTTTTCAATAATGGATCTTCTATATCGAAAAATGAAAGTTGATAATTGCCTGAAGGTAAATTTAACTCATCTTTCGGTGCAATTTCGATTGTCGAAGTGCTGATTCGTTTTTCATTTACCTGTTCTAATTCAGAAAGTATCTCGTTTGCCCGATTTATCACCTCAAGCGGCATTCCTGCCATTCGTGCAACGTGAATCCCAAAACTATGTTCGCTTCCACCTTCGACTAACTTTCGCAAAAAAATAATTCTCCCTTTGTTGTGTTCATCGGGGGTTTCGACTTCTTTCACAGAAACGTGAAAGTTTTTCACTCGCGAAAAAGTTTTTATCATTTCGTTTAACTCGTGATAATGTGTTGCGAATAAAGTTTTGGGAGAAAAATTTGGGTGATTATGAATGTACTCAACAATTGCCCAAGCGATAGAAATTCCGTCATAAGTGCTTGTGCCGCGGCCAAGTTCGTCGAATAAAACCAAACTTCGTTCCGAGAGATTGTTCAAAATGCTTGCTGCTTCGGTCATTTCTACCATAAAAGTCGATTCGCCGAGAGAAATATTGTCTGACGCACCTACGCGAGTAAAAATTTTGTCCACAAAACCAATGTTAGCACTTTCCGCAGGCACAAAACTTCCCATTTGAGACATAAAAACTATCAACGCAACTTGACGCAATAACGCAGATTTGCCCGACATATTCGGTCCCGTTATAATTAAAATTTGTTCGTCCTCGGGGTTTAAAAAAATATCGTTAGCGATATATTCCTCGCCGAAGGGCAATTGTTTCTCAATAACAGGATGTCTACCTTGTTTAATATCAATGACTTGACTCTCATTAATATTCGGTTTACAATATTTATTCGCAACAGCGACCTCGGAGAACGACAACAAACAATCAAGTTGAGCAAGCAAAGAAGCATTTACCTGCAACACAGAAATATAATCGGCAAGCGTCAAGACTAAATCGGCGAAACATTTCTCCTCCAGCAACGCAATTTTCTCCTCTGCACTCAAAATTTTCTCTTCATATTGTTTTAATTCCTCATTGACGTATCTTTCTGCACCGACTAACGTTTGTTTTCGCACCCAATCGGCAGGAACACGATTTTTATACGTATTTCTCACTTCGAAATAATACCCAAAAACATTTGTATTCCCAATTTTTAACGAGGAAATTCCTGTTGTTCGAGATAAACGTTGCTCCAGTTGCTTGAGATAATCTTTGCTTGAGGTAGAAATATATCTCAATTCATCCAATTCTTGCGAAACACCTTGTGCGATAACATTTCCTTTAACGAGTAACGAAGGTGCATCCTCGCGAATTTCTTTTGCGATACGATTTTTTATCAACTCACAACCATCTAATTGCGTAGAAATTTTCTTTAACCATTCTTGTTCAGCGGTTGAACATAATTTTTTGATAGGTTCAATAGCGTCAAGAGTGTTTTTTAACTGCAATAACTCTCTCGGATTGATTCTTTGCGTTGCAATTTTTGATGTTAAACGTTCTAAATCGCCGACTGATTTCAGAAAATTTTGTATTTCGACTTTCGTATCAAGATTTTTAGTGAGAAATTCTACTGCATTTAAACGGTCTTCGATGGGTTTTAGTTGTTTCAATGGAAAAGATAACCACCGTTTTAACAAACGACTGCCCATTGAAGTTTTTGTTTTGTCTAAAATTTCGACTAATGTTTTGCCATTTTCATGAATTGGGTGAAAAATTTCAAGATTTCTGATGGTAAATTTGTCTAACCACACATAACGTTCCTCTTGAATTTTCATTATTTTAGTGAAATGGCGGATTTTATTGTGTTGCGTGAGGTCAATGTAATGCAAAATTGCTCCCGCAGCGGTAATTCCGTTGGGCAAAGAATCGATTCCAAAACCTTTTAGCGAATGCGTATCAAATTGTTTGAGAAGTCTGCTTTTCGAATTTTCATAAACAAACATCCAATCTTCGACGGGATATTTATAAAATTTGTTTCCAAAATATTCCTCAAAAATTTTCTGTTTTTCTCTTTCGAATAAAACTTCTTTCGGGTTAAAATTGTTTAAAATTTTGTCAACGTACTCGATATTTCCTTCTGCACAAAAAAATTCTCCTGTTGAAATGTCGGCGAAAGCGATTCCGCACATTTCGTTTTTGGCAAAATGAACGGAGGCAAGAAAATTATTTTCCCGATGTTTGAGAATATTGTCGTTGAGTGCGACTCCGGGCGTGATTAACTCTGTTATTCCGCGTTTTACGATTTTTTTGGTCAACTTTGGGTCTTCAAGTTGTTCGCAAACTGCTACGCGTTGCCCTGCTCGGACTAATTTGGGCAAATAAGTGTCAAGTGCGTGATATGGAAAACCTGCTAACTCTATTCCTGCCCTTTTTGCGAGTGCTATTCCGAGAATTTCTGAAGTTTTGACTGCATCTGTGGAGAAAGTTTCGTAAAAATCGCCTACGCGAAACAATAAAATTGCGTCAGGATGTTTTGCTTTGACAGATTTATATTGACGCATTAGCGGCGTGTTAAAACCTTTTGAGTCCATTTTTACATTTTTTCGAGAGTTTCGATTCCTAAAAGTCGCAAACCAAGAGACAAGGTATTTGCCGTTTGTCGAGATAACATTACGCGAAATGCTTGTAATTCTTTGTTTTTTTCGTTTAAAACGGAATGGTCGTTGTAAAATTGGTTATACTCGCGTGACAAATCGTAAACGTAATTTGCAATTATTGATGGACTATAATTTTCTGCTGCTTCGCTGATTTTGGCAGGAAATTCGTACAAAAGTTTCACTAAATCTTTTTCTTTTTGCGAAATTGAAATAGAAAGGGAAAAATTAGGCTTCACAGAAACATTTTGTTCCGTGATTTTTCGAAAAATCGATTTTATGCGAACATACGTATATTGAATAAAAGTTCCTGTGTTGCCGTTAAAATCAATGCTTTCGCGTGGGTTGAACAAAATATTTTTTTTCGGTTCAATTTTTAGAATGAAATATTTTAACGCTCCGAGTCCGATGATTCGGTAAATTTCTTGTTTCTCCTCTTCAGAAATATCGGAAAGTTTGCCCGATTCTTGCGTTTTTTCGCAAGCAGTTTCTATCATTTTTTCGATTAAATCGTCTGCGTCAACAACTGTTCCTTCGCGGGATTTCATTTTTCCCTCAGGCAACTCGACCATTCCGTAGGAAAGATGAAAAAGTTGATTTGCCCATTGAAAATTCAGTTTTTTGAGAATCAGAAACAAAACCTGAAAATGATAATCCTGTTCATTTCCGACAACATAAATTAATTTGTCAAAATTTAACTCGTTATATCTTTCGATAGCCGTCCCGATGTCTTGCGTAATATAAACGCAAGTTCCGTCTGAACGAAGCAAAATTTTCTCATCCAAACCGTCTGCAGTTAGGTCAATACTGACGGAATTGTCGGTGTTTCTGCGAATATTCGCTTTGCCAAGAGATTCTAAGATTATCTCTTTGCCTTTGAGATACATTTCTGATTCGTAATAAATTCTATCAAAATCGATTCCGAGTTTTTTATAAGTTTCCTCGAAACCTTTGTAGACCCAACAATTCATTTTCTCCCAAGTTTCGCGAGTGTGTGGGTCTTGATTTTCCCATTTTTTCAACATTTCTCTCGCTTCGAGAATGATTCCTGCTTGATTTTCTGCTTCCTGTTTTGTTAAACCTTGACTTTCGAAACGCGAGATTTCGTTTTTATACGCTGCATCAAATTTCACGTAATATTTTCCAATGAGATGGTCGCCTTTCATTCCTGTCAATTCGGGAGTTTCGTTGTTGCCCCATTTCTCCCACGCTAACATCGATTTACAAATATGAATGCCTCTGTCGTTTATCAAATTGACTTTTGTAACCTGAAAACCTGCTGTTTTGAGAATTTCTGCCACCGACCAACCCAATAAATTATTGCGAATATGCCCCAAATGAAGCGGTTTATTTGTATTTGGCGAGGAGAATTCTACGGCAATATGTTTTGGATTTTCTTGCGATAATTTTCCATAATTTTCGATTTGCGAAATATTTTGTAATGTCTCTAACCAAAACTTTTCGGTGAGCGAAAAATTGAGAAAACCCTTAATTATCTCGAAACTTTCAATTTCGGACATTTGATTTTTGAGAAAATTGCCGATTTCGGCGGCAGTTATGTCAGGCGATTTTTTCGAGATTCGCAACAACGGAAAAACAACTAAGGTATAATCACCTTTAAATTCGGTTTTTGTTTTTTGAAGTTGAATTTGTTGGTCGTTTATCGAAGTTTCATACAATTTTTGAATTGCTTCGATAATATTTTTTTTGAGTAAATTTTCGATGGGTAAAAACATTGATTTAAAAAATTAAAAAATTGTCCATTCTTTGGGTTTAAAATTAAGCGAATTTACTATTGAAAGATGTTTATGATGATGTTTTATCACAAAAAGACCGTTTTTCATTGCCATTTTTTCGACTTCAGAGTGAATAATTGTAGCAGAGATTGCTCCGTACAAAATTTTCCCCTTCACCGAAGAAATAGGATTTTTTTTTATTTTTTCGAGACGAAGTAAGTGATTATCAACATCATCGGGTTTAAATTTATGTTTAACTTCGACGACAACAGCACAAGTTGTGTTGACTAATAACAAATCAATTTCGTACAATTTTCTGTCAGCATTGTCTTCTTTAACGATTCTTGGTAAAGTTTCGTTTAAAATAATTCCGCGTTTGCGAAACAAATTTTTTGCGTGCATTCTCACCGATTCCTCAACTGCTTCGCCGTAGGAATTGGTAAAATCTGCCACAGTTTTATTTGTCTGTGAAACTCTTTTTTCCAATTGAACGAGAGACTTTTCCAATTGAATATGAGAATTTCTCATTTCCTCCATTTTTGCAGAAAAGTCTCTGCTTTGTGCTGCTAATTGAGCAGAAAAGTCTTTGCTTTGTGCTGCTAATTGAGCAGAAAAAATGGTTGATTGTTGATAAATTAAGTTCAACACCGATTCATAAGTTAATTGTTCCATAACATTAAAAATTTGAAACACAAATTTACACTTTTTTCTCGAAAATTACAAATTTTTTCCTGTTAAAGTTAAAAGTCCGTTGATAAAAGTTAAAGGGTGTGTCGGATTTCCTGGAACGTATAAATCAACTTTTATTTTGTCTAGAAAAGTTCTGTTGAGTGCGTTGCTGTTTTCGAAGATTCCGCCGCTAATTGCGTCAGTGCCGACTAACACAACAATTTTGGGGTCAGGCGTTGCGTCATAACAAATTTGCAATGCTTCAGCCATATTTTCCGATATTGGTCCTGTGATAACAATTCCATCGGCGTGACGTGGCGAGGCAACCCAGTCGAAGCCAAATCTGCCCATATCAAAATTGACATTCGCAGCAGCATTTAACTCCATCTCGCAGCTGTTGTCGCCTGCGGCAGAGACTTGACGCAATTTTAACGAATGTTTAAACAAATTTCTCACTTCGTGACGAATATTTTCATACGAAAAAGTAATTTCCTCGTTTAACCCTTCGCGAATGATTAATTTATTTCTGTCGTTAGTGGCAATTTTGTAATCGTTTGTGAATCGAATCTTGCCGGGCAAAGCAAAATGACATTCTTTGCAAAACACACATTTTCCCAAATCAATGGTTAAAGGCAACGAAGTAATTGCGTGTGTGGGACAAAGTTTCTCCAACATTTTTCCTTCCTCGGTTGTTACTCCTTTTTTAATTTCAGGACGCCCACGAAATAACGGCGTCAACGAAACTTTTGTAACATCAGGAACAAATTGCCAACCGTGATGTCGCAAAACATCAACTTCTTTGATAAACATAAAATTTTTTTAAATAATTTTTTCGATTTCCTCTTGCGAGAGTCCTGTTGCCTCAGAAATAGTCGAAACAGGAACATTTAACTTCTTCAGATTCTGAGCCGTTTCGATTTTCCCTTCGATTTTCCCCTCGTTTTTCCCCTCATTAAAAATCTCTGCCACTTCTTTTATCGCTAATATCTGTGCCTTGTCAATAACCTCGTCTGTAACGTAACGCTCATAAATCTTGCGCTCCTCATCCGACATATTCAAAACCGCTAACTTTTGCCGTGCTTTGTTTATGTTTTTCGACGAAAAATTCTCTAAAACCTCATTATTTTTCATCAAATAAATCCACTCGTCAATGTGTTTGCTCACAATATTTTTGTAACGCTCAACATTTATCAAATAATATTCGGGAAAAATATTTGTCTCGACAAGTTTAAACTTGCGGTCAGAATCCTCATCAGACTTGACACGCTCGCGAATCACTAATTTTTCATCCAAATTCATTCCACGAAACTCTGTTGTCCCCGAATACAAATAATCATTTCCATAACCAAGGTTAAAATACAAAATACTTATCGAGATAACCTTCGCAACGTTCACAAAACTATCGCCGAGTTTTTGATTTTCGACAATAATTTTCGAAGTTCCGTACAAAATTCGCTTCAAATAATCTGTCTCGCGTGAGTTTTGTATCTCAATAATAATTTTGCGATTCAAACTGTCTTGCACTAACAAATCGACGCGGTTAAACTTATCTGTCTCTAAGATTTGATTCCCTTCGCTTTCGAGAATCGAGAGAATTTTTATCTCGTCATCGTTTAGAAGTGCGGAGAGAAATCCTTCGAGAATATCGAAGTTTGCCTTGTCTCGCAAAATCGTTTTCATTGCCCAATCAAAACGAATTAAACGCATAAGAAAAATGGTTTTAAAATTTTGCGGCAAAGTTAATATTTTTTTCGAGAAAAAGCAAACTTTTTTATTTGCAAAAAGTTAAAATATCTTTCATTGCGTCTCTTATTCCCAGTTGATATGCGTTTTGTAAATCTTCGCAGCCTTCTTTTTTGCGATTTAACTTCATTCGAACCAACCCTCTTGAACGATATGCCTCAGCAAAATATGGAGAAAGCGAAATAACTTGCGAAAAATCTGATTCTGCTTCGACAAATTTATTTTGCCGAGCGAAAATTAAACCTCGATTATAATATGCCTCAATACTTAAATACGACAACGAAATTGCCATGTTAAAATCTTTTATTGCTTCTTCGTAGTTGCCAAGTTGAAAATTTGCCATTCCGCGATTCGAAAAACCCAACACACTCTCTGGATTCTGTTGAATCGCAACGTTAAAATGATAAATTGCATCTTTCAAATTGCCCTGTTTCCCTTTTATTACTCCAACATTGCCTAAGGCTTTTTCCAAAAGTGGACGGCGAGAAAGCAATTTCGCATAATTTTTTGTCGGTATTTCTCTTTTTTTATACAGTTCTGCAAATTCGGAATTGTAAAAAATCAAAAATTCGTAATCTTTTAACGCACCGAGCAAATCATTTTGAGAATTTTTCAATGAACCACGCGCATCATACGCAGTCAAAGCCGTAGGTTCTTTTGCGATAACATCATTCCAAAGCGTTAAACTATTTTTCCAAACAGAAATTCTGTCGATAGTTAGCGAAATAAACATTATTGCGTATAAAAAAAACGCAATTCTCACTAAATTTTTTAACTTTTCGAATTTTGTAATCAAAAATTTATATAAAATTCCAATTAAAAAACACCAAGCAATGGAAGGAATGTACGAATATCGGTCTGAATAAATCGAATCACCGACAGGAATCAATTGTAATAAGAAAATTATGTTCACAAAATAAAATAAAATCCCAAAAACTAAGGTTGAAAACTTTTTTCTTATCGCAAAAAACGTAATTATGATGATGAAAATTGAGATTATTGACAAAAACCAATAATTGAAAGGTAAAATTTTCGTTACATCGGGATAAGGATTTATCACACTCAAAGAGAAAGGAAACGTTAACTTCACTAAATATTGCGAAAAACTATACAACGCAAAAATAATTCGTTGATAAATTTTCGTTTCGACAATATCGCCGAGACCGCCGCCCTGTGCTACAACGGCAATTAGTCCAAAAATCAACGACAAAATGAAAAACGGAATTTTTTCGAGAATTATTCTTAAAGAAAACAATTTTCTTTCGCGAAAATAATCAATAACAATTAAACTCAACGAAAGCGAAACGGCTTGTCCTTTCGAAAAAAGAGATAATAGAAACAGAAAAAACGCAATTATATATAGAGTAAATTTTTTTGTATCTATATATTTGAGGTAAAAAATCAGAGACAAAACGAAAAAAAACGAATATAAAACATCTTTTCGCTCAGAAAGCCACACAACAGACTCAACGTGCAACGTATTTATCCCAAAAAACAGAGACGCAATAAACGAAATCTCAATACTTTTGACAAGCAAATAAACGAACCAAAAAACCAACAACGTAGTAAAAACGTGCAGCAAAAGATTCGTTAAATGATACGAAAACGGCTTTATTCCTGTCTGCTGAAAATTGACAGAGTACGACAACATCGTTAAAGGGTGATAATTTCCGTTGTAAAATTTATCTTTTCCCGCAAACATCTCAACAACATTCTCTGTTGAAACTTTTTTAAACGGCAATTTTTCGATATAAATATCATCGTCCCAATTAGTCAATTCGTTTTGAAACATTTGAGAAAAGGTCAGAAAAGTTATGGCAGACAAAATTATTCCCAAAATCAAAAAAATATATTTCTGCGAAAAAATTTTTTGCAAAACTTCGTTTTTTTGCGAAATATTTTTTGTTTTCATACGAAAAAAAGTTTATTTGCAATAAGTTTGAATATCTTTGAGTGCGTATTTCACGCCGGATTTGTACGCCGTTTGCAAATCTTTGCACGCATTTTCCTTGTCGCCGAGTTTGACAAAAGCCATTGCACGAAAATAATATGCTTCGAGATAAGTTGCTCTTAAATCGATGACTTTTGAGAAATCTTGCACTGCACCTTTGAAATTCTCCAGTTGTTGATGAATAATTCCGCGGTTGAAATAGGCGGTTGCGAATGTTGGGTCGAGTTCTATTGCTTTGGAATAATCCTGAAAAGCACCTTTTTTATCTCCGAGACCGTTTTTTGCCATTCCGCGATTGGAGTAAGCAGTCGGATTATTGGGTGATTTTTCAATTGCGGTATTTAAGTCCTCAATTGCTTCTTTGTATTTTCCCATTTTTCCTTTCGAAACGCCGCGATTCACAAAAATCGATTCTAAATTCGGATTCAACTCGTATGCTTTGTTAAAATCTTCTATTGCTTCCTTAAATTTTCCCAATTCATCTTTTATCGTTCCGCGATTCAAATATGCGTCAGCAAATTGAGGTTTAAACAAAATTGCCAACTCGAAATCTTGCAAAGCACCGTTAAAATCTTTTAATTCTTTTTTCAAAATACCGCGATTATAAGCCGCCTCGTGATAATCAGGTTTTGTTTCCATTGCTTTGTCGAAATCATAAACTGCTTCGATGCGAAGTTTTTTTGATTCGTCGAAAAAACCTTTTTTCGCAAGAGAATCGGCAAGTCTATTTTTTGTACTTCCGCGATTATTCCATGCAACGCTCGCTCTGGGTTCTTTTTCCAAAACGTCATTCCACAAACTTAAACTGTCTTTCCAAACAGGAATTCTGTTTAACGTTAAAAGAATCAACAAAATGGCGTATAAACTAAACGCAATTTGTACGTAAGTTGTTGAAAATTTCGAAATTAAAAATTTATAGAGAAAACCTGCCAAAAAACACCAACCAATAGAGGGAATATACGCATAACGGTCTGACAAAATGGCACCTCCGACAGGAATAAATTGCAAAAGTAACGCAATATTGAAAATGTAAAACCAAATTCCAAAAGCAAGAAAATTCCATTTCTTTTTCACAGATAAAATTGCAAGAAAACCAATGAGAATCGTAGGAATAACAAACAGCCAATAATGCGGCGGCACCGAACGCGTGATAATGTCGGGGTACGGATACATCGCACACAACGGATAAGGAATTGTTGTTTTCACCAAATATTGAACAAAACTATACGAGGCAAACGCAACGCGTTTATACATTTCATAATCAGTAATATCCTGCACTGCCTCGCCTTGTGCCTTGACGGCAATTAGTCCGAATAATATTGCCAAAAGAAAAAACGGAATTTTTTCGAAAATCACTTTTTTCGACAATAAATTTCTTTCTCGCACAAAATCAACAGCAATTAATGTTACCGCAAGCGAAACGGCTTGTCCCTTCGAGAGAAGCGACAGAAAAAACAGAAATATTCCGATGAGATAAAATTTTATTTTTTCAGTATCGAGATATTTCACATAAGCAACCAACGCCGCAACGAAAAAAGCCGAATACAAAACATCTTTTCTCTCCGAGAGCCACGAGACAGACTCAACGTGAATCGCATTTATCCCAAATAATAGCGAGGCAATAAACGCAATTTCAATATCTTTGATTAATAAATAAACAAACCACAAAACGAAGAGAGTCGTTAAAATGTGAAGTAAAATATTTGTCAGTTGATAAGAGAAAGGCTGTATTCCTGTCATTTGATAATTTAGTGCGAGCGAGGTCATCGTCAATGGGTGATAATTTCCCATATAAAATTTATTTGTTCCGAAAAAAATGTCGTGAAGTGTTTTGCTTGATAAATTTTTAAAATGTCCAGAGGTAACATAAGCATCGTCATCCCAATTTGTTGCTGCATTTTGAAACGTTGGCGAGTAAGTTAAAAACGTTATCATTGCGATAATTCCGAGCAGAATCAAAAAAGTTTTTTGCGAAACGGTTTTAAAAACCAGCAAAGAATTTTGTTTTTCTGTTTTTTGCGTTTGCGAAACAGAATTTTGAGGTTTTTTTTGCGTTTTTTTGTTCATAAAATTTTTCAAAAAATTTAATTTTATTCCGCAAAAGTAAAAATATTTTTTATAATTTTGCGAAAAATTTTTGAGAAAGTTTATTTTTTTCAAAAAAATTGTAATTTTGTAAAAAAAATAAAAGGGATTGTTGTTTAAATGTAGGTACATCAATAATTATCATTCGTGACCCTGAAAAAAGGGAAATTCAATTAAAATATTTCACAAATTTTAACTTAATTTATCAGATTTTAACAAAAAATAGAGTTTAAATGTAATAAATTAGGGAAAATTCTTGTTTTGTCTTTAATTTTTTACAAAATTATCCATAATATTTGGTTAATAATTGCAAACCTATATTTAAACAACAATCCCAAAAATTTAATTAAAGAGTAAATTTTTATGAATTTCAAAGATTTTTTGCTTTTTTTAACATTTTTTATGTTTTTTTGTGTCGGAGAAAGTTGTAAACAAAATAATTCGCAGCAAAATAAAAAAGATTCCTGCACAAAAACTTTACCAAATTATTTTGCAAAAAATTTTTCGATACAATATTTCGAAAATTATAAATTATTGAGTGTTCGCAAACCTTGGCAAAAAAGTCAAGATGTTGAATTTCAATATGTTATCATTAAACGCGGTGCTGAGAAACCTCAAAATTTCAAAAAAACACAAATTATTGAGACGCCGATTCGCCGCGTAATTTGTCTTTCGACCACGCATATTGCGTTGCTTGATTTTATCAACGAAACGAAAACTATTGTTGGAGTTTCGGGAAAAGAATTTGTTTTTCACCCCGAAGTGCGACAACGCATTGAATATCAAGAAATTAAAGATGTTGGTTTCGAGCAGAGTTTAAATATCGAATTATTATTATCTTTGCAGCCTGATTTGGTTTTGTGTTATGCCGTAGATGAGAGTACTCAAAATTATGTGAATCGTCTTACGCAATTGGGCATTCCTGCGGTTTATTGTTCCGAATTTTTGGAAACGCATCCTTTGGGAAAAGCGGAATGGTGCAAAGTTGTTGCCTCGTTTTATGAAAAAGAAAATGTTGCTGCAGACAAATTTGATTCTATCGCAAAATTATATAACGCGTATAAACAATTGATTATCAATGAGAAACAGAAACCTGTTGTTTTGTTAAATACTTCGTATTTGGGCAAATGGTTTTTGGCAGGCGGCAAATCTTACACGGCACAATTAATCTCTGACGCAGGCGGCGAATATATTTGGAAAGAAAATTCCTCGACAGAAAGTTTTGTTTTAGAATTTGAAACAATTTTTTCGCAAGCAAAAAACGCCGATATTTGGTTAAATGTTGGAAATTGCAAAACGAAAAATGATATTTTAAAATTTGATGAACGTTTAAAAATGTTAAAATCTTTTAAAAATAATAAAATTTTTAACAATAATTTGCGTCAAAATTCTTTTGGGGGCAATGATTTTTTCGAATCAGGAATAATGAAACCACATTTGATTTTAAAAGATTTAATAATGATTTTTTACAACGAAAAATTTACAGAAAAAAATTTCACATTTTATAAAAAACTCGAATAATTGTTAAAAAAAGTTAAAATGTTAGATTCCATTAAACAATTTTTAGGTGAAATTGAACATTTTGCCTCTCACAAAAAAGAAGAAATAGAGCAATTTCGCATAAAATTTCTTTCTCGCAAAGGAATAATTCCGCAGCTTTTCGAAGATTTTAAGCAAATTCCTTCTGAGAAGAAAAAAGAAGTTGGGCAAATTTTGAACACGTTGAAAGTTAAGGCACAAGAGAAACTCGATTTTTTGTTGCAAAAAACTTCAGAAAATGACGAGAAATCGAAATTATTAGACCTGACCTTGCCCGCTGAGTCGTTGAATGTTGGTTCGCGTCATCCTGTTTCGTTGATTCGCAATGAGATGGTTGAGATTTTTGCCCGTCTTGGTTTTACCGTTTCTGAAGGTCCCGAAATTGAAGACGATTGGCATGTTTTTTCTTCGTTAAATTTTCCTGAAAACCACCCTGCAAGAGATATGCAAGATACGTTTTTCATTGAGAAAAATGGAGATATAAACGATGTTTTGTTGCGAACACACACTTCTTCGGTGCAAATTCGAACTATGGAGAAGCAAAAACCGCCGATTCGGATAATTATGCCAGGGCGGGTTTTCAGAAATGAAGCGATTTCGGCTCGTTCTCATTGTATTTTTCATCAAGTAGAAGGATTATATATTGACAAAAAAGTTTCGTTTGCCGATTTAAAACAGACACTTTTGTATTTCGCAAAAGAAATGTTCGGTGAAAAAACGCAGATTCGTTTGCGTCCCTCATTTTTTCCGTTCACAGAACCTTCTGCTGAAATGGATATTTCGTGCAACTGCAACGGCAAGGGCTGCAATTTGTGCAAATACACAGGTTGGCTCGAAATTTTGGGTTGCGGAATGGTTCATCCCAATGTTTTAGAAAACTGTGGAATCGACAGCAAAGTTTACAGCGGTTTTGCCTTCGGAATGGGCATCGAAAGAATTGCGTTGTTAAAATATCACATCAAAGACATTCGCCTTTACTTTGAAAATGATATTCGCTTTTTGAGTCAATTTCGATAAAACTTTAAACTTGTCAGATTTTTTCAGAGTCTGACAAGTTATTTTAATCAAATTTTTTCTTAGCCCATTGGTTCTTCTTCGGTGGAATTTGAAGTTGTTGTTTGTGGATTTACTGCCTGAGCTGCTGACACTTGTGCTTGAGCAGTGATTTCGGTTTTTTGTCTCTCGGCACTTGTTACGTGGTGCATCACTTTTGAGCCGAAGTAAAATGCTAACATCATTTGAAAAGATGTCATTAAACCTTGCATTTCGGCTTCGAATCCTGGTGTGTGAACTGCTACGAGTTCGAAGACTATCGTCACAAAAAGCAACGTAATGCTGAGGATTCCTCGCATTACACCTCGCGGCATATCAAAAGTTTCTCCTGCGTAAGGATTCGGATTTTGTGTAGTCCAATTTCCAAAAGTGTATTTTTTTAACAAAAATAAAATCACAATCGTTATTGACCCCATCCAAATCATTACAGGCAAATACACTTGAAACATAAATTGGTCGGAGGAGGCAGAGAGATGTTGAACAACGCTATTTGGATTTTCCATAAAATTTTTTTAAAGAGTTTATCGAATGAGATAACCTGCCAAAAAAGCGACACCAATTCCAATGAACGAGGCTCTGAGATACCATTTTTGCCGTTTATAAGCATCTGCGAGGTCTTTTTGGTCGCGAATACATTCGTTATAATTTGTTATGTAATGGTCGCGGTCTTTTTTGAGCAGTTCAACTTCTTCGGTGCGTGCTTGAATAATACTTTTTAAGGTTAAAGTTTGATTTTTAAGTTCTTGATTTTCATAATTTGCCAATTTTAATTCCTTCGCTGCAATAATTGCGTTGAGGAATTGAGAATGTCGCAAGACCCAAAGAGTATCACTCTTAGAATCGATGAGTTCAGGTTTATTAGGAAAAATAGTTTTAGGATAAATCTTTGTCGAATCGGTTTGAGCGAAAATGTTCAGACAGCAAAATCCCAAAATTCCAAATAAAAACCATTTTTTTATCATATTTTTAGGAAATAAAATTTTTTAACTTCCAAAAAGTTCTACTGCATCATTTCGCAATTCGTCAACAGATTTTTTGTTCACTTCTGTTTTCAAATTTGCTCGTTGTGCTTCGATGAGACGCAATTTTGCGTCAATAATTTCAAGTTCCTTGTTCAATGCTTCGATTCGTTTCTCCTTGTCGGCAATTTGTGTGTCCATATTTTCTCGATATTTTTTCTCTTCCTCGATTTTTTTATCCAAATTGTCAACAATGTTGTCTGCCTTTCCTGACGCGAGCATTCCTTTGACAAGTTTATACGGTCCAGAGAGTGCGGCAAAAAGAATCGTCAACCATTGCCATTTGAAGTTTAACATTCCCTTGTCCTGCAAATAACCAATAACAAACAAAAGCACAAGAACACCTGCAATTATCAAAAGAGTTTTTCGATTCATTTTAACAAAATTTTAGGTGGCATTTTCAACATATTGCCCCAAAACCCAACCTTCCACTTCGACAATAACTTTATACCAGCCATTTGCTTGGTCAAGAATTTTGACTTTTGCCCCTTTTGTGAGAGGTTTCGAAACTTTTTCGGCGTTCACATCGGCGGAGGAGCGAACATTTAAACTCGAAGCAGTCACTCTGCCAAAAGAAGGAAGTTCTGTTGCGTCATCATCTTGATTTCTGCCGTTGCCGAGCAGTTGATTTCTCATTCTGTCTAACGGAAATGCCGGACCTGGGTCGAATTTCATTCCTTTGCAAATTTCCTCGTGTCCGAGAATGTGTTTTAAATTGTAAGTTTCGATTAAAACTCGACAAATGTCAATGGTTGCGTCAATTTGTTCTTCGGTATAAATATGCCAAAAGCGCGGAGTTTTTTCGTTGCGATGTATCGCTTCAATGACTTCGTTGGGATTATAAGCACTTCCGAACCAAGAACGGTAGACATTTCCGCTTTTTGTCAACATTCCAGCATTGACAATTTCGATTCCTATTGAAAGACGGTTGAAACCTGTTCTGCCGTTATACGAACTTGGACCAGCGTGCCACGCAATAAAATTCAAAGGAATTAATTGAGTGATACTGCCGTCTCTGTCGATAATCATATGTGCAGACGCTTTTGCCGCAGGGTTTATCAACGTATTGACAGCACTTTGATAAGGACCAGCGGTATAATGAATGATAATGGTGTCAAGAACGCCACGCGTAAATTCTCCGCTAAAATTCGGAGATTTCACAAAATCTCGCACCTTATCGCCGCGAATCATGTGGTTATTGATAGTAAACATAAAACATTTTTTTTTAATTACAGAAATATTCTGTTATTTCATCGATTTTTTTTTTATTGTTGGCATTGAGAATACTCCATTTTTTGATACTAAAAGTCGCTCCTGGAGCGAGGAAACCTATTCGCAAATTATTGACGCAAAATAAATCTCCTTCTTCAATGTGTTCGTAGTCGGAACAGGTAATCTTGTCGCTATTGATGATGGTTACAATTCCTGTACCGATGACTTCAAATTTTTCGTCAGGATAAATAATTATTCCTGTGTCTTCGTCTAATCCGATTCCGCGAGTGCTTTTTCCTGTGAGAAGGAATTGTGAAAGTCGAGAAATTCTGCCTCTTGGAACGAAATGTGTGTCGATGGTGATGTTGTCAACGAAACCAAATCCTTGCATACAACAGACTCGTCCTTTTCTGAAACCTTCCTCGTAATCGCCGTCAAAGGTCATAGGATTGCTCGCTGCGGCGGCTCCTGCACTTGTTCCTGCGACGCTGAGTGTTCCTGCAAAGAATCGTTCCTTGATGGTTTGGAATAATTTAGAATTTTGGAACGTTTCGACTAACTTTACTTGGTCGCCGCCGCCGAAGAAGATTAAATCGGCTTTTGCTAACTTTGCGAAATGTTCCTCTCTATCTGCTTCTTCGGGGTAACGAATATCAAAAACCTCAACATCGGTGATATTGAGTCTTGCGAAAGCCTCTTGATAATTTCGACCAACTTCGTGAGGATAAGACGAGGCAGTCGGAATAATAATGATGTGCTTTGCCTGAGTAACTTCCAGGAGACGTTTCAAAAGAATTTTATCTCCTTTTTTGTCTTCTGCACCGCCGATAAGAATCAAGTAACCTTGTTTATTTTCGACGGTAGGTTCATTTGGTGTGTTCATTTCTCTTTCTATTTCTAACGCCATGGTGAAAAAATTTGTTTAATTAATATTTTTTATAAAAAATTCGAATAATTTATAATTTTTTTTTAATTCTGTCAGACTCTAAGAAATCTGACAGAATTTTTTGTGAAAAAATTAATGTTTTAACGTTGTCAAGTCGTCAACTTCGAAATTCTCTGTCTGGTCACCAATTTTATTAATAAAAATTGTAATTATCAAAACGGTAACAAAAATATCAAGCAAAATTGCCGAGTTAATCATTATTGGCATCTCATTTCCGACTGCCAAAGATAATAAAAATACCGCATTTTCAACTACTAAGAATCCAACTAAATGACTAAAAATTTTGCGGTGCGAGATAACCATAAACATTCCCGAATACAAAGTAAAAAGTGCAATTGTGAAATAAACCGTGTCAATGTGTTTATTATTAAGCGTTTGTGTAAATAAAACACTGATAATTAGCCCAATAATTGTAAAAATCAACGAGTAAAAACTGGGCAAGGAATGTTGATGAACTTTATAAATCTTCGTTTTGTTGATAATTTTAAACATCAAAAGCGGCACAATTATCACTTTAAAAATCAATGTTTCACTAACGACAAATGTCAAATTTAACCAATCAATTTTTGTCAACTCTGCCAGGGCAATTCCAAAGAGCAAAACGCCCTGCACCGCCATCATTTTTGCATAATTTCGAAAACGTTCAATAACGCTGAGATAAATGTTTGTTATCGCAAACAAAATAATTAAAAAAGTGGTCATACAAAAAAATGTTTAATAACAAAATCGAGAATTTTGTTTTTTTGCGTATTTTAATTCGACATATTTTTTAAATTCCTCATAATGACGAATGTAATCTTCTTCTTTGTAAAAACCTGACGCAAGAATCAAAAGTACGCAATCGTTTGAAAATCCAGTCATTGAGTGCCACACATCAATTCCGACATAAACCGCTTCATTGGGAATATCAAGAAGAATCTTTTCCTTCTGTGTTCCATCATCCAACAATAATTCACAACTTCCTTTTACGCAACAAATTAATTGCTCCAATTCCTTGTGTGCGTGTGTGCCTCGCATCGACTCGAAGTGCTGAAAGTCATAAATGTAATAAACGCCTTTAATTGCAAAAGGAATTTGCAAATTATTCTCAATAATGGTCATTGAAGCGCCGATTTCATCTTTTATAAAAGGCAATTCTATTGAATAACAGTTGTGCGAACGAATTTGCTCCATAAAAATTATTTTGATAAAAAAACTTTTAATTTTTGGGCAAAAATATGAAAAATTTTTAATTATTGTACACTTTTTTTGAGAAAAATATATATTTCCGCAAAAAAAGTATAATTTTTTCGAAAAAATAAACGTTAATATAAAAAAAGTATGTAATTTTGCACTTGTTTTGTATATTAATTTTTTTGAAAAAATTAAAATCAATAAACGAATTATGAAAAATTTTTTGCAGAATATTGCGTTAGTTTTTGTGTTTTACTTTTGCGGAAACTCTTTTATTTGGGGGCAATCTGACCGCGAATGGTGGAATAGTCTCAGTCCTGGGTGGAAAAAAGTGTTTCAAAAACAGGAACTCAAAGGCAAAGATATTGAACCCTCCGATGAATTGCTCAGCCGTATTGTCTCCGTCAAACAAATTGATTGCTCGCATAACAAAGACATTAACGATTTAAAACCACTGAGCAAATTGATATTACTCGAAAAAATTCGCTGCAATAATAGTTCAAACATTAAAAGTTTGGAAGGAATCGAAAATTTAATTAATCTCAAAGAGTTAAATTGCTCCAGCAACGATAATATTAGCAGTTTAATTCCGCTCACGAGTCTTGTCAATTTAGAAAAATTGAACTGCTCTAACACGATGACAAAAGACCTTCGCCCACTCCGAGGTTTAACAAAATTGCGAGTCCTCGATGTACATCTTTGCACCATCAACGACTTGTCAATTCTTTACACAATGACAAGTCTCGAAAGACTCAATGTGGCTCAAAATATCTCGTTATTTTCACTATCTGGAGTCGAAAAATTAGTAAACCTCGTCGAATTGAATTGCAGCGAAACGAAAGTTGATGACCTAAGTTATTTGGAAAGAATGAAAAACTTAGAAATCGTTGATTTCTCAAAAACACCTGTCAAAACTTTGCGATATTTACAAACCGTTCGCTCGCTCAAGGAAATAAACTGCTCAGACACAGAAATCTTGGGAAGCAGCCTCAGCTATTTGTATTCCCACGTCAATTTGCGAATGTTTAAATGCAAAGGAAATTACATTTGTCAAACCGACTCTGACGAATTTACAGCAATGATGAAAAAAGTGAGTGCCGAATGTATCTTAGTCGTCGAGGTAAAAACAGGAATTGAGTGCGAGAATAAATAAAATTCCTCAAAATTTGTCAGATTTTTGTTCGAATCTGACAAATTTTTGCTATTGAGAAATAAAATTTGTGTATTTTTATTAAAATTTTTTTATCTTTGCAAAAAAATAAAATTTTTGAGAAAATTGTTAAATCATTGATATTGAAAGATTTAACTATAAAAAGTTTTTTATGAAATTAGAAAGTTTAACCGCTCTCTCGCCCATTGATGGACGTTATCGCAAACAAACAGGAGAATTGGCTGATTATTTTTCCGAATTCGGGTTAATAAAATATCGCATTTTTGTAGAAATAGAATATTTTATTGCTTTGTGCAAAATCCCGCTGCCGCCACTCGTTGAATTGAGTAAAACTTCGAAAATTAATCATTGGCAACTTCGAATTATTCACCAAACATTTTCACTCGAAGACGCAAAACGAATTAAAGAAATTGAGGCAACAACACGCCACGACGTAAAATCCGTAGAATATTTTCTGAAAGAAAAATTCGAAATGTTGGGACTAAGTGCTTTCAAAGAGTTTATTCACTTCGGACTAACATCGCAAGACATCAATAACACTGCGATTCCGCTTTCCATAAAAGACGCATTAAACAAAGTTTATCTCCCACTGGTTTGGAGTTTAATGACTAAATTAGAATCTTTTGTGCGTCTTTGGAAGGAAATCCCAATGTTAGCCCACACTCACGGACAGCCCGCCTCATCCACAAGAGTCGGAAAAGAAATCGCAGTATTTGTCGAAAGACTCTCACTGCAAGTCTTGATGTTAAAAGAAATCCCGATGTCAGCAAAATTTGGAGGCGCTGTCGGCAATTTTAACGCACACTTCGTTGCTTATCCCAAAATTGATTGGGTAAATTTTGCAAATTACTTTGTAAATCAAACACTCGGACTACACCGTTCACAGACAACAACGCAAATTGACCATTACGATTTTATCGCCGCAATCTTCGACACAGCAAAACGAATCAACACCATTTTGATAAATCTTTGCCGCGATATTTGGACTTATATCTCGATGGAATATTTCAAATTAAGTGTTGATAAAAACGAAGTGGGGTCATCAACGATGCCGCACAAAGTTAATCCCATTGATTTCGAAAATGCCGAAGGAAACTTAGGAATTGCGAATGCAATGTTTGACCATTTTGCCTCGAAATTGCCACTTTCTCGTTTACAAAGAGACCTAACAGATTCTACGGTGCTGCGAAATATCGGCGTTGCGTTTGCCCACAGCATTGTGGCGATGCGTTCAATAATGAACGGTTTAGAAAAAATCACCATCAACGAAGACGCAATATTGAAAGATTTAGACAACAACTGGGAAGTTGTCTCGGAAGGAATACAGACAATTTTGCGAAGGGAAAATTATCCGCATCCGTATGAAGACTTAAAAGAACTTACCCGCGGACAGAAAATCACTGAAGAAACTATCTCCGAATTTATTTCCTCATTAAACATAAAAGACGAAATAAAAGACGAATTGCGAAGAATTACTCCACGAAATTACACAGGAATTTAAAAAAAATTGTTTAATTAACAAATTAAGTATTGTCATCTTTCTAAAAAGACGGCAATACTTTTTTACTTTTCTGAAAAAATTAAAAATTTTTTCGAAAAAAATTGAAAATTTGTAAAAAAAATATATCTTTGTGCAATTTTAAAAACAAATAAAATCATTCAAAAAAGTTCAACGTATGTTAAAAGAACACCCTCGCGGATTATTTATCTTATCATTAGCAAATATGGGTGAGCGATTCGGTTATTACACAATGCTCGCCATATTTACGTTGTATTTGCAGGCAAAATTTGGTTTTAGTGCAGGAAAAACCAGTATGATTTTTGGAACATTCCTTGCCTGCGTCTATTTTCTGCCCCTTCTCGGAGGAATATTAGCCGACAGATTCTTGGGCTACGGCAAAACCATTATGTTAGGGATTCTAATTATGTTCGGAGGTTATCTCCTCTTGGCTGTCCCGATGGAAGCAGATGTAAGTTTTTACATGATGGTCGGAGCATTAGGTCTAATATCGCTTGGAACAGGCTTTTTCAAAGGAAATTTGCAGGCATTAGTCGGCAATCTCTACGATGAGGAAAAATATAAAGTCAAAAGAGACGTTGCTTACAGCATTTTTTATATGTGTATTAATATTGGTGCATTTTTTGCTCCAAGTGCTGCCGAAGGTGTAAGTAACTTTTTCATGGCAAAAGACGGCTTTAAGTATGAAGCGAGTGTTCCTGCTCTTGCTGTTCAATATTTGAATTATAAAGTTGTTGATGCCGAAGCGTTTAAAGCGACACATTTAGCAGACGCAAAAGATGTCAAAGATGCCGCTCAATATATTCAAAAAATGAAGTCAAGAGAAGGCGTTTTATTTGCTGAGGACAGTGCCAAAATTGCAGGAAAACTCGAAGTTTTTGGCAAAGAACAATTAAAAGAAAAATTTACTGATTCAAAATCTTTCGCAAGAAGTTATTTAACTTCATTAACCAACTCGTATAATTATGGTTTTGGAGTTGCGTGTTTTAGTTTAATTCTCTCTTTGTTGGTATTTGTCGGATTCCGAAAATATTACAAACACGTAGATATTACTGAAGCACAGAAGGCGAAAGATGCTACAAAGAAATCAACGATTATTGAACTTACCCCCGAACAAACAAAAGAACGTTTAATTGCATTGGGTTTGGTCTTTCTAGTTGTAATTTTCTTTTGGATGTCTTTCCATCAAAACGGAGCAACAATGACCTATTTTGCCCGCGATTATACGGTTGGTTCTGTTTCCACAATGACCTATTTATTCTTCTCATTGGCATCATTGGTACCGATTGCTGTTGGTTTTTACGGTTTATTTTTTATGTTTCAAAAAGGAAATCCGAAGAATAAAATTGTCGGTGCAGTTTTGTTGGTCGTTGCCATTTTGGCGGTAACAATTTTCTATCAATATATCTCGTCAAGTCCTACACACGCAATTACTCCTCCGAAGTTTCAACAATTTAACCCATTTTTCATCATTTTACTAACGCCGATTTTCGTAAGTTTATTTGCAATGTTGAACAAAAAGGGCAAAGAACCTTCTGCACCTCGCAAAATTGGAATCGGAATGTTGATCGCTGCTGCAGGTTTCTGTGTATTAATTATTCCTGCTTTCGGTTTAAAATCTCCTTCCGAAATTGTTGGTGTTTCTGAAACATTGATTTCGCCCTATTGGCTTGTTCAGACGTATTTTGTATTGACAATTGCCGAGTTATTCCTTAGTCCGATGGGCATTTCGTTTGTTTCGAAAGTTGCTCCTCCCAAATACAAAGGTTTAATGCAAGGTGGTTGGCTTTGTGCAACAGCCATTGGAAATTATCTTGTCGGCATAATGGGAATTTTGTGGGAGAAAGTGCCTCTTTGGGTATTTTGGGGCATATTGGTTACTTGCTGTTTGCTTTCAGCAGCGTTTATTTTTAGTATTCTCAATCGTTTGGAACGAGCAACTAAAAACGCATAAAAAATCAAAAAACAGGTTTAAAAATATAAACCTGTTTTTTTAAATTAAATTTTTATGAATAAATTATTTGAGACTTCATTTTTTGAGTTATATTTTGAACCTTCAAAATTTCTTTTCAAAATGATTTGGCTCGAAAACACGCAATATATGAAAGAAGAGGAGTTTAAAAGAGATATGTTGCGTTATGTGAGTTTTTTTGATTTGAATGCGAAAGGTATTTTGCACGATATGCGAGAAAATAAATTTGTGATTCAGACGTCTTTGCAAGATTGGGTCGGCGAAAATGTTAATTTGAAAAGCAGTAGAATCAGGATTATGTAAAGGTGCTTTTTTACTTTCTGCTGATATTTTTGTGAATGTTGCCACCGAACAAACGATGGAGGAAATTGGAAAAGACTCAAAAGTACAACTTGCGTATTTCGATGACGAATCGAAGGCGTGGGAATGGTTGGAAAAATAATTATTTTTTATCTCAAATCTGAACGGATTTGAGATTTTTTATTAATTTTGCAAAAAAAAGTAAAATTTTTTATGAGAAACAACATTTTTTTATTCATTTTTCTTTCGTACATTCTTTCGTGTGAGAAAACTGAAGATTCAAGTACTTCGTCAACTTTTGCAACCGAGATGTTGAGTGCGGTCAATAAACTTCGAAAAAGCGGCTGCAACTGCGGCTCTGCAACAACAGAGTTGAAATGGAATGCAAAACTTGAGGCAGCAGCCCTTCGTCACGCAAAAGATATGTCGGAGAATAACCATTTTTCGCACACAGGCACAGATAACAGCACTTTTGATAAACGAATCAAAGCGGCAGGTTATTCGTTCAAAGCGGCGGGCGAGAATATTGCTTACGGTTATTCCTCCATTTCATCGGTGATGAAAAGTTGGGAAAATAGCAGCGGTCATTGTAAAAATATGATGAACGCAAGTTATACCGAAATGGGTGCGGCGAAAGTTGGAATTTATTGGGTGCAAGTCTTTGCTGCACCGAGTAAATAATTTGTTTTTTGCGAAAAATTTGTCAGATTTTTTTTTTGAAATCTGACAAATTTAAAAAAAATTGAGAAATAATTTATTCTTTATCTCCGACAACAACTACGAGTTCGGGGCGTATTAAGGTTTCTCCTTTGTATCGCAAAAATAATTGTGCTGCAGAGAGTACGTCTTTTTGGCAGAAATTAACAATTTGAGGTAAATTTTTCTCTTCCCAATACAATCTTGCGATGTCTTCTGTTGTGTGATGTTCCTTTATTATCGGGATTTGAAAAATTGTTGCCAACAAATCGATGGAAGCGTTGTTGCGATAATCACCGAATTTCCAAAGTTCGAGAGTATCTACGTGTTTAACATCCCAAGGTTTTTTTCCTGCGATGTCTAATTGTTTGGGCAAATGTAAACCATTGACCAAGAGTCTTCGGCACAAATATGGAAAATCAAATTCCTTTCCGTTATGAGCGCAGAGATAATTTTCCTCGGCGTTAAAATGGTTATTTAACAAATATGCAAAATCACTTAACAATTTTTTTTCGTCATCGCCGTAAAATGACTTTATGCGGAACACTTTTGTTCCTTTTTTGTAGACAATAAATCCGACTGATATGCACACTATTTTTCCAAATTCTGCAAAATTTCCTGCTTTGACAAAAGTTTCAGACGGCAATTCAGAGTTTTTCTTCATTAACTCTGATTTTTCTTCCCAAAAATATTTTAATCCTTCGGGTAATTCAAAAAAACTCGCAACTACGGGAACAGTTTCGATGTTTATGAATAAAATGTTCTCGTTTTTGATAAATTCCAACATGTTCATCTGATGAAAATTTTTAAGGTTATTTTTTCAAGTTCTTCTCAATAATTGACGTTAAAACGTCAATTGCCACAATATTATGTCCGCCTTGCGGAACAATTAAATCGGCATAACGCTGTGAGGGTTCAATAAATTGTAAATGCATCGGTTTCACTGACTTATGATAACGGTCTAACACTTTGTCTACCGACCTTCCGCGTTCAACAATATCTCGTTGAATAACGCGAATCAAACGGTCATCGGGATCTGCAAAGACAAAAACTTTAATGTCCAACAACTCTCGAAGTTCGGGATGAGTGAGAATCAAAATTCCTTCGACAATAATGACTTCCTTCGGCTTGACAAGAATAGTTTTTTTTTCGCGAGTACACGTAAGATACGAATAAATCGGCTCTTCAATACTTTTTCCCTTTCTCAAATCCTTGAGATGTGCGACCAACAACTCAAATTCCACTGAATGTGGATGGTCAAAGTTCATTTCTAAACGTTCTTCTAAGGGCAAATGACTGTTATCCCGATAATAAGAATCTTGCGAAAGAATTGCAACCGTATTTTTAGGCAATTGCTCGACAACTTTTTTCACAACCGTTGTTTTTCCCGAACCCGTTCCTCCAGCAATTCCAACTACTAACATAATTTCTCAATAATTAAGATTTTACAACTAAGATTGACATACTTCATTTTTTACCTTTTTAGTATCAATTTCGACTTTTAAAATAAAAAAATAATCACTCTGTTCAAACAGAGGCATCAATGCGTATTCAAGTTTGCGTTCAGTTTTGCGGGCAATATCAATAAGTCCAAGACCTGCACCGCCTTTTTCAGAAAGTTTACCCTCCTTTAACTGCTTTTTATACATTGCTTTTAACTCCTCAAGAGTCGAAGCGTTTAGTTGGTCGATAGCACTGCGAAGAGATTCAACTTTATCTCCCGCAATTTTATTCGAAGTAATGATATAATAGACATCATTTTTTTTGCCTATCATAAAAAGTCCTTTACCAACATGACTTTTATCATTCAATTCGTCAGAGTGTCGGTTCATATTTTGCAAAGTCTCGACCATTGAGTGATAGACCATTCTTTTCGTAGAACTTTCCTCACTATTACGAGACATTTCCGATTCAGCCATAGAGGTAAACATTTTTGTTATCTCATGACTAAACTCGCCGAGATAAATCAACGAGATACCGTTGCTTATCCAGTCGTTGTACATTGTTAAAATTGATTGCGTAAAACGCTCACTAAGTTCCATATTTTTTATTGATATAAATTTTTCAAAATTATAAAAAAAATTGAAATTAAGTGTTTAAACTAAACTTTTTCTAAAAATTTCACTTCTCTAAAACCTCATTTTTTATATAACTCAGGTTTTAACGCCGCCGCAGTCCATTGTTTTAAAAAATCTTTCACTTTTTTCACACTGTAACCCTCATTTTCCTCTAAAAGAGAAGTATCCTGCGTATGAAGACGCTTGCCTGTTTTGTCAAGAATCAACAAAACGGGAAAACCAAAACGCTGCGGAAACTCAAACTTCTCAAGAATATCAAGATTTTTATTCTCTTTGCTATAATTTATCAACAAAAAAACGTAATTCTGTTGAATGATAGAATCCACAGATAACTCGGACTTGAAAAATTTGTGCAATTTCAAACACCAAGAACACCAATTTCCGCCCACTTGAACCAAAATATGTTTATTCTCGGAACTTGCCCTTCTCACTGCCGCCGCCAATTCCTCCGAAGCATTTGCCGCAGGATTATAAATATTCTGACCGAAAGTCATTGATAATGAAAAAGTTAAGACAAATACGAATACGAAAATCTTTCTCATAAACTTAATTTTTTGAAAAGAATAAATATTTAGAGACAAAAATGAAAAATATTTTTGATATTTCCAAATTTTTTCTCAAAAAATAAATTTTTTCTCAAAAATTTTATATCTCACTCTTGAGATTTTCCAAATAACCCTCGTCAATTAAAAATTCCCCCTTGTCCATCGCCAAATTGGCAAGCGTATCGCAACGTTGATTTTCAATATTTTCTGAATGACCCTTCACCCAAACAAATTTCACCGAATGCCTGCGAAAAACTTTGAGAAAACGTTCCCATAAATCTACATTTTTAACTTTCTTAAAATTCTTATTCTCCCAAGAATTTAACCATTTTTTTTCTATTGCATCGACCACGTAACGCGAATCAGAATACAAAGTTACATCGGAATTGTCAAATTTTAACGCCTCAAGAGCAATTATTACCGCCAACAATTCCATACGATTGTTAGTCGTAAGTTTGTACGCACCGAAAATTTCTTTCCTGTAAGGTGTTGATAATAAGACAATTCCATAACCCCCAATTCCAGGATTCCCGCGAGACGCACCATCGGTGTAAATTGTTATTTTTCTCATAAAAAATTTTTTTTTATTTCGATTTGCAAAATTAAAAAATTAATATTAAATTTGTGTTTTTATATTTAGAAAAATATGCCTCAAAATTCGAAAAATTTATTTTGCATACGCGAAAATTTGCAGCCCAATTTTTGTCAAATGCTTTTGCAATTATTCTCCGACACCGTTTTGTTGATTCATTCCGATAAAACCGTAGATAGTCTAAAAATTATCCCGACAAAAGGGTTAACTGAAAAATGGAATAATTTTAAACATTCGACTTTGTCCGAAATCTTTCCGTCAGAATTGGTCACAAAAATCTCTGAACTGATAGAAAAAACGTTTAATTCGCAAAATATCGAAATGTTGGAATATTCGGTACAAATAGATAACTCATTGAAATTCTTTGAGTTACAGACGCTTTCATTTTCGAAAACAGAAATGTTGATGAAAATTCGAGATATTTCACATCAAAAAAATATTGAAATGCAAAATTTCTCGTATGAAAAAAAACTTCACGAAACGCAAAATCGAGCCACCGAATCGGAACATTTAAAAACCGCTTTCTTGGCAAACATGTCGCACGAAATTAGAACACCTGTTAATTCTATTCTCGGTTTTGCAGACTTGCTGCGAAGGCCCAATCTCTCACCTGAAAAACGAGAACAATACATCAACACCATCCACCGAAACGGACATACTTTAATCAATTTAATCGACGATATTTTAGACATCTCGAAAATTGAAGCGGGACAAGTCTCGCTAACTGAAACCGAATGCTCCTTAAATGGAATTTTGCTTGATATGTATAATTTTTACTCGCAAGATTTAATTGCCAAAAACAAAGCGAATATTGAACTGCGATGGGTTAAAGATAAAAATATTAAACACAGCATTTTGATTTTTGTTGATATGTTTCGACTGCAACAGGTGTTAAAAAATTTATTGAGTAACGCAATTAAATTTACAGACGAAGGAATTATTGAGTTTGGGTATAAATTTTCTGACGAAAAAACGTTGCTTTTCTTTGTCAAAGATTCAGGAATTGGAATGTCAAAGGAAAAACAAAAAATCATTTTTGACCGTTTTGTGCAAGCAGACAACACAACAACACGAAAATATGGCGGAACAGGATTAGGTTTAGCCATTTCGAAGCGAATTATTGAACTATGGAACGGAAAAATTAGTGTAGAATCCGAAGTTGAACAAGGGGCGTTTTTTCAATTTACTTTGCCTTATAAACCTGTCACTGAAAAATCGAAAACGAAAAAAATCAATATCTTTCAGCGAGAATGGGAGAAATATTCTATTTTAATTGCCGAAGATGATGATTCTAATTTTCAACTGCTGTCAGAAATGTTAATTGATACGAAAGTGAAAATTTTGAGAGCAAAAACGGGCAAAGAAGCCGTTGAGATAACGACTAACTCTTTGATTTCGTTGATTTTAATGGATGTTCAAATGCCTGAAATGAACGGTTTTGCTGCGACAGAAATAATTAAAAAATCTCAAAAAATCCCGATAATTTTGCAAACAGCATCGGTTTTGCCGCAGCACAAATCGCAAGGTTTTGAAATCGGTGCAGACGAATTTATCTCGAAACCTATTGAAATTGACGAACTTTTCGAAATATTAGAGAAATATTTAGAGAAATAACCCAAACCTTCAAGGTTTACATTGAACTTTGAAGGTTAAAATAACGCTTTTGAAAAAGAAATGGTTATTTCTTCTCGTTTTTTTGCGTCTCTTTGGTCTGTTCTTGCACTTTTTGATTCGGCAAATTGGGAATTTGCGTTGGGTCAACAGCATTATTGACTTGCTCTTTTATCAACGATTCTCTTCCCGTATCCTGCTGTTGACGCGGAAGTGCCATAGAAGCAAGCAAACTTAACGCTAACAACGAAATTGCCAATGTCCAAGTGCCTTTTTCCAAAAAATCGGTTGTTTTGCGAACTCCCATCACTTGATTTGAAGCGGAAAAACCAGAAGCTAAACCGCCCCCTTTGGGGTTTTGAATCAATACAATTAACACCATTAAGATGCAAGCAATCAAAATTAAAACAACAACCAGCGTGTAAAATGCCATAAAAATGAATTTTATTAGTGATTTTATTTATGTTCGTGTTTTTTTTCGTCAATATTTTTAGACATAGCAGCGATTCTTTTCAAAATTAAATCGGCTGCACTTTCTTCTTTTTGCGAATTATTTTCAACTTTCTCCGTTTTTTCCAAAACTTCGACAACTTTCTCAGAAACATC
>DYQK01000230.1 GCA_020719385.1 Rikenella microfusus | reverse complement strand
TGAACAATTTTTCGGGGCAATATTCCAATTTTTGGAAGCATTTTAACCTTGCTGACGTCGAGTTTCGCAATGATTCTCTGATTTTCAATGTTTCTCTGTGGACAAAAAGTCTGACGAAATCAACAAACCCAACGAACAACCCATTATCCGATTTGAATTATGACTGGCGAAGCGGAGCAGGTAATTGTACTCAAGGTCGCTGCGATGGTACACACATCGACAAGAATGCATGGATGATTTGGGAAGCTTGTCATAATTTAACAATTTATAAATATCCAAACGGTTTTTTCACAGATATTTATTGTGATAACGAAAATATGTGTACTTCATATACCACAACAAATCCATATGTAAATGGTTCTGATACATTAATGTATCGTAACGTGGTTGATGAATGCATAGAATCGGTTGAGATGAAATATTGGTTCAACAGACAGGAAATTTTGAAAAGTCGTTACAAAGCACCACAGGGGTTTTCTTTGGTTGAGGTGACTTATGGATTTACGTTAGTTTCGCCTTATTCTACTTCACCTTTCAAAATTTGGTCCAACATGAATTTTTACGTTGGTAAACTTCATTTCCTCGATGACGAGATGCCGTTATAATTTTTATTAAAGAACCAATTTAACTTCTACAAATAGGCAAATTGGTTCTTAATTTTGAATTTATGAAAAAATTAATTTTTCTATTTTTTTTGCAAGTACTTTGCATACATCTCAAGGGACAAAATACTTTCGAGCTAATTTATGGCGAATTAAATTTTCCAACAGTCCCTGCTACTGCTGTTGAAGATAAAGAGGGGAATTTTATAATTAACACATTTTCGCCAGAAGAAAAAAGTGAATTTGCGGTGAATCTACCATGTCGCAAAAAAATTTCGCAAAAAAAACGATACGGAAAATTAGTAAAGGTAAACAAGTTCGGTACAATTCTTTTTGAACGTGATTTTGGCGGATACTCTTTTAACAGAATTGAAAGAAATGATACTTCATTTTTTATATGTGGACTGTATTTAGATTCTCGAGATTCAATTTGTGTATTTTTTGCTCTTTTAAATCAAAATTTAGAAATAATAAAAGAGAAACGATATATTGTTCCTGATTATCATACATCAGATTTTGTCGCTGATATGGATTTTGTCAAAATAAATACTAAATTTTATTTTGTGGTTGGTCGTGTTTTTGAAAAACCCAATCATTCACTTGTTTCAAAACCGTTTTATTACGTAGTGTCTGAAAATTGTGATAGTATTCGTGCAGATACTTTTCCTTCTTATTCTTACACACAAGATTTGTGTTTACAATATTTCTCGAAAAATATTTACATTCTTGGAAAATTCAATAAATCTAAACAAGCAAATGCCTACGTTTATTCTGTAGATACTTTGTTTAATATTTGCCGTGGAGATTCGCTTTTGATACCCTCATATATGAGTTTCCCATATACTCTTCGTATTCTTTCATTAAGAAAAAAGACGTTTTTTTCAAGCACGGTAATGTACATTTATGGATTAGGTAATAACCAAATGATTTGTTTGGCTCAATACGATTCTGCTTTAAATTACCTTTCTCACAAAGTGTTTGGCAGCACAGAAGTACACAATGTCGTAGCAAGTAGAGAGAATTTATCCCTTGACTCTCTTGGCAACGCTTTTGTTTTTGGAATTGCAAATTATCTACCGCACCTATATTTCGATGTTCCCAATCACTTCCTCCTCGCTAAAACTGACTCGAATCTGAACACTATTTTTGAGAAATATTACGGCGGCGATGCTTATTATTACGCAACTTCGATGATTTCTTGCCGCGACGGCGGCGTTCTCGTTATGGGAACTCGCTACGATTTTCTCAACGCACCCAACGAACCCGTCAACGCTTACATTCTCAAACTCGATGCAAACGGACAACTTTACCCGAAAACTCTCGCTATTTCGCCCGACTCGGCAACGCTTTTCGAGAAAGATTCGTTGAGATTAAACGCAACTATTCTCCCGAATCTCGCGACAAATAAACAAATTATTTGGCACTCAACAGACACTTCGGTTGCGAATATTGATTCTTCGGGACTAATTCTCGCAAAAAAACAGGGTTTCGCAAAAATTTTCGGGACAACATTTCTCGGAAATGTTCAAGATTCCGTATTTCTCGAAGTAAAAAAGAAAATTATTTCTGTTTCAGGAATTTCGTTAAATCAAGATTCGATTTCGTTATTTCTCAATGAAAAAGATTCGCTGAACGCAGAAATTTCGCCGTTTA
>DYQK01000229.1 GCA_020719385.1 Rikenella microfusus | reverse complement strand
TCCTGAATGAGTTTTTTTAAATATCCAGCAAATATAAACAACCCAAACCACAAAACCAAATAAAAAAAGCCATTTAGATTTCTTTTTCACCCAACCTACTCTTAGCCATTTCTACGGCTTTGTGCAGTTTTTCCTGCAAAAATTCTTTGGGCGGTAAAAGAGTTAAATAATCGGCTACTTTTATATTACTTTTGTCTAGTTGCAAGAGTTCGATGTGTTCTTCGTTTTTTCCGGTGCAAAGGATTAAACCTATCGGAGTGTTTTCGCCTTCTACCATTTCGTATTTTTCTAAATACCGTAAATACAATTCCATTTGTCCTTTGTGGGCAGCTTCAAATTCTCCGA
The DNA here is from genome assembly GCA_020719385.1 of Rikenella microfusus. GTDB lineage: Bacteria > Bacteroidota > Bacteroidia > Bacteroidales > DYQK01 > DYQK01. Next base: position 1,917 of record DYQK01000229.1, on the reverse strand, counting down.
TTTTCAAATCAATAACAACCAAACACTTTAAACGGCGATGAAAAAACAGCAAATCAATGTAATAATCGCGATTATCAATTGTTATTCGTTTTTGTCGCGAAAGGAAAGCAAAATCGTTTCCAAACTCGGTTATAAAACGTTGCAATTCTGCCACAACCGACGTTTCTAAATCTTTTTCGGAATAGGTATCTTTCAAACCTAAAAAATCAAGAAAATACGGGTCTCGAAAAACCAAATCGGGCGTTAATTTTTGTTCGTTTTTCAGTAATTCCAATTCCTGTTTTATGGTTTCGTCGGGCTTTTTTGAAATTGCTGTTCGTTCGTAAAGCATGGATTGAATACGATCTCTAAATGTTCTGACACTCCATTTTTCGAGTTTGCACATTTCGATGTAAAACTCACGTTTTAAAAGATCTTCCATAGGAATAACTGCCAGAATATGCGTCCAAGTCAATTGTCGTATCAGTGATACGACAATTTCTTTTTCAGGAAATGCCTTGTAAAACTGCACCATACGACGTACATTTTTTTCTGAAAACGAATTTCCATAATTTTCTTCTAATTTTCCACACAATGAGTGGAAAATTTGTTTCCCGTAATCCGCTCTGTCATTTAATAACTGACATTACGCAGACAAAAAAGTCTTTTATTTAAACTTAAAATTAATTTGAAAACTATTGAAAAATAATTAAATTTGTAACAAATTAAATTATAATCCATTAGACTATGAATAATTCGCAACTTAGTGATTTATACACAGATTACTTACTCTGTTCGTTTTCAACAGTTTCAGCAACTATGATGTCAAAAATGTTACAAAATTCGTTAAGCCATGACCAGATTACTCGTTTTTTATCTAAGCGGGATTTTACCCCCATAGACTATTGGCGTTCTATCAAACCAATTGTTCGTGAAATTGAAAATAACGATGGTGTTTTAATTGTTGATGACACCATTGAAGAAAAACCTTATACCGATGAAAATGAAATTGTTTGCTATCATTTTGACCATACAAAAGGTTTCAGTATCAAAGGTATAAATATTGTCAATTTCTTGTATTACACTCAAAATAATGCGAATGATTTTTCTTTGCCTGTTGCTTTTGAAATAGTGTCAAAAACCGAAAAATATATTGACAAAAAAACCAACAAAGAGAAACGCAAAAGTAAAATCACAAAAAACGAAATGCTTAGAAATCAGCTAAAAATACTTATTTTGCAGAATCATATAAAATGCAAATACATTTTATTCGATATTTGGTATTCTTCCAAAGAAAATATGGAATTTATCAAAGTTGATTTAAAGAAAGATTTCGGCTGTGCAATTAAAAATAATCGCACCGTTGCATTATCTTATGATGATAAATTAAAAGGTAAATTTATCAAAATATCGGACATGAACATAAAAGCCGGAGAAACTCACACAGTTTATTTGAAAGGTTTGGAAATTCCAGTTATCCTTGTCAAACAAGTCTTTACAAACAAAGACCACTCAACCGGGGAATTATATCTTGTATCCAGTGATATTGAATTAAATTACCAACAGCTCACAGAACTCTATCAAAAACGATGGAAAATAGAGCCGTATCATAAGTCGCTAAAACAAAATGCAGCATTAGAAAAATCACCAACAAAAACTCAAAGAACGCAGTCGAATCATATTTTTTGTTCAATCTTAGCTTTTGTAAAATTAGAAAAATTAAGATTGACAGAAAAATTAAATCATTTTGCTTTTAAAAGCAAAATCTATTTATATGCTTTGAAATCATGTTTCTCTGAATTATCAGCAATTAAAGAAAAACATGATATTCAATTATCTATACAATTTTAAATAATTAAAGACTTTTTTGTCTGCGTAATGTCAGTTAATTAATTATTAATGAAAATAGTAGGTAAATTATTGCTCAAAATTATGGGC
>DYQK01000228.1 GCA_020719385.1 Rikenella microfusus | reverse complement strand
TTTCATTTTGTTAAACCAAGCAAGTGCGCCATCACTTTTATCAAAAAAAGATTCTGTTTTATTGATTACACTTGCAAAAGCATGCGCTGTTTGTTTAACATTTTGCAGTTTCATTGTTTCGAAAAAAAGTTTTGCCTCTGCATACGATGTCGCAAGATTGATGAGCATCGTAAACAAAAAAGTTTGTTCTGCTTGGTATCCGTTGAGTTTGAGATATTCAAGATACGCTGGCGTGAGTTTTTTTCGTTTCTTGGCGTCGAGGTCTTTTAGCGTGTAATACAAATCGGAGATTTCTCTCCATTCGTTGAGTTTCGTGAGAGCGATAAAAGAAGCGGCAGAAAGTTCGGGGTTTTCTGTGTCGAGAACTTGTTTTTCTGCTTTTTCAATGACAAAATCAATTTCTTTATCCTTTTTGACAAAGCATCGTTTCAAACATTCTGCTGCCAAAATGATGTTGTGTTCTGCAAAATGCCGAATAATTTTGAAATACAAAACTTCATCTTTTTGAAAAAAATTGGCAGTATCAATGTTTTTTTCCTTGAAAATTGGATTTTTGATAGTTTCGAGAGTAAAATCCATTGTTTACAAGTTGTTAAAATAATTTAAAAACGCATTTTGATGCTTTTCTCCCATTGCAAAATAAAAATCTTGATAAGATTGATGAGCAAAGAAGTAAGTTTTATCTTGTTTGTTGTGAAACAAAATATTCATATTAACTGCGTAAAACAAAAATTTATTTTCATTAATTTCTGTTTTTTTGAGCAATGGTTTTAGTATTGCTTTCGCTATTTCTTCGGGAACTTGTGGATTTTGCGTAGATTCTTTCAATTCGTCGAGCATTGAGATTTTTTCTGTGTATTGAATCATTATGTCGTGAAAATCCTCTTTGGGGAAGTTTGCGTCTTTTTGGTATTCTCGTAGATATTTCAATTCGAGAAATCGTTTGGTTAAGTCGACTGTTGTGTCGGGCAATTCTTTTTTATTTTCGTAGATTTTAATAAATTCTGCGAGATAAAGAGGCGTTTGCAGCATTTGAAAGAGTTTAGTGTGTCGTTTTACGAGATTAAACAATTCAATTTTCTCTTGTTGAGTTGCGTTGTAATTGTTTTCAATGAAATTTTTAACGAGATTTTCTTTCATTTCTATCAATAAAAACGCAGCAATAGGTTTATTGTTGTCGAGCGGATTGTTAGTTGGTTTTTTAAACTCAATATTTTCGTATGCCAGCGGTCTGCTTGCGATAATGATTTTCACATTAGGAAAATCATTGATGAATTGCTGAATTTTTCGCTGCATATTCTCTCTGAGATTCGGCAAAATTTCATTAAACCCATCTAAGAAAATAGTAATTTTCCCTTCTTCGAGATATTTTTGCGTAAAATCGACTTTTCTCTCGATTCTTTTCGCAATTCTTTGTACAATAGTTTCGTCTTTATCGCTAAAGGCGGCAAGAGAAACATAAACGGGCAACGGAATTTTTGATTTCGGATTTTTAGACAAGGTTTCTGCGTCTGTCATTGCCATAAAAAGCAGCGAAGTGGTTTTTCCCATTCCTGGTTGTCCCAACAACATCATTTGTTTTTCGGGAATCGAGTTTCGCAAATCGGTAACATTTCCTTGACGGGCAGGTTTTTGAGAGTTTGGGTCAAAAACTTCTTTTATCACAATTTGGATATATTCCTTTACTTCCAGGTCAATAAACGCATTTCGAAAATCGAGATAATGTTGAATTACGGTTTTGTAATATTCCGTGAAGTTCAACTCTGGGAAAAGTTTTTCGTGTAAAACTTTGTAACGTTTTGCCACAACTAAGAAATACGAGAAAAAAATACTTTTGAGCGATGAGAAATATTCCACCGATGGCAAACTTTTTGCGTTGTGAATCAAAGCATTGCGTTCATCTCTCGCAAATTTGATATTGGGGTTTGCATCAATACCGAGATATTTAACCAATTCCTTGAGATAAATATTACCGTCATCTGCTTTGGGAACTTTTCCCGATTCATCTGTGAGAATGAGAATTTTTCTGATAAAAACTTCTAATTTTTCGGCAAGCAAATTCAACGATTCGGTAGAATCTAATTTTTGAAAAGAATTTTGCATATTGGGCAATAAAATTTTCTCCAAATCAGAAAAATTAGAATCAGAAACTTCTGTTGTTAAAATTTTCTCCATCAAAGAATAAATTTCTTCGAGAGAACAATTCGTTATTCCCAAATCTGCATAAGATTGAGAATATTGACTTTTAATCGCTTCTAATAATGTCATAAAATTAAAATTTCA
>DYQK01000115.1 GCA_020719385.1 Rikenella microfusus | reverse complement strand
AAAAATGGCAAATAAGGCAATTTTTTGTAAAACGTGTGTTTTCATGGTTTTGTTTGGGTTTAGTTTACTAAAATAATGACGCAAAAATAATAAAAATTCCATAATAATTTCACAAAATTAAATTATTTTTTCCAAAAAACCGAATCAGAGAAATAAAAAGTCTGATTCGGTTTAATTTTCGAAAAATTTTATTTTTTCACCAATTTGTCCGTTTCCGATGCCGCTTCTTTGCGTCAAATTAACCCAATTATCTGAACATTGTGCTTGCCAAGCAATATTCGATTTCACTTCAAAAACAACATTTCCTCCCGTATAATCAACCTCTTGAGTGTTATCTGTTACGGTCAAAAACGCAGCTGCACCCACTTGCGTTACCGTGGCAGTTACTGGCGAGGCTGCTCCATTTTTTGCAGAAACAGTAATATTCGCAACTGAACGTGCTGATTTTTTTGAAAAAAATCAAAGAAAAAATTTTGTTTAAAGCATACTATCGAAGAACCAAGAAAAGTTCTTGGCACAATACTAAGAAGCCCCTACGTCAACAGCAAAGGGATAATTCACGAAAAAAAAGTTTAAAATAATTGTAATTCCGATTTTTTATTTACATTTGCCCGAATTTTTGATGTTTAAAAGTACTTTGAAAACATATTTAAAGTATAAAAAAGCATTTTCCTGTACAAATTTTTTGGAATAAAATTTGTTTAATAAAAAATTTATTGTAATTTTGTAAATTGTTTAAATATTGAAAAATATGAAAAGAAAAATTTTCGCTTTACTTTTTGGGTTATTTTTTGCAATGGGCAATATCTTCGCAGCAGATAGTTCTTCGCAAGATTTCGTTCAACATTTTTCTTGGGGTTTAATTGGGACTATTGTTTTTGCCCTCATCGGAATAGTGATGGTGGTTGTTTCGTTTAAAGTTATTGACAAAATCACGCCCGGCGATATGGCAAAACAAATTGCTGAAGAGAAAAATGTCGCACTTGCCATCGTTTATGGTTCATCGATTTTGGGAATTTCTATCATCATTGCGGCAGCCATTGCGGGTTAATCATTTAAAAATCAAACCGTTATGGACTCAACTGCAAAAGTTGTACTTATTATTTTCTTTGGAACAGTCATTGTTGTTGTGGGACTAATCATTGGAATAACTGTTTTTACCGCATCAAATTTCAACGCCGATTCAGAAAGTACAACTGCCATCAACAAAGAAAATGCCATTGACATCTCTTATACAACGCAGGAAATTGGCAAGCAAGTCATTATTAAGTCAGTGAAAAAAATTTATTTCAAAGGGAAAATTATCAAAGAAACCCAAACTTTTGACACTTTGCCGCTTCCCGAAAAACCAACGTTAGTCGAAGAGGATGAAAAAGGAAATGTTTTAGTGCGAGATAAAAATTATGAATTTTACTTTACCGTAAATTAATTTTTTATGAAACGAAGTAAAATAGTAAAATTAGTGTTGGTTACAACGTTGTTTGCTGCTTGTCAGCAACAGCCACGGCCGCCGAAAAAAAATGTTCACATTCGCACAGACACCACTTCGAAATATACAACTCGCCACGTTTCTCACGGAAATCCTGTTGGTTTTTACTCGTATAGTTTGTTTAATCGAAGAAATGGCACTTATTCGCCGACTAACGGTTATCATTCCGATGCTTTGAGTACTCAGTCGAGTAGTTTTTCGAAAAATGTCTCGTCAGGAAATTACAAAGGTGCATTCGGCGGAAGTCACGGTTCAACCTCGCGAGGAGGATTTGGAAAAAGTAGTTCCGTTAGTTCAAAAAGTTAAAAAAAGTTAAAAAAAGAACTAAAATAGCGCTATTTTAGTTCTTTTTCACTTTAACAAATTATAACTCACATCTAAAATTTCTAAATTTAACTCTTTCAACGGAGAAATATCGACAATTTGATTTTTCATTAAATACAATTTTCGCAAATTTTTCAAATTTTTTAACGGCGAAATATCAGAAATATCGTTGTCAATTAAGTCTAATTCTTGCAAATTTTCTAAATTTTGCAGCGGAGAAATGTCTGATATTAAATTGTATCTCGCACATAAAATTTTCAAATTCCGCAATTTTCCAACAACTTCGAGATTCGAGATAAAACTATGTCCGATGTCCAATTCTTGCAAAAAATCTGACAAAATAAGAATTTCTGTCGGCACAAAATACAACTCATCAATAGACAAATCTAAATAAATTTTTTGACTCTTTTTTGCCTCCTTGATGCGTTGCAAAGCAATTTTTTGAGGATTTTTCATAAAATTTTTTTGCGAAAATAAAAAATCTTTTTAAATTTGCGTAAAAATTTTTCAAAAAAATGTCTCATTTAACAAAAATTCAAGAGAAAATTTTTGAGAGCAAAGAAATTTTATCTCAAAAAGTAAAGGAATGGAAAAAAAATAATCGAAAAATTGTTTTTACAAACGGCTGTTTCGATTTATTGCATCGCGGGCATGTGGAATATTTGTCGCAAGCCGCTGATTTGGGTGAAATTTTAATTGTTGGTTTAAACACTGATAATTCTGTGAAAAAGTTAAAAGGCGAGACTCGTCCTTTGCAAGACGAGTACACAAGAGCGTTGATTTTGTGTGCCTTGGCGTTTGTTTCTGCGGTAATTCTCTTTGACGAGGAAACACCTTTTTCGTTAATTTCTGAAATTTTGCCTGATGTTTTGGTAAAAGGCGGCGATTATTCTGCCGAAAATGTTGTCGGAGCAGATGTTGTTACGCAAAATGGCGGCAAAGTTGAGATTATTCCGTTTGTTTCGGGTTTTTCGACGACAAATTTGGTTCAAAAGATGACAAATCCGTTAAGCGAATCAACGCAAAAACCGAATAATTAATTATGTCAAAATAATTTGCCGCAATACCTTCAGAAATAATGGTTTTGCCGTTTAAGTCTTCGATTTGTTTAATTCGCAAAAGTTTCATTAAAATTAGGTCGGTGTAGGAAGAAATTCGCATACTTCGCCATGCTTCGCCGTAGTCGTGATTCTTTTTTAACATCAAATTTTTTGCTTCGAGAATATATTTTTCGTAAAACTCAAGAATTTCGTTTTCTGAAATCGAAAAATCAAAAATCGAAGTGAAGAAGTTTTTCTCTAATTGAATCAACCCAATTATCGCATAATTTAACGTTCCGATGTATTCTGAATAAATATTGTCGTCAATAAATTGCGTTTCTGTGGTTTCCAATGTACGAATTCTCTGAATTTTGATAGAAATTTGGTCGGTTACTGATGTTGGTCGCAAAACGTACCAAGAAATTCCGTAGTCGTGCATCTTCTTGATAAACAATTCTTTACAAATATTTGTCACTTTGAGAAATTGCTTTTCCGTGACTGAAATTGCGATATTTTTTTCTGTTTCAACATTTTCGTTCACCTCAGGCGTTTCCGAATCGTCAGGATTCTCAATTTGTTCGGATAGTTGATGAATTTTTACATTAAAATTTTTCGGAGTCTGAAAAATATTTTCAATATTTTCGGGAATTTTGGGTGATTCGTCATTTTCAGAATCTAAGAGTGCCTGAATTTCTGTGGGAGAAAGATTTTTTTCGTTTTCATTTTCTGAAAATTCTAAAATCAAAATTCTTTTCGCAAAATCTATCGAAGCACTGTGCTGAAGCAAAAAATCGCTGCCCAAAAGTCCGCAGATGTGTTTGTCTGTAAAATCGGAGTAAAGTCTGTTTATCTCGGTTAGGTCAACGAGAATCGAGATATAATCGTCTAAAATTAATTCTCCAATTTGAAAAGAAGGAATATTAGTCCATTTTGTATCGATGGTTTGAGCAGAAACGCCTGCGGAATAAATTGGCTGTTGCTCTTCGAGAAGTTCAGAAATGGGTTCAAGAATTTGACTGTCAAAAATTGTTTTTGAGGCACCTGTGTCAATAATCAAGGCACCGTCAACAGAATCATTGAAGCGACATTGAACAAACAAATGATAACTGTCACCTTCTAACTCCACAATTTCGATAGGAATTTGCGTTTTTTTCATCGTTAAAATTTTTGTTTTTGTATATAATACTCAATTTTTCCGAGAACATTTTTCAACTGAAAAGGTTTACTTATATAATCGTCCATCCCGACAGAGAGACATTGCTCGCGGTCTCCCGCCATTGCGTAAGCGGTGAGAGCGATAATTGGAATATGAGAGTTAGTCCCGACCTCCATCTCGCGAATTTTCATTGTTGCTTTGTGACCGTCCATAACGGGCATTTGAACGTCCATTAAAATTAAATCATATTTTGTTGTTGAAAATTTTTCGAGTGCTTCTTTGCCATTATTCGCAACATCAATATTTTTCACTTCTTTTTTGAGACTCAGCAACATAATTTTTTGATTAATTTGATTATCTTCGACTAATAAAATACTTGCGTCCTTGAGAGTTTTAGGAACAAAATTGAGAACTAAACTTTCAGACGTATTTCGCAAAGAATTCGGCAAAGCAGAATCGCTTTTGCCAACATTTTTAAACGGAATAATGAAAAAACACGTTAAAAAAGAATTTTTATTCTGCAATTTTAACTTTCCGCCTAATGATTCTATCAAATTTTTCACAATTAAAATGTCTAATGTAATTTCTTTTTCCTCGACAGAATCATTTTTTTGCGGCGATTCGCCTGTTATTTCAAATAAACATTCACAAAATTCAACTTTTCTCTCTTTCAAAGAGACATTTACGTTCAAGATTAAATTGTTATCTGTTTTATTTTTCAAAAAATATTCAATTAAATTGAGAAAAATTTGTTTAATAAAAATGGGATTTCCAAAAAGTTTTTCAGGAATCTCGTTTGTAAAGACAAAATTAAACTTTGTCGCATTCGAAAAAAGAGATAAAGTGTTATTGATTGTGTCGTGAAGGTTAAAATTCAACGAAACAGACTTATTGGGGCGTTTAAAATCAGGATTTGCATCAATAGTGCTGACAATAGTTCCGAGATTATTCAACGAAGCCTCGATGGTGTTCATCAAGTCTTTCTGTTTTTCGTTAAATTCAGTTTGATTCATTAAATCGATGAGGGCAAGGGCATTATTGAGTGAAGTTCTTAATTGATGCGAGACTTCCGAGATAGTTTGCGTTTTTTCTTGCACTAATTTTTGTCCCTCAAGCATTTGTTTTTCGAAAAATTGCATCATTTTGTGCGTGAAATAATCGAACATTCCGATGAGCATCAAAATGGCGGAATAAATTCCGAGAAAACGAATTTTAAAAACTGTGGAATATTGAGCAGATGAAAGTGGAATGAAAAAAAGTATAAAAATAATCGCTAAAACGGCTAACGAAGCTCGGATTCCGATTTTGTAACCGTAGAGAAATACGCAAATTATCGGTGCGAGCAAGAGCCACAACGCACCCATATTTTCGATTCCGCCAGTCGCTAAGACGTAGAGAAAATACAAAAGCGGCAAAAACGCAATACCGAATCGGGCAATTTCGACATTTTTCGTTTTGCGAAACCATAAAAAGTTTAATATTAACAAAAACGCATAGAAAACACCTAATATTGCTTGAAAAAACGAGTTTTGTGTCCAAAAAATAAACGCAAAAATCAATCCCCACAAAGTTCCAATAATTGTGAATGCGTTGATAATCAATATTTTATTTAAAATTTCATTGTCATATTTTCCTTCGAGTTTGAAAGAAATAAATTCGATAAATTTTTGCTTGATAGACATATATTTTTATTTTTTGCAAAGATAAGAAAAAATTTTGTTTCTCAACAACTTTTTTGTAAATTATTCTTTGAAATTAAAAAAAAATTGAGAATATTATTGAAAAATATTCTCAAATTTTTAGAGAAATTGCTACGCAACTTGTTTTTTTGGGAAAACCAAAGACAAAACTACACTCGCAACGAGAGTAAAAAGAATGACAATTAGCGAATGCACTGGTCGAAAACCAATGTTGTCGAGCCAAGTGTGAATGAGCAATTTTATGCCGACAAAAACCAACAAAAACGAAACTCCGACTTTGAGATAGTGAAATTTGTCAATAATTTTTATCAACAGAAAGAAAAGTGAACGAAGTCCGATTATCGCAAAAATATTTGAGAAAAACACAATATATGGGTCGATGGAAATGGAGAAAATCGCAGGTATTGAGTCAAAAGCAAAAATTAAATCGGTGAATTCTATCAAAACTAAAACTACAAACAGCGGCGTAATAAATCGTTTTGCATTTTCCACAACGAAAAATTTATTTTCCACATACTTCGGGTAAACGGGAAAATGTTTAGACAAAAACTTTACCAACCAATGATTTTCGGGTTCAATTTTTTCGACTTTGTTGCGTTCCAAGAACATTTTTATTCCTGACAACACTAAAAATCCGCCGAAGATTAGTAGAATAAACGAGAAACGTTGAATAAGCGCAGAGCCTGCAAAAATAAAAATACATCGCAAAATAATTGCACCTAATATTCCCCAAAATAAAACGTGTTTATAATTTTTTTCGGGAACCGAGAAGGCAGACAAAAGCATAATTATCACAAAAATGTTGTCAATAGAAAGGGTTTTCTCAATAAAATAACCCGACAGAAACATTATCGCCATGTTTTTGCGGTAATTTTCCAAATTTTCAGTGTAATCCGATGAGGCAACAGAAATATTCGGAGCATATTGCGAGGCAACGCTTGTAAGTGTTTGATTATCAACAATTCCGTGTATTTTTTCGCCGTGAAAAAGAATGAAAACATAAAACAGAAATGCCAAGGAAATCCAAACAACGCTCCAGATTCCTGCTTCTTTAAACGATATTACGTGACTTTTTCGCCCAATGACGGTGAGGTCTAAGACTAAAATGGCTGTGATAAAAAGGACAAATCCGCTGAAAAACAACAATTCATTCGACATAATTTTCAAATTAATTTAAAAAAATTTGCGGCAAAAGTAACAAATTTTTCTCAAAAAATCAAATTTTTTTTGTACAAAAAGAAATTTGCCAGATTTTCGGAATCTGACAAATATTTTTTGAACGAAATTTTTGGTGAATTATCCCTTTGAAAATTCTGATATAAAACGATTTTTAAAATATTTTCACAAAAGTAAAATTTTTTTGTAAAAAAATATACTTTGTATTTAATTATTTTGTAACTTTGCAGCGAATTAATTTAATTTTTAACCTTTAATTTTTACCGCTATGAAACGCATTGCAATGTTAGCGTTCTTACTTTTTTCGTTTGCTTTTGTAGGTTTTAGTCAAAATGACGACGAACCATGTGAATTTGCAAAAACGAAACGTGCTGTTACTCCTGCTATGTCGCATGATTTCGGTGTTGTCGCAAAAGGCACTGTTGTTGAACATCAGTTTAAAGTTGTGAATCACGGAAATGTTGATATGAACATTACAAGTTTTGAAGTACCCCAAGGTATGGAAGTCAAAATGACAAGTAAAACTGTAAAAGCGAAAAGCGAAGCAACCTTCACCATCATTATTAATACGAAAAATTTTGACAAAGGATTTCAAAGTGTTGTTACTTTGAAAACAGACAGCCCCAAAAACGCTGCGATTAAGTACACCATTGAAGGAACTGTGAAGTAAGAACTTTTGTTATTAAACAGACTATCTCATCAAAAAGATAGTCTGTTTTTTACTTTTCTCAAAAAAAATTCAAATTTATATAATTTTTGCTTTGCGAATAGAGAAATATAAAATCAAAAACGAAATTATCGCAACAACTCCACACAAAATTATTCCGTTTACATCGAAAAATAATATTTTTCCTATCAAAAACAATATTGAATAAACGAAAACAATACTACTCAACCACGCAAAGACAGAAAACAACAAAGAATTTTCTATTTCAATGTTAAATTTCTCAGAAATGGGTTTCCAAAAACCTTGAGGTTTGATTTGTAAATAAAATTTTTCCAACACTTCTCTTGATTCCGAAGGTGTAAAAAACGTAACAACCAACCAAACAACTGTCGTAAAAGTAACGGTCACGAAATAACTGACAGGAAAATCAAGTTTTAAAACGTAATTTGACAAGACATAACCCAAAAACGGCGATAATGTTGCAGAAATTTCGCTCCAAACATTTATTCTCCACCAAAACCAACGCAAAATTAAAACCATTCCGAGTCCTGCACCGCATTCGATTAAAAATTGCCACGCTCCAGAGATAGATTCGATTTTTGTAGTAACGACTAACGAAAGAATCATTATGAAAATTGTAAACCATCTTGCCGTTTTCACAGAATTTTCCCGTTTGGGAAATAATATTTTAAACAAATCGTTCGTTAAAACGCTCGCTCCGAAATTTAATTGCGTAGAAATTGTACTCATATAGGCTGCGAGAAAGGTTGCGAGTAATAAACCTCTTAGACCTGTTGGTAAAAATTCTTTCATTGCCATCACGTAACCAAGTCTTTTGCTTTCGGCAGGAAGTTCAGGGTAAAGAACTAATGTTGCGAGTCCGACTAATATCCACGCCCAAGGTCTAAGGGCATAATGTGCGATTTGGAAAAATAATGTGGCAAAAAACGAATGTTTCTCATCTTTGCACGACAAGATTCTTTGTGCTATGTAACCGCCTCCGCCGGGTTCGGCTCCAGGATACCAACTTGCCCACCATTGCAAAAGTGCGAAGACAAAGAAACTGCCGAGTCCGATAGTTAAAATATTTTGAGAATTTTCGGCAAACGAAGGGAAAAAGTTTAAAGTTGATTCAGGTAACGAAGTTTTTAACCCCTCGATTCCGCCGATTTTATCAGAATTGACCACAACAATTGCTAAAATAATTGTTCCAAGCATCGCAAAAATAAACTGAACTGCGTCTGTTATCGCAACACCCCAAATTCCCGAAAGGGCAGAATAAAAAGTCGTCAATAACATTATCGCAGCAACTATTCCAAGAGAAATAAAACCATTTACTCCCAAAAAAACTTCGACAATAGTTATCATTGCGAGATTAACCCACGCAATTATCAAAGTGTTCATAAAAATTCCGAGATAAACGGCTTTGATTCCTCTCAAATATTTGGCAGGTTTTCCGCCATAACGAAGTTCAATAAATTCGACTTCGGTTAATACTTCGGCTCGTCTCCAAAGTTTTGCGAAAAAGAAAACAGTTAACATTCCGCCGATTAACATATTCCACCACAGCCAATTTCCTGAAATGCCGTTTTTTGCAGTTAACTCGGTGACAGCAAGCGGCGTATCGGCGGCGAATGTTGTTGCGACCATCGAGAGACCTGCCAACCACCAGGGAAATTTTCTGCCTCCCAAAAAAAAGTCAGACAAACTTTTCGAAGCCCGATTTTTATAATACAAACCAATTATCAACGAAATAACGAGATAAATTCCGATGATAAAAATATCTAAAAAACTCAAATTCATAAAATTTGTTAAAAAAATCTCAAGATTTTTCTAAAAATCTTGAGATTAAGTGAAAAATAAATCACTGAATATTTTCTCGTTTTTGCTGAATCAAGCGAATCGGCATTGTCGCAGGCACTAAACCTGATTTTAAAACGATTCTTTGTCCCTGGTCGCCTGCCACAAAAGACGCAAAACCCGAACCTAAACCCGCAAAAGTCTCGCGACAGATAACAAAAACATCTCGCACAAACGGATAACTTCGTTCAACAATAAAACCTTGAGACGCTTTATAAAAATAATCGCCGTCAGGATTTGCCTCAGGACTAATGGCACAAACTTGAATTTTTGACAAAATTTTTCGCGAAACCGAATCTTGCTTGTCGCTAATCCAATTTAAACTAATTATTCCTAACGCATTTTTATTTTTCTGTACAAAATCAATAACTGCTTCGTTATTATCAACGGCATAACAATATTCAGGCAATTTTTTCAGATTAAAACGTTCCAAAAAATATCGCACATTACTCGATTTCATATTGTCAAAGACAACTTTTATTTTGTCTAACTTCGATTTCGGGTTAACATTTTTCCATGTGCCTGCTTTTCCTGTAAAAATTTCCTGAATTTTATAAAAACGAATCAAAGAATCGGCATTTTCTCGATTCACAATAAACGCAAGTGCGTCATAAGCGATTTTTGTAGTCCGCGGATAAATACTTATTCCCTTCAAATAATCTATTTGTTCCTGCGTCAGTTGGCGACTCGTGATAATAGTTCGCACCGAATCTTGCAAAAACATATTTACTGCATCAATTTCGGGTTTGTAAAAAGGTTTAATACTCGCATATTTGTACAGCGACTGAAAAACATACACTTCCGAGTCAATGAGAAGTTGATACGATTCATCAACAGCAATTTTAATATTGCCTCTCGTGGGGGTTTCATCAACATTTTGCGAGGTCGGATTAGAATTTCCGCAGCCTGCAAAAACCAAAAATATCAACAAATACATTAAATTTTTCATCATTTGTTTATTTTGAAGCAACGACTAACATTTCGTAATCATCGGTTGAAAGAGGTTTTCTGTCAAATTTCCCCAATTCTGCACCGAAGATTTCAACATTTCTGAAGTTTAAACTTTTTAAGAGCCAAGAAATTTCGCAAGGAGTATAATATCTTTCGTTGCAAAGCAGCGATTTTTTTTCTCCCGAATCATCTGTTACTTCGTAGACAGAAATAGCGCGAAAGGTCATTAAATCGAAAGAATTTTTTATGCTGTCTCCTTCTCTAATGTGTTGATTCAAAAAATCTTTCACCGAATGAAACAGCGGAAATAACGCATTTAACGTTGTAAAAATCAATTTTCCGTTATTTTTCAATGCTTTTTCGATGTTTTTGAGAATGTCAAAATTCATTTCGTCAGTTTCCATTAAGGAAAAACCGCCCTCGCAAATCATTATTGCAGCATCAAATTCTCGTGAAAAAGTTAAATTACGTGCATCAAGATGCAAAAAATTAATTTTGAGATGTAGATTTTTTGCTTTTTCTCTTGCTTTTTCAAGTTGATTTTCAGATAAATCAATTCCTGTAACATTGTACCCTCTTTTCGAAAGTTCAATAGCGTGTCTTCCTGTGCCGCAACCAACATCTAAGATTTTGATATTTTTATTGAAATTTAACTCTTTTTCAATAAAATTAACTTCACCTTCAGTTCCTTGCGTGAAGAATTCCTTGTCATATTGATTTGCGTAATTCGAAAAAAGTTCTTCATACCAAATTTTCATAACCAAATTTATTTAAAGTTTCTCAATTTCCTCAA
>DYQK01000114.1 GCA_020719385.1 Rikenella microfusus | reverse complement strand
TCGAAGTGTTCAAAAGTGCGAGTCGAAAAAAAATTCATCAAAACGGAAAAATATTTTAAAATTTTTTATTTTATGGCATTGATAAAATCTGTTCGCGGATTTACTCCGCAAATTGGGGAAAATTGTTACTTAGCCGAAACAGCAACAATTATCGGTGACACAATTATCGGCAACGAATGTAGCATTTGGTTTAATGCGGTTTTGCGCGGCGATGTCAATTCTATACGAATTGGAAATCGAGTTAATATTCAGGATGGGGCGGTTTTGCACACTCTTTACCAAAAATCTGTCGTAATTATCGGCAACAACGTTACCGTTGGACATAATGCGGTCATTCACGGAGCAACAATTAAGGATAATGTTTTAATTGGAATTGGAGCAATTATTTTGGACAATGCGGTAATCTCGGAAAATACAATTATTGCCGCAGGAGCGTTAATTTTGGACGGAACAATTACTGAATCCAATAGTATTTATGCGGGAGTTCCTGCGAAGAAAGTCAAGGAAATTAGCGAGACGCACACAAAAGAAATGATTCAGAAAATTGCGAACAATTATTTAATGTATGCTTCTTGGTACTAATTTTGCATAAAAATTTTGAGAAAAATTAAATTTTTTTGAGAAAAATTTTGTTTTTTAA
Source organism: Rikenella microfusus (assembly GCA_020719385.1). Taxonomy (GTDB): domain Bacteria; phylum Bacteroidota; class Bacteroidia; order Bacteroidales; family DYQK01; genus DYQK01. The sequence goes on along the minus strand of DYQK01000114.1, from coordinate 10,571 downwards.
CAAAAGTTTTTATATTTTTGCAAAAACCATTTATCTCGTTTTGTTTTATGAAAAATAGAATACATATTTTCAAAGAAAATCCAACATTAGGTGGATATTCCTTGGCTGTTCGAGATGATTGGTCGTATAAAATTAAACGCATACATATCTCGGAACAGGAAAAAGTCGAATATGAAAAAATTTTCAACGAAGAATTAATTTTGTACAATGTTTTTTTTGATTGGTGGTGTAAATTGCATCAATGTGGAAAATACGCAGTAAAAATTTTGCAAACTCCAGAGACAACAAAGAAAAAATAATTTTTTTCAATAGACATCTTTCCAAATTATTTTCAACAGAAAAACGTGAACAATTTTTTGAGAAAAATTGCATTTTAGAATAAGGAAAAAACAGATGAATTTGATTAAAAAATAGAGAAATGGTCGAAAAAATCTTGTTCAAATTTAATTGGAAAGTTGTCTATTGTGAATTACCCCCCTTTGCTGTTGACGTAGGGCTTCTTAGCATTTTTATTCCGCGCCAAGCACATTTGTAACTCAACATTTCATAAAATTCCCCCAACGCAACAGACGCCAAACTCCGAGCCAAACAGTGATTTTTTAGTAAACCACTCAGGTGCGAATTCTCTACGCAAATGCTACGAATTTGGTTATCTTTTTTCTCAAAAAATGTGATACATTTGTTGTGCAATTACAAAACCTATTATTAGGTAACAATCACTAAATATTAACTTGCAAATTTTTATTTGTGAGTTAATATTTTAGAGAAAATTTTGTTACCGCAAATTATTTTTTTATAAAAAAAATTGTAATTTTGCAAAATTAAACTTTTTTCAATTTAAAGAGTCTTATCTCAGTTAAAAAAAAAAAATGAAAAAAATATTTTTTCTTTTATTATTTATTTCTGTAAATTCATTTCTTTTTGGGCAATATCAGAGAGAAAAAGGTGGAAACGCAAAAATTTCAGGAGTTATTGTTGATGAAACTTCAAAATCCACCGTTCCTTACGCAACCGTAATGCTTTACAGAAATAATGATTCCACCAAATCTGTCAATGGAATAGCAACCGATGACAACGGTAAATTTGTCTTAGAAAACCTTCCCTACGGAAAATTTTTTCTAAAAATTCAATTTATTGGGTACACAAATAAAATTATTCCCAATATTCATCTCAAACCTGATTCTTCAGAAATAAAATTTGACACCATTTCGTTAGAATCGGCATCAACATCGCTTTCAGAAGTTACCGTGAAAGGTGAAAGAAGTACTGTTTCGTATGCCTTAGATAAAAAAGTCATCAATGTTGGAAAGGATTTGTCTGCGACAGGCGGAAATGTTGCGGATATTCTCAAAACATTGCCCTCCGTCAATGTTGATGCAAACGGAAATCTCACTTTGCGGGGCAATTCTAATGTTACCGTATTAGTTGACGGCAGACCCTCGAATCTCACAGGAATGTCGCTTAGTACGATATTAGACCAAATCCCTGTCAATATGATAGAAAGTATTGAGGTTATCACGAATCCTTCGGCAAAATATACGCCTGACGGAATGTCGGGAGTAATTAATATTAAACTCAAAAAACGGCAACTTGAAGGTCTGGGCGGCTCTATTACCGCAACAGCAGGCACAGGTAACAAATACAGCGGCTCAATAAATTTAAGTTACAAAATCAAAAGTGTAAACTTTTTTGGCGGCTACGATTTTCGATGGTGGGAAATGAAACCCATCAGAAGAGCAACAGGAATGTATAAATCAGATTCCTCTACTTTTGCAGAAAATGTTGACGATATGCATATTCGCAAAAACCATAATTTTCGATTCGGAATGGATTTTTTTATTACCGAAAAGCAAACTTTAACATTTACCACTTCTTACGGAATCAACGGAGAAGACGAAAGCGAAGCAGCGGAAAGTTATGTTTATTACAAAGATTCTTCTACTAAAAGCAAAATTTTTAAAAAAGGCGAAGGTACAGAATCAGGAAATCAACAGTCTTTAAGTCTAAATTATCGCAAAACATTTTCTCGCAAAGACCAAGAATTTATGGTTGATATGAGTTTTGGGAAAAATAAATCTTTTTCAGAAGATTTAACCGTGCAAAATAATTTTATTCCCGATATTTCTTCGATTCGAGAGAAAATTTTCTTTGACAGAAAATCTCAATTTTTCAACGCAAAAACAAATTACACTCATCCTTTTGGGCAGAAATCTCAATTTGAACTTGGGCAAGAATCGGTTGTTATGGAAAGTGAATTTCCCTATCGAGTGGACAGTTTCTCTCAAAAAAACGCAATTTGGCAAACAGATTCTTTGCAGTTAAACGATTTTGTCTACAAAGAGCAATATCATTCGCTTTACGGAACTTTTGCTCACGCATTTTTGGGCTTCGATTTTCAACTCGGACTTCGGTTTCAAATGACAAATGTTGAGGGAAATCAAAAAACGACTAACCAAACTTTCTCTTATAATTACAACGACTTTTTCCCAACGGTTCATATTTCTCGAAAACTTCCTGCCAAAAACGAAGTGCAAATTAGTTATTCTCGAAGAATTAATCGCCCTCCTATGCGCGCGGTGAATCCGTTTGTTGACAAATCGACGCCCGGTTTTATACGAAAGGGAAATCCTTCGTTAAAACCTGAATATTTTAACTCCTTCGAAATCGGACATAACAAAGAATGGGAAAAAACTTCCTTGAACTCAAGCATTTTTTACCGATACACAGACAACATTATCCGACAAAATATCACCATAGACTCAAATAATGTGCGAACATTTTCGTTTGTCAATTATTCTTCGGCAGAATCGTATGGTTTAGAATTTGCTTTGAACCAACAGTTGCTGAAATGGTGGCGGTTAAATCTCACTTTTGGACTTTCAAACAATATTATTCACGGAACAAGTTCAGGAACAGAACTGATGAACGAAAGTTTTAGTTGGAATTCGCGTTTAAATTCTAATATGAATTTCCCAAAATCTATTGCTTTGCAAATCAGCGGTTTTTATATGGGACCGTCAGTTACGCCGCAGGGCAAAACGAAACCCAATTTCTCGATGGACATCGCAGTGAAAAAAGATTTTTTGAAAGATAAATTGAGCGTTTTGTTCCGAGTAAGCGATGTTTTTGACTCGCAAAAATGGAATATGATTTTTGATGACGCAAGTTTTACGCAAAACGGAATGCGAAGAATGAATCCACGAACTTTTTATCTCACTTTAACTTATAAATTGAGTCAAGAAATAAAAGGAAAACAAAGAAAACAAGAACAACGACAACAACAAGAAGATTACGACTAACATTTTTTTCTAAAAAAATATTGCCCTTTCTTTGAGAAAAATGGCAATATTTTTGAAAAATTTGTCAACCGAGATATTCTTTGCGAATTTTTCGCTCCTTCATTGTGTAAAGCACTTTTCGAAAATCAAATTTTTTGTTTTGCGAAGTACTTTTCACAATTTCAGTTGTTTCTAATTGCACAGAATTGCCCCACAAAAACTCAATTCCGAGCATTGTGTCAGGAATATATTCTTTGTAAAGTTGTTTGCCCTCAAAATGATGCGTTAAATACAAATTATTGTCATTGGTTTTCTGCAAATTTATCTCAATAAACGGCGGATGATACAAAGAATCCAACAACATTTGTTTGTAATCTGCTGCTTTTCGACTTTTCACGTAATATTCAAAAACGCCTCGACTTTTATTCAGCCGCTTCCCGACAAGAAACAAATCAAACTTGTCAACAAATTCTTGGTCGACAAAGGTATTTATCAAAGTAAAATCGGAAAAGTTTTTTCGCAACGAAAAAATGGTTTCTCTTCCGTTTTGTGTCTTTTTATCGAAGTTTTCTCTTTCCTCAAGACTTTCTAACTCTTGATATTCGCGGGAAATTTTGCCTTTGTTTGCTTTCTCCTCAATAAATTGAATTAAACGCATTCCAATAGCATACGGATTTAACCCGACTCGATTGATGGCTGTTACTCCAGCATTGATTTTTGCGAAAGCACTTTCATTTCCTTTGATTCTTTCATCTTGAATAAACAAAGTTTCGTGCCAATAACTTGCCCAACCTTCGTTGATAATTTTTGTGCGAATTTGCGGCTCAAAATACAACGCCGTATTTCTCACTACATTTATCACCGATTTCATCCAAGAATTTTTCTCTTTGTGTAAAAATGGCGAATGAGACATAACAAATTCCATCACATCAAGATGTGGTTTCGCTTTTTTCTCCATAAATTTTTGAAATTTCGTCTCAAATTCGGGATATTTGGTTCGAATTTCACTGAAAAACAACATTTCTGCAACGTCTTCATTGTGCGAAACTAAATTGTTATACCTTTGAACTTCGTTAAAAAGTTGATGTTGCGGAACATTTAGAATTTCCTGCAAAAAAATGTCGAAGTAAAAACCCAACATTTTCGAAGTTTGCACCTCAACGGGAAAATGATGTTTACTTAGACCCGAAAAATAACCAACCAAATTATTTATTCCGCGGCTAAACTCAATAATATAATCAACCCATCTGCCGTGTTCGGTGCGAAGTTGGTTGATTAAACGTTTGTCGGCGAGTGCTGTTCCGACAAAATCGTCATTCCAAGTTTTTTCAAACAACAAATTGTTTTGAAAAAAGTCAATATGGGCTAGGACGTGATAAAAAATCATAATATTCAGCCAGTCGGGATTATTGTCGTTGTAAAACGAGATGGCAGGACGCGAATTAATCACCGTTTCGTAAGGATTATGCGGGTAAAGTTTGTAATAACCTTTGTTTTTTAACACTTCAATGTCGTTGACCCAATAATCGTAAAGTGTTGGAATCATAATTTTCGGAGAAAGTTCGAGCAAATCGCGGTTAGTAACGATATATTCAAGCGTTTCGTTGTCAAATTTTAGACCGTTTGCCCTTGCCCGAATCTTGCATTCCTCCATGATTGCTTTTGTATGTTGGTTGATAATTTCCATAGTTTTCGAAAATTTTCAAAAATCAAAGATACAAATTTTATTTCGATTTTTCAAAATATTTTTTCAAAAAAGAGAAAAAAATTAAACCGTGCAAAAAACACAGTTTAATTTTTCAACAAAATTAATTGTTTGTCATTTGTCTTCGCACCCACTCAATAATTAAAATAGCCGATTTTATACCTTCTTGAGAAATTGTTACTTGCAAATTTCCGTCATAACCGCCATATTCGTGCAAATTTGGATAAGCAATATCATTAAACTCGCTCAAAATAGTTTTGTTTAACTTTGCAAGTTGCTCGCGATAAAAAGTTACTCGCAACGCATCTCGATTTTTCTGTCGATTTTTAGGAATCTCAATGCCTTTGTATTTGAACAAATCGTTGAGTGCGAGTAATAAACCGTTGTAAGCCGTGTTGCAAGCCATTCTGACGTACTTCGGGTCGGAGTAAAGTTTTCCTTCTTTGCCCGCTTTTGTGGACAAAATTTCTTTTGCGTTTTCTATATAACGCATTGATTCGGCAAAAGTATCTGAATAATTTCGCATAAAAAATTAAATTTTTCACAAAGATACAAATTTTATTTCGATTTTGAACCTTTTTTTCGAGAAAAATTTTTTATCTTTGCAAAAAATTTTTTATCTTTGCAAAAAATTAATTTTGTTTAATTATGGACATAGAATTCAGTATTCATGCTTTGCTGCAAATGAAACTTCGAGGTATTCCTCGTGAGTTAGTCGAAAATGTAATTTATCACCCCGAAGAAACTATTAAACAAGATGAGAAAAAGATTTTTCAGTCTGTTGTTGAGTTTCCTGACAAAAAAAAGTATCTCTTGAGAGTGTTTGTGAATGTTGTTGTAAAACCCAATCGAGTTATAACGGTTTATTATACCACCAAAATCGAAAAATATCGAGTATGAAAAAAATAACTTACAATATGGAGGTTGATATTTTAACCATCCAATTTTCAACCGACAAGATAGTCAATAGCGAGGAAATTTACGAAAACGTAATTATTGACTACAACGAAAACGGGCAAATTGTTGCCATTGAAATGCTTGATATCTCAAAATATCAAAATTTTCAAGATTTTTTATCAGAAATACAAAAAATTTTAAAATAAATTTTACTAGGTCAGATTCTAAAAATCTGACTTTTTTTTGAAAAAAAAATTTTATCTTTGCAAAAAATTTCTAAACAAAAATATTATGAGCTTGCTAACATTGGGCGATAATCTCGAAATTATGAAAGAAATGGCAAACGAATCTGTTGATTTAATTTATCTCGACCCATTTGTTGGCGGCGGAAAGAAAAGTTAAAACGAAAATGGTTAGGAATCGCCCAGTCGGTGCAGGCAGTCAAAGTTTCTGAAAAAAGACTAAACAATATTAATTCTATTTTCGAAATTATAAAATAATTTCTTATCTTTGTAAAAAAATTTTATGGAAAATGTAGAAAAAGCAACCAGAATTGCGAATTTTAAAAGTGTGAATGATATTTTGAATTTTTACAAAATCAAATATCAACGAACAGAATTTTTTGATTGCTCGCAAATTTTGTCTTTTAATTTGTCAGAATCTTTTCTTGAGGATTTAAAATTTTCGTTGAATAATGTTGGTGATTTTGACAAAGAATTTTTTCTGTCGGAATTCGTTATTGTTCCATTTTTGAAGGAAATTTGGAAAAAACATCAAGATTTAAAATTGTTTAGTCATACGCAGTTAAAAACTGCCGATTTTACGGTTATTCCCGATTATATAATTGCTGCGAAAACAGAATCTGGATATAAAACGTTGGAAAAACCTTTGTTAATCACCGTTGAAGCGAAATTTGAACAATTTATCGAAGGTTGGTTTCAAGCAACTTTGCAATCTGTTGCGGCACGAGAAATTAACCAAGACGAAAATATTCCGATTTGGGTTATTGTTACAACTGGCGAAGTTTGGGAATTTGGAAAATTAGACAAAAATTATTTCTACCAACATCCGTTTGCCTTGTCGCTTGTGTCGCCGCAAAAAGTCGCTGGCGTTTTGGATTTTATTTTTGCCGAATGCGAAAAGTTTAACAATTAATTTTTTCTTTTTCTGCTAATTTTTGAAAAATTGGCAGATTTTTTATCTTTGCAAAAAAATGAGGGATTGTTATCTAATAATAGGTTTTGTAATTATGAGGTAAAAATATAACATTTTTTGTCAAAAAACAAATTTTATATTTTCTTAATCAAAAAATCTTTTTTAATAAAAAAACTCTGCCAAAAATTTTTTTTCTAAACTTTTTTTGTGAAAAAAATGAAAAATAATTTTGTGAAGTGAAAAATGTTTTGTATTTTTGCAGAAAATTGTCATCAAAATGAAAAAGAAAGACATTTATTCCGAAGCAATGCGTTATATCGAAAATGCAAAAGAAATTTTGTCTACAAAAGCAGGCAAAGACGGCGATTATTATTCCGATAAAAAATATGTTCGTCTTGCGTGCCATGCGGCTTATCTCGGCGTTTTAATTGCTCTTGACGGACTTTGGGAATATAAAGGCATTGTTAAACCCAAAAATCGTTCGTTGACAAGAGATACGGTACGAGTAAATTTTTACAGAGAAAATCTCGGCAAAATTAACAATAAAATGTTAAATTTGTTTAACGAAACCGTTTATCCGTTTTTGCACGAATACGGCGGCTACGATGGAAATTTAGATGTTCGTATTTCGCAAACAGGAATAAAAGCCGCAACAGAAATTATTGAATGGGTGCGAAAGCAAATTATTTCTGTTGAATAAAAAACTTTTTTTAAATTTTTTTCACAGAAATAATTTTGTGAAGTGAAAAATGTTTTGTATTTTTGCAAAAAATTGTCATAAAAATGAAAAAGAAAGACATTTATTCCGAAGCAATGCGTTATATCGAAAACGCAAAAGAAATTTTGTCTACAAAAGCAGGCAAAGACGGCGATTATTATTCCGATAAAAAATATGTTCGAATGGCTTCGCACACTGCTTATCTCGGCGTTTTAATTGCACTTGACGGCTTGCTTGAATATAAGGGCATCGAAAAACCAAAAAATCGAAGTTTGAGTCGTGATGCGGTAAGTGTGAAATTTTACCGCGAACATCTTGGCAAAATCAATAACAAAATGTTGACTTTGTTTAATGAAACGGTTTATCCCAATTTGCATGAACTTGGCGGCTATGATGGCGTTTTAGATGTGGACACCATTCAAAAGGGAATAAAAATTGCTGTTGAAATGATAGAATGGGTGCGAAAGCAAATTATTTCTGTTGAATAAAAAATTTATTTTTAAATTTTTCACAGAAATAATTTTGTGAAGTGAAAAATGTTTTGTATTTTTGCAGCGTAAAATTTTTTAAATTAATATTTCTATGAATTATTTTCGTAATAATTTGGATTTTTTTTTTGAAGAAGGTGTGACAAAAGAAAAAAATTCCTATTTAGGAGAATATGCTAAAGGTTTTAAAGAGGAATAAGTAAATCTTGAAATGTTTGAAATATGTGTAAACAAATTCAAAGATAGTAAAATTCTTTGGAATTTTGCTTGTTTTATCAGTATGATATCTTTTGATTTAAAAGTTATTACACAAGATATGGTACTTTCTTCAAGTAAAAATGAGTGGCAACGTAGGTATTACATACGTCAAGCATGTTTAATTATTTGTGAATCAACAGATTCTATTTTTGATTTATTGGGAAAAGATTTCAAATCTTTGACGCTAAATGAATTAAATTCTTCTGAGTATGATTCTGAATTACTTAGAATTCGTAAGAAACTGAATACTTTTAAAGATTCCTATTATCAAAAATTTAGAGAAGTGAGAAATATGACTGCTGCTCATAGAGATAAAGATGTTTTAAAACAACTGGAAATCATACAAAATCTCTGTTGGACAGATTCTGTCAAAATAATATTTGAATTTAATGATATTTTGAAAAATTTAGGAAAATATCTCACATGCTTAGTAAAAATGAGTTTTTCTGTATTTGAGGAATTTAAAAAAAACATAAACTTTTTTTGTGAAAAAATGAAAAATAATTTTTAATTTTGCATCCAAATTTTTTCACGCAATTTATGTTACAAGAAGACCTCTTTAAAAAAATCATTGCTCACGCAAAAGAATACGGCTTTATTTTCCCCTCCAGCGAAATTTATGACGGATTAAGTGCCGTCTACGATTACGGACAATACGGCGCCGAATTGAAAAACAACATTAAACAATATTGGTGGTACGCAATGGTGCGTCTGCACGAAAATATTGTCGGCATCGATTCCGCCATTTTTATGCACCCAACAATTTGGAAAGCTTCGGGACACGTTGACGCTTTCAACGACCCTTTAATCGACAACAAAGATTCGAAAAAACGTTACCGCGCCGATAATTTAATCGAAGAATATCGAGATAAACTTCAAGATAAACTCGACAAAGAAATCGAAAAAGCACGCAAACGTTTCGCAGACTCTTTCGACGAAAGTAAATTTCGAGAAACAAATAAAAATGTTCTCGAATTACAGGAAAAAATCGACACACTTCAAAATCGATTCGTCAAGGCGATTCAGGAAAGTAATTTGGCAGAATTAAAACAAATTATTATCGACAATGAAATTGTTTGTCCCGTTTCAGGCACGCGAAATTGGACAGATGTGCGACAATTTAATTTAATGTTCGACACAAAAATGGGCGCCGTCAGCGAAGACGCAAATACAATTTATCTTCGTCCCGAAACGGCTCAAGGTATTTTTGTGAATTTTCTGAACGTTTTGAAAACTGGCAGAATGAAAGTTCCTTTCGGAATAGCCCAAATTGGCAAGGCTTTTCGAAACGAAGTTGTCGCAAGACAATTTATTATTCGGATGCGGGAATTTGAACAAATGGAAATGCAATTTTTTGTTCGTCCAGGCGAGGAATTAAAATGGTTTCAATATTGGAAAGAAACCCGAATCAAATGGCACCGAGCATTAGGAATGGGAGACGACAAATATCGCTTCCACGACCACGACAAACTCGCACATTACGCCAACGCCGCCACAGACATAGAATTTTTGTATCCCATTGGTTTCAAGGAAATCGAAGGAATACATTCGCGCACAGACTTCGACTTGAGTCAACACGAAAAATTTTCGGGTAAAAAAATTCGTTATTTCGACCCCGAATTAAACGAATCTTACGTTCCTTTTGTTATTGAAACGTCCATCGGTTTAGACCGAATGTTTTTGTCTGTTTTTGCAAATTCCTTCTGCGAAGAGAAAATCGAAGGCGAAGAAGACCGCACGGTTTTAAAAATTCATCCTGTTTTAGCCCCTGTGAAAGTGGCGATTTTCCCGTTGGTGAAAAAAGAAGGTTTACCCGAAGTTGCCCGACAAATTCTTGACTCGTTAAAATTCGATTTTAATTGTCAATATGACGAAAAAGATTCTATCGGGAAACGTTATCGCCGTCAAGATGCCATCGGAACGCCATATTGCGTAACGGTAGACCATCAAACTTTGCAAGACGAAACCGTTACTGTCCGCGAGCGAGACTCCATGCAACAAATTCGTATGAAAATCAACGAGTTAAGTGCATATATCGGCAAGTTAACAAATTTAAAAACGTTATTTGTTTA
>DYQK01000227.1 GCA_020719385.1 Rikenella microfusus | reverse complement strand
CACGAAAAAATGGCTGTCTCAATTTGAGACAGCCATTTTTTCGTGCGGCTGAAGGCGATTGGAGCACAACTAAATTCTTTTTGGAACATATTTTTGGCGAACATTACGAATATGGTTTAGACTACATTCAAATTTTGTACCAGCATCCTACACAAATTTTGCCTATTTTTTGCCTTGTAAGTCGAGAAAATAAAACAGGTAAAACAACATTTTTGGACTTTTTAAAATTAATTTTTGGCGAAAATGCTTGTAAAGTAGGTAATGCCGAACTCTCAAACGAATTCAACAGCTTTACGGCCACGCGTTTAGTAGTAGGAGTGGACGAAACATTTTTAGAAAAAAAAACTACCATTGAAAAAATTAAGATGCTCAGCACCTCCAACCGAATAGCTATGCAGCGCAAAGGCGTAGATCATGAAGAGATGTGGCATTTTGCAAAATACATTTTGGTATCAAACAACGAAGATAATTTTATTTACGCATCCGATGAGGATGTTCGTTATTGGGTTCGCAAAATACCGGTAATAAAAAAGGAAATTCCGGACATGCTCAACATCTTGCACGAAGAAGTACCCGCATTTTTATACATGCTCAACAACCGCAAAATATCGGTACCAAAAACAGGCCGGGCGTGGTTTGACCCGGCATTGCTCGAAACCGACGCGCTCAAACGACTTCGCGTTGCAAGCAAAAGCACTGCCGAAAAGGAAATTACAAGCTTTATTTACAATATGTTTATGGAGTTTGCCGTGGCCGAAATAAAAATGACAATGGACGTACTAAAGGAACGCACGGTTAAAAACAAGTACGAAGATAGTTACATCAGCCGCATTTTGCACGACAATATGAAAATTGAAAAAGCCGACAAAGTAATGCGTTATAAGTTACCAACATGGACAACCGACCCTATGGACGATACAATTATGCGCCACGAGCAACCAATGCCTCCGGGACGGCCTTATATTTTCCGTATCGAAAATTTTTGCACACACGAAGAACAAAAACAAATCGGTTTCATTTCGGCAACATCTCCCGAACAGGGACAACCACAACCCGAACAAATGAAAGTACCATATTAAAAATAATTTCATTATGAAAAACAATTGTATTATTTAGTATCACACCAAATGTTTTGTAAAGAGAAATTACATCCTTTTACATTATCAAACTAAATGTAACAAAACATATTCCCATCCCGTTCAATTTTTCAAAAAATTGAACGGGATTTTTTTTCCCTATCTTTTTATGTTTTTATGTTTTTTTATAAAGGAGTTGTTTTTCTTGTTACATTTGTTACAATTATAAATAATACAACTATAAATAATTAATAATCAGTAAATTAATATATGAAAAAAGTGTAACAAAGTATATTTTTTTTTGTTACATTTTGTTACAATTGCTCTACATTCTTGTTACATTTGTTACACCTTTGTTACACTCTAAATGTTTGTAAATCAACATTGTAACAGTGTAACAAAATGTAACAAGAAAAATCTGTTTGTGTTTTTTTCCTTTTTTTTTGCGTTCCCGTTCCGGTCGGGCTTTTCGCACTAACTTCGTAAATGTGCTACAATCCCTAACGCCTAAAGCCCCGAACGAAACCCGATGCAATTTCATTTCGTTGCATTACGTTTCGGCGTTCATTCCGAAAACCAAACCGACCAACAGAAGCCAAACCACATTTTAAAAATTTCACTCCCAAAGTCGTTCCTTTGTTCGGGAACAAAATTTTTAAAAAACGGTTTGAAAATAATTTTTGATTGACCGTTTTTGATTTTCTTAACTCACTCCCTACACTTCATTTCACTACATTACATTGCATCCGGTTTCGTTCCGAATAGGGGACAGCGGAAAAAAATAACAGCATACAGTCCACCCCCCGTTTGGGAGGGGGGATTATTTACCGTATCGCTGTTATTTTTTATAGTTGTTTTATTGCGCCTTTTGTGGCGCAAAACAGTGCGTTTTAGTAGTCTTATATATCCTTGTAATATAGTGCCGGAAAATAGCCGCTTTTGCTATTGTTTTATTAAAAAAAAATGTATAGTTAAATTTCTTTTAAATGTTTGTTTATATTGATATTATCTATATATTTGCACTGTATTTATAAAATCTATAAAAAACGGTTTTGTTATGGAAATTGCAACTATCAAAGAAGTACAAAATTTATTTATCAAACCTATTTCAAAATCAACAGCAAGCCGATGGATGAATGAGTGCCGCGATGCATTAAACAAACCACACCCCAAAATTTTAACATTGGATGAATTTTGCAGTTATTTTGGATTAAAAACCAAAAATTGATTGTATCTTT
>DYQK01000113.1 GCA_020719385.1 Rikenella microfusus | reverse complement strand
GAGAAGCGTTTTCTTGATTCTCGACAACTTTTTTCTCGTTTTGAGAAGCGTTTTCTTGATTCTCGACAACTTTTTTCTCGTTTTGAGAGACATTTTTCTGATTCTCGACAACTTTTTTCTCGTTTTGAGGTTTTTGCGTATCGACAGATTTAATTTTTTTCTTATTTCTGCGATTTTTCGAAATTTTATTATCAAAACGCGAGATACTTTCCTGTCCGACTCCATCTTCATAACCTGTTGGTTTTTCTCTGTGATGCGAGGGCGTTAAATCTGCTTCTCCGAGATGCGGAACAATTTGTCCTTTTCGATTTGCTTCAATAATTTCGCAAACTTTCTCAACAGGAACAGGAATAATATTTGACAAAAAATCTGTAGGATTATAAGAATACCACATAATTTTGCGAAAAATATCATTTTTCTGATGATACGCCTTGCCTTTGCTTGTTTCGAGAACAATTTTTGTATCAGGAAAATCTTTTTGTGCATCAATGTAATCATCAACTTCGAAGTTGAGACAACATTTCAGTTTGCCGCATTGTCCTGCTAATTTTTGTGGGTTTAACGAAAGTTCTTGATAACGAGCGGCATTTGTGGTTACGGAGGCAAAATGTGTCATCCATGTTGAACAGCAAAGTTCTCTGCCGCAGGCGCCGATTCCGCCGATTCTGCCTGCTTCTTGTCTTGCTCCGATTTGTCTCATTTCGACTCGAATTTTAAATTCTTCTGCCAAAATTTTAATTAATTCTCGAAAATCGACTCTTTCGTCTGCGATGTAATAAAAAATGGCTTTTGTTCCGTCTCCTTGAAATTCTACGTCACCGATTTTCATTTTTAACTCTAAAATATCAACAACGGTGCGTGCTTTTATCATAAAATCGTTTTCCAACTCGATGGATTTTAACCATTTGTCAACATCGGGTGGTTTTGCTTTTCGATAAATTTTTTTCACATCATCAACATTGGGATTGAAATGATACTTTCTCATTTGCTCGAAGAGCAATTCACCTGTGAGTGCGATAATTCCGATGTCGTGTCCTGGAGTTGCTTCTACGGCGACTAAATCACCTGATTTTAGGTGCAAATTATTGACATTTTGATAAAAACCTTTTCGCGTGTGCTTAAATCTCACTTCAACAATATCGAGTTTTCGTATAGAAGTGGGAATTTGTTCTAACCAATTAAACACATCTAATTTGTTGCAGCTGTGCAAAGAGTTGTCGCATTTTGCTTTGTCATTTTCCAAACGCGTGCATCCGCGTGTGAGCAAAATTTCTTTCATTTTTTACAATTTTTTTCTTAAACGGGCAACCTGAATATTCATTTGTTCGCGATACTTCGCAACCGTCCTTCGGGCAATGAGAAAACCTTTTTCTTGCAAAATGCTTGCCAATTTGTCATCGGTCAACGGTTTTTTCTTGCTTTCGTTTTCGATACATTCTTTTAGAATGTTTTTTATCTCTCTTGTCGAAACTTCTTCGCCCGAATCGGTTTGTAAACCTTCAGAGAAGAAATATTTTAACGGGAAAATTCCGAAATGCGTTTGAATAAACTTGCTGCTTGCCACTCTTGAGATAGTAGAAATATCTAGCTGAGCGATTTCTGCCACGTCTTTTAGAATCATTGGGCGCAGTTTTGAGTCCTCACCGTCGAGAAAATATTCGCGTTGAAAACTAATTATCGCTTCCATAGTTCGCATTAAAGTATTTTGTCGCTGTCGAATTGCTTCGATGAACCATCTTGCTGAATCAAGTTTTTGCTTCACAAAGAATATTGCCTCTTTTTCCTGTTTGGTGTGAGTTTTCTTTTTATGAGTAAAAACGTCCAACATTTCGGCATATTTTTTATTGATTCGCAAATCAGGAACATTTTTTGCGTTGAGACTCAGGATTAAATCGCCTTCGTTATTTTCCAAAATAAAATCAGGAATAATACTTTGGTCGTTTTTTGCAGTGCTTCCGCCATAAAGTCCGCCTGGTTTTGGGTTTAACTTCAAAACTTCGTTCACTGCATCTTTCATTTGCTTTTCATTGAGATTCATTCTCTGAATAATTTTATCATAATGTTTTTTTGAAAACTCAATAAAATAATTTTCGAGAATTTTGTATGCCGTTTCTGCGGCTTGGTTTTTGGGGTTTTCCTGTTTTTTCCGATTCAGTTGTATGAGAAGACACTCTTTCAAATTTCTTGCTCCGACACCTGCGGGGTCAAAATCTTGAACTATTTCGAGAATCTCGACTAACTCTTTTTCGTTGGTTTCGATATTTTGTGTAAACGCCAAATCATCAACAATAGAATCTAATTCTCTACGCAAATAACCATCTTCATCGATATTTCCGATGATATATTGGGCTAATGTTCGTTGTTTGTCGGTTAAACTTCGCATTCCGAGTTGGTTTTCGAGATGTTCATAAAATGTTATTCCTGTGGAATAAGGCACTTCTAACTTTTTGTCATCTTTCGAATAATTATTGACCGATAATTTATAAGAAGGCATATCATCTTGGTCTACATAATCTTCGAGAGAGAATTCGTTGAGTTCGGGTGTTGTTGTATCGCTTTTTTCGAGTTCGTCGGTGTCGCTGTAATCGAAATTTTCCTCTTCTTTTTCCACAGGTGGTTCGCCTTCCTCATCTGAGAAGCCGTCATCAATAGCAGGATTCTCCTCCATCTCGGACTTAATACGTTGTTCAAGTTGCAGAGTGGGAAGTTCAAGCAATTTGATTAACTGAATCTGTTGCGGTGAAAGTTTTTGCAACAACTTTTGCTGTAATTTTTGTTTTAACATTTTTTTGAGACTTTTAGTTGGTTTTACATTACAAATGTAATTATTTTTTTCGAAAAAACAAATTTTCTGTTGCGAAATAAATTTTTTTGCAAAGATAATATAAAAAAAATATCTCACAAAAAATTTATGAGATATTTTTCTTTGTGAAAGAAAATTTTTTTAAAAATCGACTAATGTTTCTTTGAGTTCTTCAAGAGCATTTTTAGTTTGTTCCTCGTTCATTACTGAACCGTGCCATTTGTGGTCGTCTTCGATGAACGAAACACCTTTTCCCATAATGGTTTTCATTAAAATCATTATGGGTTTTCCTGCAAAAGTTAAATTTTTTGCCTCGTTAACCACTTTGAGAATGTCTGATATATCATTTCCGTTCATTTCTAAAACTTTCCATCCGAAACTTTCCCATTTTGCCCGCAAATTTCCCAGCGACATAACATTTTCGACATTTCCGTCAATTTGTTTTCCGTTATAATCGATAACTGAAATCAAATTATCAACTTTGTGATGAGCGGCAAACATTGCTGCTTCCCAAATTTGTCCTTCTTGAACCTCGCCGTCTCCGTGAAGTGAGAAAACTAAATTTTTCTCGTTGTTCAATTTTTTTGTCAAAGCCGCACCGATAGCAACGGAAAGTCCTTGTCCCAAAGAGCCTGAGGCGATTCTTACTCCCGACAAATGTTCCGCAGGTGTTGGGTGTCCTTGCAAACGCGAATCGAATTTTCGCAACGTAGACAATTCTTTGATGTCAAAATAGCCGTTTCGAGCCAAAACACTATACCACACAGGAGCAATATGACCGTTTGAGAGGAAAAATAAATCTTGATTCCTTCCATCAATATCGAAATTTGTGGAATTATGATTCATTAAATTGAAATATAATGCTGTCAAAAAATCGGCACAACTGAGAGAACCACCTATATGTCCCGATTTTGAGATGTTTAACATTCGCACTACATCTCTGCGTACTTGTGCTGCAATTTTTTGTAATTCGAGAATATCGTTCATTGGTAAAAATTTTTGCAGCAAAATTAATATTTTTTTGCGAAATAAAAAATTATTTTTTACTTTACAAACTGAAAATATTTTATCTTTGCCACAAAAATGTAAAAATAAAAAAAATGAACGGACATTTCACATTTGCTCTCATAAAACCAACTGCGGTTTTGCAAAATCATACAGCAGAAATTTTGACTCATATTTCGAAAACAGGTTTTAAAATTGTTGCGTTAAAAATGGTACAAGTTTCGCAAAAAGAAGCAGAATCTTTTTATGAAGTTCACAAAAATAAACCTTTTTACAAAGAGTTGACTCAATATCTTGCCACTTCGCCTATTGTTGTGATGGTTTTAGAAAAAGAAAATGCGGTGCAAAATTTTCGAAATTTCATCGGCGTAACAGACCCCAAAGATGCTGCTGAGGGTTCAATACGAAAAATTTTTGGAATCACGCGTCAAGCAAACGCAATTCACGGCTCCGACAGCGATGAAAACGCAATTCGCGAAACTTTTTTCTTCTTCTCGGAAAGAGAAATTTTTTCAGAAATAAATTTGAGTTGATAAAAAAACTTTGTCTGGTTTTCAAGAATCCGACAAAGTTTAATTTTCAAAAATCTTACTCCTCTATTCGTAGCAAACGTTTTGCTTCCTCTGCCTCGGTCTGAGACCAAAACGGACCAATGGCAAGCAATTTGTTTGTTAAACCCTCGCGCAAAGCGAAGTCAAAGTCTTGCATTGTTCCTGAAGCAACGCGTGCAGGAATATGGTTAAAATCGAAAGATTTGGGACGTTCTTTTCTGTAAATACTCACAAAAAACCAAAAAACTTCTCCCTCATACACTTTAAAAGGTTTCTTTTTGGGAATTTTAGATGAATCAACAGCCGCTTGTTGCGTAGAATCTACATATTGCTTTCGCTTTTCTCGGTCTAAATCGTACATATAATTTGCCTGCTCGGCAGTTTCCCACAAATCAAAAGGACCAATACAAACATATTCTGCTTTTTGCAGTCGCATCCACAAATCTTTTTCATATTCTTTCACAGACTTATATTTTATCGTCTTCTCGCGAGTAAATTTATAGACCGTTTTGTGCAACTCCTTGTCCTCTTCGATTCGCAAACTGACATAAAACCAATAAACCTCACGGTCAGGGTCTTTCAAACTTGTTGCTTCTGCATTTGTGCGCGTTTGGGATTGTACCAAAAAAGATTGGAGAAATAAAAATATTCCTACACCCAGAAAAAAATTCAGATTTTTCATTGTATTTGAGTTTTAATGTTTAACAAATAACGTAAAAAACAAAGATTTTGTTATAATTTTTTGGTGAAAAAAATTTTTTGAAAAAAAATAAAAAAATTTTGCACAAAAATACAATTTTTTTTTTATTTATACGTTTTATTATTAAAATGTTTTCGTAAATTACATAAAAATTTTTCTATTATGAGACAATTAAAAATTACAAAGTCAATAACAAATCGCGAAAGTGCTTCATTAGACAAATATTTGCAAGAAATCGGCAAAGAAGAACTTATTACCGTTGAGGAAGAGGTGGAATTGGCTCAACGTATTCGCAAAGGTGAACATTCGGCGTTGGAAAAATTAACTCGTGCAAATTTGCGTTTTGTTGTCTCGGTTGCGAAACAATATCAGAATCAAGGTTTAAGTCTTCCCGATTTAATCAACGAAGGAAATGTTGGTTTAATCAAAGCGGCTGAAAAATTTGATGAAACACGCGGCTTTAAATTCATCTCGTATGCGGTTTGGTGGATTCGGCAGTCAATTTTGCAGGCATTGGCTGAACAATCAAGAATTGTGCGTTTGCCGTTAAATCAAGTTGGTTCTCTGAACAAAATTAATAAAGCGTTTTCGAAATTTGAACAAGAATATGAACGCAAACCAACAACACAAGAACTCGCAGAAATCTTGGAATTGCCGAGAGAAAAAATCGCCGACACAATGCGGATTTCGGGCAGACACGTCTCTGTTGACGCACCTTTCGCTGACGGAGAAGAAGGAACTTTATTGGACATTTTAGAAAACGAAGACGCCATCGGAGCAGACAAAGGTTTAATCAACGAATCTCTCACTCGCGAGATAGAACGTGCTTTGTCAACGCTAACTGAACGAGAACGAGATATTATTCGTTTATTTTTTGGAATTCGTATTCCTGAAATGAGTGTTGATGAAATTGGCTCGCGTTTTGGACTAACACGCGAAAGAGTGCGACAAATTAAGGAAAAAGCCCTTCGCAGACTCCGACACAGCTCGCGAAGCAGACTTTTAAAATCATATTTGGGTTAATGTTGAAAATTTTGCCATCGCCATAAAACGATGGCTTTTTTATTTTTCAGATAATAAAATAATTTTCTCAACATTTTTTACGCAAAAATAGTTTATTTCTCTAAATTTTTTTTTATTTTTGTGCAAAAATAGAAAATTTATGAAACGCAAAATTTTTATCTTTTTATTCCTCTTTTTTTCATTTTTTTCGAACACTTTTTCGCAAATTTATCAAGATAAATTCGAACATATCTCTACAAAAGAGGGACTTTCTTACAGCGTTGTTACCTGTATTTATCAAGACAGCCGCGGATTCATGTGGTTTGGAACTCACAAAGGACTCAATAAATTTGACGGCTATAATTTTACCGTTTACCGTCATAATGATTCACTAAGGCATTCTATTTCAAGCGATTACATTCAAAATATTCATGAAGATAAAAGCGGAAATTTGTGGCTCGCCACAAGAAATGGGTTAAATCGTTATGACAGAAACTTCGACCAATTTGATGTTTTTACTCCAGAAACTAAAAACGAACGTTCAATTCCTGATAACGCAATTCTCTCAATTTTTCAAGATAAATCTGGGCAAACTTGGGTCGGAACAAATGACGCAATTTATCGTTTTAACAAAAATAATTCGTTTTCCTACGTTTCTGTTGTTGAGAAAAATGCAGAAATCGAAGTGAGAAATATCAAATCCATTTGCGAGGACAAGAACGAAAATCTTTATTTCGCAAGCGAAAACGGTTTAATTCAACTTGATAAAAAGCGAAAATTTTTTAAAATTTTTCGAACAAACGAAAAAGATACGACTTCTTTGAGCAACAACACAATTCATTGTCTTTTTGTTTCGCAAAACGGCGAAATTCTTGTTGGTACAAATAACGGTGCCGATGAATTTTTGCCTCAAAAAAATTCTTTTCGCCATATAAAATTTGTTCACAACGATTTTAACCTCTCGAAAAGCGAAATTTATGATATTGAACAAGACAAACGCGGCAATTTTTGGTTCGCCTCCTTCGACAACGGACTCGTTTCGTGGAATAAAAAAGCAAACTCGTTTAATTGGTATTTTAATATTCCTGAACGAAGCACAAGTTTAACCTCAAATAATATTTTGTCTTTGTTCGTTGATAAATCGGGTTTATTGTGGATTGGTTTTTACGGAGATGAAAGCAAAGGCGGACTCAATACTTTTGATTTGGTGAAAATAAGTTTTAACCGTTTGCGAAAGGATAATACAAAAAATTCGCTATTGAGTAACGAGATAAACGCAATTTATCAAACTCAAGATAAAAATTTGTGGATTGGAACGGAATCGGGAGTGAGTATTTATAATTTTTCGACTTCTGAATATAAAAATTTGGACAAAGATAATTCTTTGGCAGGAAATTCTGTTTTTGCATTTTTAGAAGACAAAGAAGGAAATATTTGGGTCGGAACGTCTGAGAACGGCTTGAATAAAATTTCGAAACAAAATTTATCTGACGGAAAATTTATTTTTGAGAATTTCTCTAAAACGAAAAATAATTTAATTAGCGATGATGTTTTGTGTTTATTTTCTGATTCTGAAGGAAATATTTGGGTCGGCACGTCTCGCGGAATCTCAATTTTAAAACCTAACGGCAGTTTAATCAAGGAGATAGAAAAAAAATCGTTGAGCAACGGAATCATACAAAATTTTTATGAAGAGGTGACAAAAGAGAAGAAAATCATTTGGATTGCCACCGACAATGGTTTAAATCAATATGAGTATTCGACTAATATTGCCGAAGGAAATATCATTCTTGATGTTCCTTTGCCCGATACGAGAATTAAACATCACAGCATTTATTCGATTCTAAAAACTTCGGAAAATTTTTTATGCTTCGGCACAGATACAGGATTATATATGTTGTCGCCGAATAAACAAACGTTAAAACTTTACACTACTCGCGACGGTTTGCCCGACAATGTGATTTATGGAATCATTGAAGATGACGAAAAACAAATTTGGGTGAGTACAAACAAAGGTTTGTCCCGAATGCGAAAGGGAGAAAATACGGATTTTATTTTTACAAACTACAACACAGGCAATTGGTTGTTGTGTAATTCGTTTAATATCGGTGCGTTTCACAGAAATGATGATGGAATTTTGTTTTTTGGTTGCAACGAAGGTTTAATTTATTTTCATCCGCAAAATATTAAGGGAAATTTATATATTCCGCCAGTGGTGATGACGAATTTCGAGTTAGGTTTTAACCCTGTAAAAATGAGTGTTGATGGTTCAACGCCGCTGAAATGTCATATCAACGAAACTAAAACAATAGAATTGAGTTACAAACAGAATACTTTGTATTTCGAATGGGCTGCTTTGAGTTATATTCAGAGTGAAAAAAACGAATTCGCATATATAATGGAAGGGTTTGATGAGAATTGGCGTTTTGTAAAAAATAAAAGAACAGCAACTTACACCAATCTTGACCCTGGAAGATATATTTTTCGAGTCAAAGCGTGCAACAACGACGGCGTTTGGAACGAAACAGGCAAAGCCATCGAGATAATTATTACGCCGCCCGTTTATAAAGAGCCTTGGTTCATTGTTATGAGTATTTTAATTTTTATCATTTCTATTGCTGTCTCGATTTTTATTTGGGACAAACGCCGCGCAGAACGTTATAAACAACATCAATTAGAATTGCAACAGCGACAAATTGACTTGCAGCATCAGATTGCGTTGGCAACAGAGGAGTTAAATGAACAAAAAGACGAGTTAAACTCGCAAAAAGAAGAACTTGAGGTAACTATTGAAAATCTCAAAACCGCACAAGGACAATTAGTTCAGTCTGAAAAAATGGCAAGTCTCGGACAATTAACCGCAGGCGTAGCTCACGAGATAAATAATCCGATAAATTTTATTAGCGGTAACATTCCGCCGATAAAAAGAGATATCCAAGACATTTTGAGTGTTATTGATGAGTACGATTCTATCATTCGCAGAGAAAAATTGGACAAAACCTTCGCTTCAGTCTCTGCTTTGAAAATGACTATTGATTACGAAGGACTTGTTGACGAGATAAATGATTTGATCCGTGGAATGGAGGAAGGCGTTAAACGTACTTCCGATATTGTAAAAAGTTTGAGAAACTTCTCGCGTCTCGACGAAAATGATATGAAATCGGTAAATATCAACGGAGGAATCGAATCTACGTTGCAGATTTTGAAAAATAAATTGAAAAACAAAGTCGAAGTAATTTTGGAATTGGGCGAGTTGCCGCTTATTACGTGTTACCCCGGAAAAATAAATCAGGTTTTTATGAATATTATCTCGAATGCCATCGATGCCATTGAGAGTACGGGGCGAATAACGATAAAAACGTTTCAGACGGGAAAAGAGAAAATCACCGTTTCGATTCGAGATACAGGTTCAGGAATGCCCGAGGAGGTGAGAAATAGAATTTTCGAGCCGTTTTATACAACGAAAGAGATTGGCCGCGGCACAGGACTCGGTTTATTTATCACTTATGATATTGTCGAAAAGCATTCAGGCACTATTGACGTAATCTCGGAATTGGGCAAAGGAACAGAATTTGTTATTGTTTTACCCATAAATCCGACAGTTTCTGCGTAATTTTTTCAAACTTCAATAAATTTTAACCATTTTTCGAAAATTATTTTTGAGAAATGGTTTCTTTTTTCGAAAAATTTTTGTATATTTGTGAAATTAATTTTTTACAAAAAATACGTTTTTATGAATTTTGAATGGGACGAAAATAAAAATGAAATCAATAAAAATAAACATTCTATTGATTTCGAAATTGCCTCGCAAGTTTTTAATGACCAAAACCGTATTGATATTCCATCTGAACGAAACGGTGAAGACCGTAGATTAACTATTGGAAAAGTGGTTGTGAAATTGTATGCCGTTGCTTATACGATGCGAAGCACTGTTGTGCGTATTATTTCTGCTCGTAGAGCGAATAAAAAAGAAGAAAATTCACATAATTCACAATTATGAAAACACAAATTGATTGGAAAAATGCCCTGCAAAAATTACAAAATGCAGAAAATGTTCTTTTAGAAAATATTGATTTTCAAAAAGAGCAAGTGCCTTTCGAAATCGCAAAACAATTCGAAAAATTTGGAATAAAAATCCCAAATTGGTTTATTGACGATTCTTTTGAAGTGTTGCAATATGACAAACAACAGAATAAATTAATTATTCAAGTTCTAACAAACAGAAACGTTGAATATTGGGACGAAATTGATGAAGGAATTTGGGTTGGATATGACGAAAACGGTTTTGCCGTATTCGTTGAAATTGAAAATCCGATGGAAAAATTACTCGCATTAATCAAAAACGAATCTGTAAATTCGTATTTTTCAGAAATGTTTACAAAAAAAATGGTCGTGTAAAATTTTCTTTTTACAAAAAACTTTTTTATATTTGCCGCACAAAAAACCTCTAAATTTTTTCAAAAATGAAAAAGAAAAAACTAACCAAGCAAGATGTTTTGAACTTAATTGCTGCGAGTCATTTGGAATCGGATAAACAAAATGCCAAATTTGAGCATCAGATGTCAGAATCAAATGCCAAATTTGAGGCTGAATTGAAAAAAAGCAATGACGAAACAGCAAAAAAGTTTCAAGAAACAGCCTTGCAAATGAAGGAAACAGACCGCAAACTGTCCAAATTGAGCGATTTGTATAACGGATTTGCCAAAAATACAGGCGAAGCCGTTGAAGAGTTTTTCTTTAATTATTTCGAAACACATCCCGTCATACATAGCATCACTTTCGCGCGCGTAGTGCATCAAATGCGAAGCGACACCGCAGAATACGACATCGTACTTACCAACGGAGAATATGTAGCCATCATCGAAGTGAAACATAAATTTCACCCGAATGACGTAGTGAAATTCGCAGAAGTTATGTTACCGAAATTTAAAACGGAGTTTCCTAAATTTGCACATTGCAAAATTATCGCAGGAATAGCCAGTTTCGTGTTTCCTCCCGATACTAAAAGCAGTGCCGCAGAGTACGGATTTTATATTTTTACTCAACAAGGCGAAAATGTGGCAGTAGTCAATACTGCCGATTTTATGCCCACTTTTTATTAGCCGCAGAAAAACAACACAAAATTTTTTTACAAAAAACTTTTTTATATTTGCCGCAAACAAATTTTTTTACAAAAAACTTTTTTATATTTGCCGCAAA
>DYQK01000112.1 GCA_020719385.1 Rikenella microfusus | reverse complement strand
TTTGCAATATATAATCGAATCTGCGGCAAATAAAGTTTTTTCAAATATTAATAATGCTTAATTTCTGTTAAAAAATTCGTTAAATTTTAACGGTTTAAAACAAATTTATATTTGTCTGCAAGCCGTGAAACTGAAATATTGCGAGTAAAAAACACTTCCATCTTTTTACAAAGGTGGAAGTAGTGAAATTTTTTTGGAAAATTAAAATTTTACTGTCAAATTGAAAGTGAATTGTCTGTCGTTGATGGGCATTGGTGCATGCGAATCGTAATATGCTTGCAAAATTTTATAATCTGAATCGAAAATATTGTGAACAGCAAGCGACAACGAAAAGTTTTTAACAATATTTTCTGCCGAAATACATATATTTGCAAGAATTAACGGTTTATTTTCTGTGTACAATTTATTATTAAACACGTCTGTTGAGTTTTGGCTGTATCTTTTTCCCAAAAATGTTGCTGAAGGAGCGAAGGAAAATTTATTAATTTTGTAATAACCGCCGGCATTGATTTTCAAAGCAGGAAAACCTAAAAACGCAAGTGGTTTTTCGTCTGAATCGAAAACGATGGAATTATCAGAAATTTTACTGTCAACAGGTTTTGCATACGAAATATTGAGATATGCACCCATTTTTTCGTAACGAATTTGCAATTCACCTTCGCAACCGAGCGAATGGAATTGATCTTTTGCATTAGTTATATAATCGGGAATAAACGTAAGTTTATCCATAACAGTTAGATAAAATGCATTTAATTTCAAAATAATATTTCGATTAAATTTATATCCCGTTTCAAGTTCATAAGTTTGTGTGATTTCTGGTCGAATACCGATTCCTTCTATGGGCGGCCAACGACGAGAATATGCTTGCCATAATTGTGGAGTTCGATAGGCTTGTCCAAACAAAAATTTCGCATTAAATTTGTTGGCAGAATAAATTATTCAGATTCTTGGCGCAAACGCATTTCCGAAAGTAGTGTTTTCGAATCGTGTTCCTAATGTGAAATTAATGTTACCCCAATTTTGCATAAATTGAATAAACGCAAATTTCGAATCGGTTTTAGCAGTGAACGAAGTGTCAGCGGCATTGCTGCTGAGTTGAAAACCAGGATTTCCATTGATACTGTAGCCGAAGGCATCGTCGACAACATATCCGATTCCGAGCATTAAATTCCGATTTTCTCCAACATAATTTCCTGTTAATTGAAATTTTGTTCGCAAAAATTCGACACTTCCGTTTTGATAACGATGAAAACCTTGATTTAACGTATTTCCTTTGAAAATAGGCGCGAGTGGCGTAGTAATGGGATTTCCGCGAGTAATTTCAACAAATGGTTCAACATTAAATTTCGCCCATTTTTTTTTGATAACTGAACGAAGCGGTTTCGGTAAAATTGTTCAATAAAGCGGTGCCATTTCCGTTTATTTGCGGGACAACATTGCCGAACCAATCTTGTGCATAAAAATTTAACGAATTTCGGTTGTAACCAAACGAGAAATCGTTGATTTTTGCTTTTGTAATGACGTGCCACCAACGGCGTTTTGAAGATTCGTTGCCCATTGTAAAAGAATTTCCTGCAAAATCAACGTAATCGCGATTCGAAAGCGGCGTTTGTGAATAACCAACATTCGCAGAAATATTTACTTTTTCAGTTTTTAAACCGTAAGAAATATTTCCTCCGAATCCGAAATTTTTGTGAAAAGTAGTTAAATGTGAATTTATTTGTCCGCCGTTGAGTTCTTCGCCGCCTTTCGTAATGACATTGATGGTTGCCACCTCGGCAAAACCGCCGTAAATTGAACTGCCTGGTCCGCGAATTATCTCAACTTTCGAAATCATTGACGCAGGAATTGTGCCGAAAAAATTGTAATTGCCATAAGCCAATTCGTTGACGCAAAGTCCGTTTATCATTATCAGAATTTTCCCCTCAAATCCCCACGCACCGCGGAAAAATAAACCAAATAAAGAATTCACATCCATTCCAAATTCGAAACCAGGAATCATTCGCAAAACATCGGAAATATCTCTTGCCCCATACATTTCGATTTCTCGACTCGTTATGACCGAAACTATTGACGGTGCTTCTTCTTGTTTTTGCGAAACTTTTGACGCAACAATTACTTCGACTTGCATCAATTCCTCAAGCGACAATTCGAAAATATCTTTCACATCATAAATTGAAGTTAACGTAATATTGACAACATTGTCAACAATTTCAACTTCTTGCACTCGAAATTCTCGTTTCGAAAATTCGAGAGTTCGATAACCTTCAGGCACTTCGATGGAATATTTTCCATCAACATTGGTAAAAGTTTGATTATTGGAATTTTTCACCGCAACTCTTACGTCAGAAACAGGTTGTCCCGATTTATCAGTGATAATTCCTGTTACTGTTCTCTGTGCAAAAACAAAATTTGCAGCAAAAATTAATAGAAAAAGTAAAATTGATTTCATAATTCAACATTTTTTGAGTAAAAATTAAACTTAAACGTTGCAAATGTAAAAAAAATTTGCGAAAAAATAATATTTGTGAAAAAATAATCAGGAATAAATAAATTTTTTTAAAATTTTACTGTCAAATTGAAAGTGAATTGTCTGTCGTTGATGGGCATTGGTGCATGCGAATCGTAATATGCTTGCAAAATTTTATAATCTGAATCGAAAATATTGTGAACAGCAAGCGACAACGAAAAGTTTTTAACAATATTTTCTGCCGAAATACATATATTTGCAAGAATTAACGGTTTATTTTCTGTGTACAATTTATTATTAAACACGTCTGTTGAGTTTTGGCTGTATCTTTTTCCCAAAAATGTTGCTGAAGGAGCGAAGGAAAATTTATTAATTTTGTAATAACCGCCGGCATTGATTTTCAAAGCAGGAAAACCTAAAAACGCAAGTGGTTTTTCGTCTGAATCGAAAACGATGGAATTATCAGAAATTTTACTGTCAACAGGTTTTGCATACGAAATATTGAGATATGCACCCATTTTTTCGTAACGAATTTGCAATTCACCTTCGCAACCGAGCGAATGGAATTGATCTTTTGCATTAGTTATATAATCGGGAATAAACGTAAGTTTATCCATAACAGTTAGATAAAATGCATTTAATTTCAAAATAATATTTCGATTAAATTTATATCCCGTTTCAAGTTCATAAGTTTGTGTGATTTCTGGTCGAATACCGATTCCTTCTATGGGCGGCCAACGACGAGAATATGCTTGCCATAATTGTGGAGTTCGATAGGCTTGTCCAAACAAAAATTTCGCATTAAATTTGTTGGCAGAATAAATTATTCAGATTCTTGGCGCAAACGCATTTCCGAAAGTAGTGTTTTCGAATCGTGTTCCTAATGTGAAATTAATGTTACCCCAATTTTGCATAAATTGAATAAACGCAAATTTCGAATCGGTTTTAGCAGTGAACGAAGTGTCAGCGGCATTGCTGCTGAGTTGAAAACCAGGATTTCCATTGATACTGTAGCCGAAGGCATCGTCGACAACATATCCGATTCCGAGCATTAAATTCCGATTTTCTCCAACATAATTTCCTGTTAATTGAAATTTTGTTCGCAAAAATTCGACACTTCCGTTTTGATAACGATGAAAACCTTGATTTAACGTATTTCCTTTGAAAATAGGCGCGAGTGGCGTAGTAATGGGATTTCCGCGAGTAATTTCAACAAATGGTTCAACATTAAATTTCGCCCATTTTTTTTTGATAACTGAACGAAGCGGTTTCGGTAAAATTGTTCAATAAAGCGGTGCCATTTCCGTTTATTTGCGGGACAACATTGCCGAACCAATCTTGTGCATAAAAATTTAACGAATTTCGGTTGTAACCAAACGAGAAATCGTTGATTTTTGCTTTTGTAATGACGTGCCACCAACGGCGTTTTGAAGATTCGTTGCCCATTGTAAAAGAATTTCCTGCAAAATCAACGTAATCGCGATTCGAAAGCGGCGTTTGTGAATAACCAACATTCGCAGAAATATTTACTTTTTCAGTTTTTAAACCGTAAGAAATATTTCCTCCGAATCCGAAATTTTTGTGAAAAGTAGTTAAATGTGAATTTATTTGTCCGCCGTTGAGTTCTTCGCCGCCTTTCGTAATGACATTGATGGTTGCCACCTCGGCAAAACCGCCGTAAATTGAACTGCCTGGTCCGCGAATTATCTCAACTTTCGAAATCATTGACGCAGGAATTGTGCCGAAAAAATTGTAATTGCCATAAGCCAATTCGTTGACGCAAAGTCCGTTTATCATTATCAGAATTTTCCCCTCAAATCCCCACGCACCGCGGAAAAATAAACCAAATAAAGAATTCACATCCATTCCAAATTCGAAACCAGGAATCATTCGCAAAACATCGGAAATATCTCTTGCCCCATACATTTCGATTTCTCGACTCGTTATGACCGAAACTATTGACGGTGCTTCTTCTTGTTTTTGCGAAACTTTTGACGCAACAATTACTTCGACTTGCATCAATTCCTCAAGCGACAATTCGAAAATATCTTTCACATCATAAATTGAAGTTAACGTAATATTGACAACATTGTCAACAATTTCAACTTCTTGCACTCGAAATTCTCGTTTCGAAAATTCGAGAGTTCGATAACCTTCAGGCACTTCGATGGAATATTTTCCATCAACATTGGTAAAAGTTTGATTATTGGAATTTTTCACCGCAACTCTTACGTCAGAAACAGGTTGTCCCGATTTATCAGTGATAATTCCTGTTACTGTTCTCTGTGCGAAAACAATATTCGCAGAAAAAATCAATAAAAAAAATAAAACATTTTTCATAAAACTGATTTTTTGAGTGAGAATTAAACTTAAACATTGCAAATGTAAAAAAAAATTGCGAAAAAGCAAGTGAAAAATTAAAAAAGTTTAGAAAAAACAAAAAAAATGTTTACCTTCGCACCACAGCAAAAATGCTGTTCAGTTTTAAATTCACAAAAAAGAAATCTATGAAAAAAAAAATTGAAATTCGTAATTTCGCAGTTCTTGTCGCAACTTCTCTGTTGCTGTTTTCGTGTGGACAAAGTTCCAATAAACAACATTCATCTGTTGATTCTGCAAAATGCGACTCTGTTTCGCACAAAACAGTTGCTACGGTAACACAAACAAAAGAATCGCAGATGTCAATTACGCCGCAAAAAGCGTTAGAAATGCTAAAAGAAGGAAACTTTCGGTTTACTTCGAATCAAGTTTTAAAAAGAGATTTTAAATTGCAAGTTCATCAAACCGCAGAGGGACAATTTCCGTTTGCATCTTTTTGAAAAATGGAAACGCTGAAAATTTTTTAAAATTTATATCCCAAAGTATATTTTTTTTTGAAAAAATATTAATTTTGCAAAAAAATTTATGAAAAAAATTTTAATTACAGGCGGCGCAGGTTTTGTTGGTTCGCATCTTTGTGAAAGACTTTTAAATGAAAACAACGAAGTCATTTGTCTTGACAATTTTTTTACAGGTGACAAGCGAAATATTAAACATTTACTCTCGAATCCGTTTTTTGAGTTGGTTCGACACGATGTTACTGTTCCGTTTTTCGCAGAAGTTGACGAAATTTATAATCTTGCTTGTCCCGCTTCGCCGATTCATTACCAACATAATCCGATTAAAACGGTTAAAACTTCGGTTATGGGTGCGATAAATATGCTTGGTTTGGCAAAACGCAAAAACGCAAAAATTTTGCAAGCCTCGACAAGCGAGGTTTACGGCGACCCCGAGATTCATCCGCAACCTGAATATTATTGGGGACACGTCAATCCGATTGGAGTGCGAGCGTGTTATGACGAGGGAAAACGTTGTGCCGAGACATTGTTTATAAATTATTTTTTGCAAAATCGAGTGCGAATAAAAATTGTACGAATTTTTAATACTTATGGACCAAGAATGCACCCAAACGATGGTCGTGTTGTCTCTAATTTTATTATGCAAGCACTTAAAAATCAACCAATTACAATTTACGGTGATGGTTCGCAAACGCGAAGTTTTCAATTTGTTGATGACTTAATTGAGGGAATGATAAGAATGATAAACACTGACGATTCGATTATTGGTCCTGTAAATATTGGAAATCCAGGCGAGTTTTCGATTTTGGAATTGGCAAACAAAGTTATTGACCTGACAAATTCGAAATCTGAAATTATTTATTTGCCCTTGCCGCAAGACGATCCTTTGCAGCGAAAACCCGATATTTCGCTTGCTCAACAAATTTTAAATCAATGGACTCCAAAAATTTCGTTAGAAGAAGGTTTGAAAAAAACTATTTCGTATTTCGAAAAACTTTTGCAGGAAGATAAAACTTTGTAAATGTCAGGAATTTATATTCATATTCCGTTTTGCAAATCGAAATGTGCGTATTGCGATTTTTTTAGTGTTGCTATTTTGTCTCAAAAGTCGCAATATGTTGATTTTTTGTGTAAAGAAATGGAGTTACAAAAAAATTATTTAGAATCAGAAAACATCGAGACAATTTATTTCGGCGGCGGAACGCCGTCATTATTAAGTGAATACGAGATTTTTTCGATTTTAAATTCTGTTTACAAAAATTTTTCAGTTTCACAAAATGCCGAGATAACATTCGAAGTGAACCCCGAAGGTTTAACATTAGAATATTTGAAAATTTTAAAAAATTTTTCAATAAACCGATTAAGTGTTGGTGTACAAAGTTTTTTTGAAGAGGATTTACAATTTTTACGGCGTTCTCATTCACAAAATGAGGCAAAAATTGCGTTGCAAAATGCGATAAATTCAGGTTTCTCAAATATTTCTGTCGATTTAATTTACGGTTTGCCGAATTCTGATTTCGAAAAATTTGCGAAAAATTTAGAAATTGTTTTTGAGTTTCAAATTCCGCATTTGTCGTGTTATCATTTAACTTTTGAGGAGAATACATTGTTATTCAAGCAGTTACGAGAAAAAAAATTTTCGCAAATTTCAGACCAAGAAAGTTGGAATATTTTCGAAAAAATGATAATTCTTTGTGAATCAAAGAGTTATGAACATTATGAAATTTCGAATTTTTCTCTAAAAAATTATATTTCGAAGCATAATTTTAATTATTGGCAGGAGACGAAATATCTCGGTCTCGGTGCGGCGGCACACTCATTTAATAAAATTTCTCGTCAATGGAATGTTCAAAATATCAAAAAATATTTTGATTCTCTTTCTAAATCGTTGATTCCGTGTGAGATAGAGTTTTTAACTTTTGAAAATCAGTACAACGAATTTTTAATGACTTCGTTGCGAACTTTTTTAGGAATAAATTTTGACGATTTAAAACTTCGTTTTGGGGAGAAATTATTTAACAAATTTTCACAAAAAATTCAGAAATTTATAAAAAATTCAGAAATGAAAATTGCAGATAACAAAGTTTTTCTTACAAACAAAGGCAAATTTGTTTCAGATTCTATTTTTGCAGAATTATTTGAGTGAAAATTTTTGTTTTTTTCAAAAAAAATGTTTATTTTTGCAATTAATTCAAAAAAATTTCAAAAAATGAGACAGAAATTCTACTTTTTATTCTTTTTTCTCTTCCCTATTTTGGTTTTGGGACAAGCAAACACCGAAAAAGTTGAAACATATTTTCAACGTATTCGCAACAACGACGCAATGTTACAAGCGTTTTTCCTGCGTATGCCTAAGGGCGGCGATGTTCACACACATTTTAGCGGTGCTCCTTTCGGCGAGTTTCTCTTCGAAAACGCAGTGAAAAATAATTTGTGGATTGACAAAAAAACGGGCGAGATTTTTGACAAAAAACCCAATAATGAAAATGCCGTTCCGATTCAGTCAATTCGCAAGGAAGCGTATTTTGCAGATTTAAAAGACAGGGCAATTTCGTTGATAACAACCAAAAATTACACAAATTTTAACGCAGCAATTCCACCGAATACGCATTTTTTCAACACTTTTTCGTTAATGAATCCGATGACAAAGGGTTTCGAACCTGAACTTTTGAAGGAAATGAAAAAACAGGCACTTTTGGAGAATGTTCAATATCTCGAAATAATGTTTATAAAACCCTCTTACGACAAGAATGACGAAAAAATTAAGAAATATTTTTCGAAATATGACTCTTTGTTGATTTCGTTTTCGAAAAAAAGAGGTGAAACAGACAAAATTTTCGAGGAAATGTATCAATATTTGGTGAAAGAATGTAATTTTTCTGATTTTGCGAGAAAACATTCTGAAAAAATTGCGAATTGGAATCGAAAATCGAGATTAGAAAACGCCGCCGACAGCAATTTAACAGTGCGATATTTGAATTATTGCCCGCGAACGACATTTCCGACTGACGTTTTTGCTCAAATGTTGTTGGGTTTTTTGTCTTCCGATATGGACACTCTTTTAGTGGGAGAAAATATTGTTGCCCCCGAAAATGCCGATGTTGCGTTGCGAGATTGTTGGTTGCATATGCAAATGTTTGGTTTTTTTCACAAGAAATTTCCGCAAGTGAAAATTTCGATTCACGCAGGAGAATTAACTCCCGAATTGGTAACGCCGCAAGATTTAAGTTGGCATATTGAAGACGCAGTGAGGGTTGGAAAAGCAAATCGAATCGGTCATGGCGTTGCAATTCCTTATGAATCAAGGAATTACGAAACTTTGAAATTTATGCGGGAAAATAAAATTGCCGTAGAAATTAATCTTAGCAGTAACGAATTTATTTTGGGCGTTAAAAATTCTGAGCATCCTGTTATGATGTATTTAGAATTTGGCGTTCCTGTTGTTATCTCAACTGACGATGCTGGGATTTTGCGAACTACTCATTCTTATCAATATTTTCTCTTGGGAAAACGTTATAACTCTTTGACTTACAAAGACATAAAGCAAATTGTTTATAACGGAATTATATATTCATTTCTCAAAGATTCGGACAAGGAAAAGGCAAAAAAACTTTTAGACCAGCGTTTTGCGACTTTTGAAAAAATGATAGTCAATGAAGTTATGAAATAAATTTTTAGTTTAGCATTGTCATCGTTTTGAGCGGTGGCAATTCTTTTTGTAAATTTTTTTTGAGAAAAATATTGTTTTTTCGAAAAAAATAATTAATTTTGAAGTGCAAAAAAAATAAAATATTCGAAGAATGAAATCACATTTTAAATTTACCATAGCACGCAAATTATTTGTCGGTTTTGGAATTGTGTTAGTGGCTGTTATCACTAATAGTTACTTGATTTACAACACCTTAGACGATAATTTAAAAGTAAATGCGTTAATCACAAATGTTTATACTCCGTCTTCTTCTTATCTGAATGAACTTTATTCGTCGATAGTTAACTCAAAAATGTTGATAAAAAATTGGGTTTTTATTGAGCGAAAAGATAGCACCGAGGACAAACGTCGATTAGTTGAGATACATAAAATCAAATATCCTCGCATTCGCGAGGGGCTAAAACCGCTTGTTACTAATTGGAATGTCGAGACTCAAAATATTTATTTCGAGGTAACAAAAAGTATTGACACCCTTTTCGACGAACATCAACAAATTATGTCGCAATTAAATTCGCTTGAGTCGTATAATGATTTAATGAAGACTTTTGAAATTCAGTCAAAAGTTGAGCAAAATGGGGCAATCATTATTTTGTCGGATAAAATTTTGGGGAAACTTAATATTTTAATCAAAGAGCAAGAGGCAATAATGAAAAATGCGAATCTTACGATGGAAAAGTCGTTTGGCGATTTTCAAAAATTTATTTTTTGGATGGCAATGATTTTGTTTTTGGCAATTTTAATTATTGCGGTTTTTCTTACGCGTGCCTTAGTTGGTCCGATAAATGCAATTAAACAGATAATTTTGTTGATGGGAAAAGGAATTTTACCCGAGGAAAAAATACAAAAACGTTCTGACGAAATCGGTGAAATGGCTGATGCCTTAGGCGTTTTAATTGTTGGTCTACGGCGAACCTCCGAATTTGCGTTAAAGATTGGTGAAGGCGAATTTTCGTCTGCTTTCAAACCGATGAGCGACCAAGATGTTTTAGGAAATTCATTAGTGATAATGAGAAGCAATTTGAAAAAAGCTTCCGAGGAGGCAGAACTTCGCAAAATAGAAAACAACCAACGCAGTTGGGCGGCTCAGGGTTTGGCAAAATTCGGCGAGTTGTTGCGAGAAAGCACCGCCAATATGGAAGAATTTTCGTATCGGATTATCAGTAATGTGGTGAAATATCTCGAAGCACAAATCGGCGGATTATATATATTGAACGACACCGAGAAGGATGATATTTTTATTGAGTTGAGTGCTTTTTATGCCTACGACAGACGAAAATATGTGCAGAAACGCATAGAATTGGGCGAAGGTTTAATCGGGCAATGTGTTCGCGACCAAGAAACGTATTATCTGACCGATATTCCTGAAGATTATGTGCATATTGTTTCGGGTTTGGGCGATGAAAATCCTCGTTCAATATTGATTGTTCCGTTGAAAGTGAACGATGTAGTTTTTGGAGTTATTGAATTGGCAAGTTTTTCGTTTATTGAGAAATATCAAATAGAATTTGTCGAAAAAATTAGCGAAAGTATTGCTTCGACAATTTCTTCGGTGCGAATCAATTTGAATACAGCAAGATTGCTTGAGGAGTCTCACGAGAAATCTGAACGTTTGGCAAAACAAGAGGAGGAAGTGCGTTTAAAAATCGAAGAGATGCAACGCAATATCGAGATAATGACGTATAATGAAAAAGAAGAAAAAGAGAAGAATGAAAAAATTGTTCAGAAATATGAAGGACAGTTGCACAAAATTTCTGCACAATTAGAACGTCAGGAAGAGAATTTTAATAGAGAAAAACTTCGTCTGCAAAATACTCTTACGGCTATCGGCAATTCTTGGGGCAGCGTTGAACTTTCTATTGATGGGAAAATTATTTCTGCGAATGTTCGTTATCAAAGAATTTGTGAAATTTCTACTTCGGAACTTATTGGGAAACCAATAAACGAATTTGTGCGCGAGGAAATTGCCAAAGATGAGGAATTTCAAAAAATGTGGAAAGAATTACAGTCAGGAATGCCGCATTCGGGAGTAAATCAGTACTTTTTTGCAGGAAAAGAGAAGTGGTTTTTCGAAACTTTCACTCCAATAAAAGACGAGAACGAGAAATTTTACAAAATAATTGTTCTCAGCAGCGACATAACCTCGCTCAAGGAGAAGGAAAAAGAAATGGAACGCAAAATTTATGAGGCACAAAACGAAATTCAACGACTTCGTGCTTCGTAAAACACAGAAATCTTGTCAGGTTTTTCGAAACTTGACAAGTTTTTTCAAAAATTAAAATTA
>DYQK01000111.1 GCA_020719385.1 Rikenella microfusus | reverse complement strand
AAAGCAACGAAGCAGCGGAAAAACGCAACGCTGACGCCGAAAAACGTCATGCCGATTTCGAAGCCGATTTGCAAAAAAGCCGCGAAAAATTCGAAGCCGATTTGCAAAAAAGCAACGAAGCAGCAGAAAAACGCAACAAAGAATTCGATAAAAAAATGGGAAGTTTGACGGGTTTTCTCGGTAAATTTACCGAAGAAATGATTCGTCCCAACATTATTCCGATGTTTAAAGCAAAAGGAATTAATGTCGAAACACTTTTGCGTTCAGTAGTCGGGAAAAAAGACGGCAAAGATTATTACGAAATCGATTGGCTGTTAATTGACACCAACATTGCTGTTATTGTCGAGGTGAAAACGAAATTCACAAAAGACGATGTTGACGAGCATCTTGAGCGTTTAAACAGAATTAGCGAGATTGCCCCAAAACACATTCTTTTGAACGAGAAAACGTTATTAGGTGCGGTCGCTGCCATCACTTACGAAGACGGTGTTGACCGTTATGCGTACAAAAAAGGTTTATACGTTTTGAAGCAAACAGGAAATCTCGTTTCAATAGTCAATGATGAAAGTTTTACACCGAAAGAGTGGAAAACAAATTATTAAAAAAATTTGGTTTTTCAAAAAAGTTTTATTCATTTTGCAGATGTTAAATTTTAAAATTATGAAAACAAAAATCTACTTTTTATTTCTCATTTTGTGTATTTTCAATGTTACTTTAATTGCTTTGACAGGCGTCAACATTATGGAATTTTGCCCTTCATAAAGGACTTCAAAATATAATATTTTAAACTCTGTTTAATTTTTTTTCACTTTTAACAATTATTAACATAAATTTTTGCTTGAGAATTAATAAAAAGTTGTAACTTTGCAAAGTTAAATTTTAAAAATTTTTTTCAATGAAAAAAACGTTTGTTTTTGCTACTCTCGTAGCGTTTTTCTTCACTATCTCGTCTGTTATGGCACAGCCTGAGTTGTACAAAGATTTCAGCAAAATCAAAGATTTGACCAAGGAACAAAAAGAACAGGTCAAAAAAATGCAGAAAGAGCAAATGAAAACTTTGCAACAACTTCACGCAAAATCAATGAAAACAAAAGGCAAAGACAAAACAAAAGCCGAAGAGGAAGTTGCGAATCAAATCAAAGAAAACAAAACAAAACTTCGCTCCGTTTTGACCACCGACGCACAAAAAGCCGAATTTGACGAGAAGATTCAAAACAAAGAATACAAATTCGAGGCAGGAAAAGGAAAAACCAAAGACAAAAAAGATGACAAAAAAGGCAAAAAAGACGATAAAAAAGGCAAAAAAGACAAAAGCAAAGAGAAAACAAAAACCGATTCCACAGATAAAAAATAATTTTTTTCTACGGAATGAAAAACTAAACGAAAAATCTCGTTTAGTTTTTTTTTATTCGAAAAAAATGTTAATTTTGTGCCGTTAAATTTATTTTTCTCTAAAATGACTGACATAATTCAATTATTACCTGATTCTATCGCAAATCAAATCGCTGCGGGAGAAGTGATTCAACGTCCTGCATCGGTGGTCAAGGAGTTAGTCGAAAATTCTGTCGATGCAAAAGCAAGCAACATTTCTGTCAACATTCAAGATTCAGGTAAAACTTTGATTCAGATAACAGACAACGGAATCGGTATGTCGGAGACAGACGCAAGAATGGCTTTCGAAAGACACGCAACTTCAAAAATCAAAAACACCGATGACCTCTTTGCGATAACAACATTTGGATTTCGCGGCGAGGCGTTGCCTTCTATTGCGGCTGTCTCGCAAGTTGAACTTCGCACCAAGCAGGAAAACCAACATTTAGGTACTCTCTTGATAATCAACGGTTCACAAGTCGAAAAGCAAGAAGTTTGTTCCTGCCAAAAAGGCAGTAATTTTGTAGTGAAAAATTTATTTTTCAATATTCCTGCGAGACGCAAGTTTCTCAAAGCCGATTCCACCGAGTTTCGCCATATTTCTGCTGAATTTGAACGCATTGTCTTGGCACATCCTGAAATAGAGTTTTCGCTAAAACATAATGGAAATGAAATTTTAAATTTGCCAAATACTTCGTTGCGGCAAAGAATTGTCGGAATTTTGGGAAAACAAATTCAACAACAACTGACTCCTGTGCAAATAGAGACGCCAATTGTTAAAATTTCGGGTTTTATCGGCAAACCTGAAAACGCAAAAAAAATGTCAGGAGAACAGTATTTCTTTGTCAATCAACGATTTATGCGTCATAATGTTTTTCACAAAGCCGTTTTGCAGGCTTACGACCAAATTATCGCAAAAGATGATATTCCTTCGTATTTTCTATATTTCGAGGTGCCGCCTTCGAAAATTGATGTCAATATTCACCCAACCAAAACCGAAATTAAGTTTTTAGATGAAAATACAATTTTTCAAGTCCTTGTCTCGGCAGTCAAAGAGGCAATTGGGAAATTTAATTTGTTGCCGCCCATCGATTTTGAGACAACAGAAAATGTTGATATTCCAATACTTACGCAAAATACAAAAATTATTCCGCCGTCAATAAAGTTTAATGAAAATTATAATCCTTTTTCAGAGGAGAAAAATTTTTCGAGAAAAGAAAAAACGTTTCGCGAGAAGCAAAATTTGGCAAATTGGGAAAAATTGTATCAAGATTTTAAAAATGACGAGCAAATTTCTGTTTCAGAATCTGAAAATGAAACGAAAATTTCGTTTATTGACTCTGTGCAAAGTGAAAATTTGCCGCAAACTGCAACGCAAAACTCAATAATGCAGTTAAAAAACAAATACATTTTAACCTCAGTGAAATCTGGTTTAATGATTATTGACCAAAAAGGTGCTCACGAGAGAATTTTATATGAAAAATTTTTGCGAGAAATCGAGTCGCAAAGCGAAATAACTTCGCAGCAAATTTTATTTCCGCTAACTATTGAGTTAAACAGAGCAGAAACCTCTTTATTGAACGAGATTCGCAACGAATTATTTTCGCTTGGTTTCGATATTGCCCCCAGGGGTGAGAATTCTTTTTTGGTGCAATCTTTTCCCTCCGATATTCAAACTTCGAACATTCGAGAAATAATCCTTTCGTTGCTTGAAAATTATAAACATTCTTTTTCGTTGGAAAATAAAGAGAAAAATCATCGAATTGCGTATTCTTCGGCAAAAACTTCGGCAATTTCGTATGGAAAAATTTTGTCTGACGAGGAAATGCAGTCAATAATTGATAATTTGTTTGCTTGCGAAATACCAAATTATTCCCCTGACGGCAAAAAAATTGTTGTCATTATTAGCGGTGAGGAAATTGAAAATCGATTTTAAGAAAATGTAGACATCTTTTCAAATTATTTTATTCCGCAAAAGTAAAAATATTTTTTATAATTTTGCGAAAAATTTTTGAGAAAGTTTATTTTTTTGAAAAAAAATTGTAATTTTGTAAAAAAAATAAAATTATGTTCTCAAATTTTACTTCGCTACAAGAAATTTCAGATAAATATAATATTGAGTTGAGAAAAGAAAAATTGTTGAGTGAAAATTTGTCAATGCAAATTTCTGAATATTTCATTGAGGAATTGAAATTTTCTTTTTCGTTGAAAAAAATTAATGTTTCCGAGTATGCGTTGTGTGAATATTTTATTTCTCCGACCATTCGTTTTGCTTTGAAACGACATAAAAAATTAAATCTCTGGAGTCACGAGTATAAATTATTCGTTGATGAGGAACTTTCAGGCACTCCCGATTATTTATTTTCGTTTAAAAACGAGAGGGAAAGTTATATGAAATTTCGTAATCCTTTGCTAATCACGGCAGAAGCGAAACGAGATAATTTTGAGGAATGTTGGTCGCAATGTTTGGCTGAGTTAATTGCTTGTCAAAAAATTAATGGCGGCACGGAATTTCCACTTTATGGAATTGCCACGAATGGAATTTTGTGGGAATTCGCAAAATTGCAGGACAATATTTTCACTCAAGATGAAATTTCGTATTCCTTGAGTCAGAATCCACAAAAAATTGTTGGAATTTTAGATTGGATTTTTACAGATGTTATTGAAGAATTCGAAAAGTGGAAAACCTGTCAGGTACTTGTACCTGACAGGTTTTAAAATAAATTTAATTTAAAATTGCTTCGATTCGGTTTAAAACTTCGTTTTTACCCAAGATTTCGAAAATTTTAAACAAATCGATGCCAAAATTTTTGCCGACCATCGCTAAACGCAACGAATTAAACACAATACCGACAGAATATTGCTTTTCGTTTATCAAATTTTTCACGATTTTCTCAAGATTTTCTGCGGAAAATTCTGAACAATTTTTTATTAATTCTTTCACTTCACAAAGAATTTGCGGTGTTTCTGTTTTCCACACTTTTTTCATTGTTGCCGAATCGTATTCCTTCGGTGCTTCGAAAAAATAAAATCCTTGTCCCCAAAATTCACTCACAAGATGACAACGTTCTTTGATTACTTCACAAACTTTCTCAACAAAATGATTTTCTGCAAAAATATTTTTTTGTTTGAGAAAATGTTGAAAAAGTTGCGTTAATTTTTGATTCGACGAAGTACGCAAATATTGATGATTAAACCATTTTGCTTTTTCCAAATCGAATTTTGCCCCTGCTTTGCTTACTTTTTCCAACGAAAACGCATCAACAAGTTCGTTTAACGAGAAAATTTCTTGCTCCGTTCCAGGATTCCAACCCAAAAATGCCAACATATTGATAAATGCTTCGGGTAAATAACCCCATTCGCGATAACCTTCCGAGACTTCAGATGTTGAAGGGTCGGTATAACGAAGCGGATAAACAGGAAACCCCAATTTTAACCCATCTCTTTTACTCAATTTTCCGTTTCCGTCAGGTTTAAGAATCAGCGGCAAATGTGCAAATTGCGGCATTTCGTTTTCCCAACCCCAAAAACGATACAATAAAACGTGCAACGGCGTTGACGGCAACCACTCTTCGCCTCGAATGACGTGAGAAATTTGCATCAAATGGTCGTCAACAACATTCGCAAGGTGATAAGTCGGCATTCCGTCAGATTTGAACAACACTTTGTCGTCAAGAATCTCTGAGTGAAACTTCACCGCACCGCGAATTAAGTCTTGAACGACAATTTCCTCGTTTTCGGGAGTTTTAATTCTAATGACGTAAGGTTCTCCTTTTGCGATTCGTTCTTTGACTTCGTTTTCAGGCAAAGTTAAAGAATTTTTCATCAATTTTCGCGTTTTTGCGTCATATTGTTGGGTTTCAGAATGTATTGATTCTAAATGTTTTCGCATTTCTTCGAGTTCCTCGGGAGTGTCGAAGGCAAAATACGCACCGCCGTTTTCGATAAGTTTGTCTGCGTATTGTTTGTAAATTTCTTTTCTGTCCGATTGCCTGTATGGACCGAAGTTTCCTTCTTTGCCGACTCCTTCGTTGTACTCGATTCCGCACCATCGCAAAGACTCAATAATGTACTCTTCAGCACCTTTGACGTAACGTGTTTGGTCGGTGTCTTCGATTCGAAGTAAAAAATCGCCCTGATGTTTGAGAGCAAACAAATAATTGAACAATGCTGTTCGTACTCCGCCCAAATGCAAAGCACCTGTAGGACTCGGTGCAAAACGTACTCGTATTTTTTTCATAAAAAATTTTTCAACATTTTAAAATTTGAATTGTTTTAACTTATCGAGAAATGTTGGAGGTTGTACCTCTTCGTCGTCGTCATAATAGCCGTAACCGTAGCCATATCCATAACCGTAGCCGTAACCATATCCATAACCGTAGCCGTAACCGTAATTTCCGTAGCCATAACCGTAATAACCTTCTTTTGCTTTTACATCATTGATGAGAATACCGACATTTTTCAATTTGCTGACAGAAATATCGGTAATTACTGAAGCGAAAATTCGTTTAAGAGTGACATTTTGTCTCGTAACAAATAAATTTATATCGGAATATTTCGTAAGCAAATATGCATCAGTAACTAAACCAATGGGCGGCGTATCAATAACAATGCAGTCATATCTTTCTTGCAACAAAGTAAAAAGTTCATCGGTTCGTTGCGAGGCAATTAACTCAACAGGATTCGGCGGCACGGGACCAGCAGCAATTAAATCAAGATTTTTAACTTTTGTCGGTTGAATAATTTCATCTAATTCTGCTTGGTTGACTAAGAAATTGCTTATTCCAATTTTATTTTCGAGGTCAAAATCATCATATAATCGAGGTTTTCGAAGGTCGAAACCCAAAATAACCGTTTTTTTCCCAATTATTGAAAAAACTGAAGCAACATTTGCCGCATTAAAACTTTTTCCCTCGCTACTTATTGAAGAGGTTAATAAAATAATTTGTTTCTCTTTTCCTTGCGAATAAAATTGCAAATTGGTTCGTATTGCTCGAAATGATTCAGAAATGTGAGATTTCGGATGGTCTACGACAACTAATTTCGATTCTTTGTTGTTATGAGAGACAAAACCCAAAACGGGAAAATTTGTAAAACGTTCAATATCTTGCTTTCCGCGTATTTTGTCGTTGAAAAATTCTTTCGCAAAAATAAAAATCGCAGGAATCAACATTCCCAGCAACAAACCAATAATATAATTCATTTTACTTTTGGGGTAAGTCATCTCGGAGGTTTGCAAACTTGCCACGTCAACAACTTCGTTGTCGGGCAAATTTGAAGCCTTCGCAATTTGCGATTCGGAACGTTTCTGCAAAAGAAAAGTATAAATTTCGTTATTAATTTTAAATTTTCGTTCAATGCCTAAGAGTTCGCGTTCAGTTTTGGGCAAAGCGTTTATTTCGGTGTTCATCTCTTGCTCGCGTTTATTTATTGCTTGCAGCGAAATTTGCGAAGTGCCGACAATATATTTCACATTTTCCAAAATCGATTGTTTGAGATTCTCAATTTGTAAATTTAATTTTTGCAGGTGAAAATTCTTTTCAGGATGATTTAACATACTTTGTTTTTGCGAGTAAACGTCTCCGAGTTGCGAAACCATTTTATTCAGCAACGCATCGTTGATGCCCATCGTCGAGGGAGCAATTAATTTGTCCATCTCGGGGCGAGTCGTAAAATAATCTTTGATATAATCGAAATACTTCGCACTCAACTGAAGTTGATATTTTTCTTTTTCCAAATCCAACATTCGTTGATAAATTTGCTGTGCTTGAAAACTCAAATTTAACACCTTGTTATCTGTGCGAAAATTTTGTAACCGATTTTCCGCCAAATTTAACGAATCAGAAATGCCCAAAAGTTGTTTATCAATAAAATCAATAGTATTTGTCGCAATTTTATTTTTCTTTTCTAGGCCTTGCTTGATATAAACTTGCGTTAAAGTGTTGAGAAAATCAATAATTTTCAACTGATTCTCTGCCTCAAGCGAGACAGAAACTATTGACGCATTTTTCCCCACGGTCTGAACTTTCATTGAACTTTGCAGATACAACGCAATATTCTCCATATTCTCGAAAACGAAAAAATAATGATAACCTTTTTCGATGGGAAATTTATGATTCCGAAAAATACGAAAACTATACGCACTATCTCGTATTAACTCTCCGAAACGAAAATTTTTTTGCAAACGCATACTGCCAATTTCGGTTTTTTGCAAACTATAATTGTGCAAAATTAATTTATCGTATGCTCCGACAACGGTAAAAGTGCTGTCATCAACGAGTTTAAACGTAATTCTGACTCGCAAAGGCTGAAAATGTGCAGAATCGAAACGAACAATAAACGGATTTCGTTTATAAATATTGTCGGGGAAAAAACCTTTGTCAATAAAATAAGAAACGTTCCAATCTAATTTTTGCAGCGTTTTTTGTATCAACGAATACGATTTGATGATATTTATCTCGTTTTCAACGACCTTTTGCTCCGAGAAAGAACCAATGTTTAAACCCTCCAAAACCACAGACGAATTATTTTTCCCTCCCAATAAAACAGTTGAAAATGATTTGTAAAGCGGAGTTGTATAACGGTTGAACAAAAAAACTGCAGTCAAAAATACTAAAACACTTATCGCAAACAAATACCAATGTTGAAGAAATTTAAAAAAAAGTGCAATATAATTTATTCCTTCCTCTTGTTGCTGAACAGGTTTATTTTCTTCCATAATTTTTTATTTTGAAAGTGAAATAATTAATGCTAATGCCGACATAATTGTGCTAAAATAAGTCAAATAAGTCATTGTTGTCTCAAGCATCGAGGGTTTAATGCCCCAAAATTTTGCGTTCAGCGGCTCGACATACACAATATCATTCGGTTTGAGATAATAAAACTCCGACAAAACTATTTTTTTATCAGTAACATCGATATAATTGTACGTAATTTTTCCTTTGTCTTCTCGAATAATTGTAATTTTATTTCGATTTGCGTAAAAAGTTAAATCGCCGCACATAGCGAATGCCTGAAAAACGTTTATCTGGTCTCTTGTTATTGAAAATTTGCCCGGACGATTCACCTCGCCCAAAACCGTAATATCTTTTTCAACAAACTTCACCGTAATAAACGACTGTTCAACATATTCGTTCAGAGAAAGTTGAATTTTATTTCTTGCCTCATCAAGAGTCAAATCTTTTAACACAATTTTCCCAACGTAAGGAAAATTTATTGTTCCCGAATCGTTAACCGTATAAGTAAACAAACTCAAACCGCCCTGAACATTGGAACTTACCGTTGGCGTAACATTAAAATAGCCCGCAGTTTTCTCGTCTGTACTAAAAACGGTGATATATAATTCATCGTAAGGAACAATTTTTTTAGACGCCCTGTCGGTAACAGCATAACTATTCTCACTCGAATCGGAAAAATCTTGAACATATTTTAACTTTCGAGTCGGAATACAACTCACAAACGAAAGCAAAAAAAGAATCAAAATGAAAAAATAAAAATTTTTTATCATTGAAAAAATATGTATTTTTGGCAAAAATTTCAAAAGACAAAAGTACACAAATTTTTTAAATAATTTATATTTTTTCGAAAATTTATGATAAATTTTTCTCTTTTTGCCATTTTAACGATTCTTTTTTGGTTTTCAGGAATAACTGTTCTCTTTTTTTCGAATAAAAAAATTCTCGGAAATATTTTAATTTTTACAGGAATAGGTTTTTTATTTGCGATAATTTTAAAAATTTGGATATTTTTGCAACGACCACCTTTACAAACTCTCGGCGAAACGAGATTATGGTACGCATTTTTTCTACAAATTTCAGGTATTTTCATTTTTTTGCGATGGAAACATTTTTGGTTTCTCTTTTTTACCTCAATAATTTCATCTCTTTTTTTGATTATCAATGTTTTGCGACCAGAAAATTTCGAGAAAAATCTTGCACCTGCTTTGCAAAGTTTTTGGTTCCTCCCTCACGTAATTGTTTATATTGCGGGTTATGCGTTGCTGGCGGGGGCTTGTCTTGTGGCTGTGAATCAAATTGTTAGGAAAAAAAATGATATACAAAAAAGTTTATTTCTCTGCGATAATTTTATTTTCTTGGGTTTTGCCTTTCTGACTTTGGGACT
This sequence comes from Rikenella microfusus, assembly GCA_020719385.1. Lineage (GTDB taxonomy): Bacteria > Bacteroidota > Bacteroidia > Bacteroidales > DYQK01 > DYQK01. The sequence continues at coordinate 1,843 of DYQK01000111.1, read as the reverse complement.
AATATTCGGGGCAATATGGGCAAAAACCGCTTGGGGACATTATTGGACCTGGGACCCAAAGGAAATTTGGGCATTTTTATGTTGGACTAACTATTTGATTTACATACATTTACGACAAAAAAATTTGAATCAAAACACCTCGCTTTATCTTGCGGCGTTTTCGTTTTTGATTTTATTATTTTCTTGGTTTGGGATAAATTCACTCACTAACGCACAAAATAGTTTGCATATTTACAATTAGAAAAAATAATTTTTTACAAAAAATCTGTCAGATTCAGAACGACTCGCAGCAATTTACTACAAAACATCGGTTTATATAAACCTGTCAGGGTGCGAAAAGCAACGCGACAGAGTTTAATATGTTTGAAATAAAACTTGCGAAAGCATTGCCATCGCTAAAAGAGATGGCAACGCAAAACTAAATCTTAATTTTTGTTAAAAAATATTGTATTTTGAATTGAGAACTTCTAATTCTTTGCCAGTCTTTGTCAAAACGAGAAAACCATAATTTTCTGCTAATTCTTGCGAATTTTTGTCGAACAAAAACGCCGCAACAGCACCAACAATTTGATAATCTTTTCTGTGGGGAAATAATTTGCGAAAATTCGGTATTTTTTTCGAGTAAAACTTTTCAACATCCTCGACTCGCAATTTATGTTTAACTTCGACTACCACAATAATATCGGAATTCGTTAAAATCATATCATATTCCTCGCGAATGTCTAAGGCTTTGCTGTATTTGTTGACGTTTGTCTCCATTTCTTGCAGGTCTACGTGCAAAATTTTCATATTTCGTTGAATTGCCTTTTGAAAATATCTCTCGGCTAATTCGCCTTGTGTTCTGCCGAAACCGCCGAGTTCTTGTCGGAGTTCACGCATTTCCTTGTCGGCTTTTTCGCGGCTTTTTTGCAAATCCGCTTCGAATTTTTCCATAGAAGCTCTGAGCTCCTGTTGTGAAACTATCAAGCCCGATATAATCGATAACATCTCTTGCGGAGTGTAAATTGGAAAATTTATTTCCATAAAATTTTTAAATTTTTGAGGCAAAGATAAAACTTTTTTGCGAATGAACAAATATTTTTTTCTGAAATAAATTAAATTTTTTTGCGAAAGCGTTGACATCACTCAAAGCGATGGCAACGCTAAATATTTTGACATTTTTTTCCCCCCGATTAAAATCGGAGGGAAATATTCCAACTTTGCGATTATTAACCCCGCAATTTATTGCGGGGAATGGGAAAATTTAACCCACGATTTTCATAAAATAACCTGACAGGTGCTTGCACCTGTCAGGTTAAGTAAATAAAATGGAATTTTTATCGAACTTGGAGAGAAAGAACCAACCGAAAACCCACACTGTAGCGGCGAGACGTAGGCGTGCTGTTGCCACGAGAAGCGGAGCGGCAATCCCTGGCGTCGTTGTCCCAAGAGCCGCCACGGAAAAGACGGTACTGCCCGGTAGTAGGTCCTGTAGGGTTTGTCTGTGTAGAACTACTGTAAGAACCGTACCAATCTTGGCACCATTCCCACACGTTGCCCGACAAATCATAAACACCAAGTTGATTTGCTTTCTTAGTTCCAACAGGATGAGTTTTACTTCCTGAATTATTATCATACCAAGCAACTTCGTCAATGTTGTCGCTACCTGAATACATATACATATAACCAACACTTCTATTGCCGCCGCGTGCGGCATATTCCCATTCTGCCTCTGTCGGTAAACGAAACTTTTTGCCCGTTTTTTCGTTCAATATCTGTACAAATTCCTGACAAGCATTCCAAGAAACATTCTCCACAGGCAAATTGTCTCCTTTAAAATTCGAAGGATTAGTACCCATTATTG